>NZ_VISI01000002.1:5000-330000 GCF_007827365.1 Olleya sp. Hel_I_94
CCACTAGTTTATCATTACTAAGTTGCATGTCTACCATTTTGTTTCCTTTTATCTTACCAAGTTTTATCATAGTAGTTGTGGATATCATGTTGAGTACTAGTTTTTGTGCTGTACCTGCTTTCATACGTGAACTACCCGTTATAAATTCTGGTCCTACGACTACTTCAATTGGAAATTGTGATGCTAAGCTTAAAGGACATTGCTTATTTGATGTTATACATCCAGTTGTAATACCTTCTAAATTACATGTATTAAGCGCTGATATTACATATGGTGTTGTACCTGATGCAGCAATACCAATTACGACATCTTTATCTGTTACATTGTATTTTGTTAGGTCTTTCCATCCTTGGGTTGTAGAGTCCTCTGCAAACTCAACTGCTTCTCTTATTGCTTTATCTCCACCAGCGATAATACCTATTACTACGTCATAGGATACTCCAAATGTTGGAGGACATTCTGATGCATCTACAACTCCTAGACGTCCACTTGTTCCTGCTCCAATATAAAACAGTCTGCCACCTTTTTCCATTTTTATTACGATTTGTTCTACTAAAGCTTGAATTTGAGGAATCGCTTTTTTGACTGCTGTTGGGACAGTTTGATCTTCTATATTTATGTTTGTTAATAGGTTGTTTATAGACATTTTGTCTAAATTATTGTAATTGGAATCTTGTTCTGTTGTTTTTGTAAATTGCATAGTCTAAATGGTACTACTGGTTTGCGTTAGGGATTGAGGCATTTGTTGGAGCTCCTCGCAGAGAGCGACTGCCGAAAGCGCGACCCTTGTGGTAACGCCAAAAAATTATTGTACAATATAAGTAAATTGATACGCTTGTGAAACTCTGAAATAGCCTAAAGGAAAATTATCTGGATTTGTAATGTTTATACAGTTTCCTCTAACGGTTGCTGGTTGTGCTTGAAATGGTCCGCCACCATTATCAGAAGTTTGTTGAAGCAATAAATCCATAAATTGATAAAATTGTTGGGATACTCCATAATTATTTATGGTAACTATGTCTGTTTGTTGTAGATCTTCTTCGGAATAGAATGCGAAAATTTGATTACCATCAGTAAATTGATCGTCATATACTTCTAGCACTGGAATTTGTGGTATGTCTGATATGAATTCGAAAAAATAGTAGTTATCTATATTTGCAGGGTCTGTATAAAAGGCCTTAAGTTCTATATCTTCGCCAGAAAAACCACCTTCGTTATTTTGTTCTATATATTCTATTGGAGTTACGCTTGTCAATACTTCTGTACCTATGTATGTTTGATCGTCATATATAATTGTTAGGGTATATTCTTGGTTTAGTTCAGGAATGAATGAATTGGTTTTGTATATTCCTGTATTTTCTTGTTCCAAGAATGTAAAAATATTACTATTACTGTCTTCAACAAATACGGTTGCGTTATTAGCAGGAGGAACTTGATTATCGAAAAAAGGAGCTGTTAATGTCAATTTTATTTGCTGCTCTGAGCCATCTGAATCTTCAAACCAATTTAACGATGCCTCGATTACTAATTTGCGGTCTGATGTTGGTACTTTTAAATCTATAACATCTTCACAACTAAAAAATAGAGATACAATTAATATATATAGTGCGTTTTTCATTTTTTATTAAAATTTAAAATTGTAGGATATAGAAGGGATTAGTCCAAATATTGATAATCTGGTTGCTTCATTTGTACCTGTCATTCTGTTTTCTCCAAATGTTATTGATGCTGCATTACGACGATTATATACATTGTAAAGCCCAAATACCCAATAACTTTGCCATCCTGATGTCTTATCTGGTTTTGGTGTGTAATTTGCTGATAAATCTAAACGATGGTATGCTGGCAATCTGTCTGAATTACGACTGCTATAGCTTGGTATATTTATACCGTTATAGGAATATTGACCATTTGGATATGTTGTAGGTTGTCCTGTTTGAAATAGAAAATTAGCATTTAATTTCCATTTTTTATTCCAGTCATAGCTAGTGGTTAGAGATATATCATGTGTTTTGTCATAAGCTGTACTATACCAATTACCATTGTTTATTCCTGTTTCGGTTGGTGTGCGACCTGGTGTTTTTTGCTCTGATTTTGATAGTGTATAAGCTAACCAACCTTTAAAACGTCCTTCATTTTTTCTTAAAAGCACCTCTAGTCCATAAGCTCTGGCGTCTCCATTTAATATTATTTGTTCTATAGCATCGTTTGCAATTAAATCTGCACCATCTATATAGTCAATTCTGTTTTCAATTTTTTTATAATATGTTTCTACTTCTAAACTATAGCTATCGTCATTAAAGCTTCTAAAATAGCCTACAGCAACTTGATCTAATAATTGTGGTTTTACATATTTACCACTGGGTGTCCAAATATCTAAAGGTGTTGGTGAGGATGTATTAGATAATAAATGTAAATATTGTGACATCCGATTATAGCTTGCTTTTACAGAAGAATTTTCGTTTAGTTGGTAAGCCAATGATGCTCTAGGCTCTAGGTTTGCAAAACTTTTTATAACGTCACTTTTACTAAAACTTTCTGATCCTGTAGGAGTTGCTTTTTGATAGATTTGAAAATCATTATTAAATACTATTGCTTGATCATTTTGATACGTATTTAACTGATTTTGGCCTAATCGTAAAAAAGAGCTTAAACGTAAACCATAGCTTAAGTTTAACTTATCTGATAGTTTATGTTCGGCATCAACATAAATTGCATTTTCAAAAGCATATTTATCTGTTAATTTAAATGGATTTATTCCAGAAGTTGGTGTAGATGGTTTTATATCTCCTGGATTAAATTTATAGTAGATACTATTTAAACCATATTGAAGTTTAAAGCCATCAGTAACGTAATGTTTAAAATCGTATTTAAAATTGAAGTTTTGAATTCCTGAATTCCAATCAAACTCGACAAAATTTAGTTTTAAACCATAGTAGTAATCGGAATATATTAGTGACATGTTTGAGAATAACTTGTCCGAGAATAAATGATTCCATCTAAAATTTACTACTGTGTTACCATAAATGTTTTCAAAACTATCTGTAATACTAAAGACATCTCGTCCAAAATAACCAGAAAGATAAATACTGTTATTGTCGTTTAAATCGTAACTTAATTTTGTGTTTAAATCGTAAAAATATGCTTTGTTATCTATATCAAACAGTGGTAAAAATAAATGCGCATAACTACTACGACCACCAAATAGAAATGAACCTTTGTCTTTTTTTATAGGACCTTCAGCAAGTATTCTGCTAGATACAATTCCTATTCCTCCATTCATTTTAAACGTTTTACTGTTTCCTTCTTTTTGATAAATGTCTAATACTGAAGATACGCGTCCTCCATAACGTGCAGGAATTCCACCTTTATATAATTTTATATCTTTGATGGCATCCGGATTAAAAACAGAAAAGAAACCAAATAAGTGCGATGAGTTAAATACTGTAGCCTCGTCCAATAAAATAAGATTTTGATCTGCTGCTCCACCACGTACATTAAAACCAGAAGATCCTTCTCCTGCATTAGTAACACCTGGTAGAAGTGTTATTGCTTTAATTACGTCTGCTTCTCCAAAAACAACCGGAATATCTTTAATGGTAGCAGAACTAAGTGCGTTAACACTCATTTGAGGTTTTTTAATATTAAGCTTTTCTATGTTTTCAGTAATAATAACTTCGTCTAAGTTTTCAAAAGACTCTTCTAAGCTAAAATTTTTGGTAATATTTTTATCTAATATTATCGTTTCTGATATATCAGAAAAACCTAAATAGGAAACAACAACTTTGTATGTGCCTTTTGGGAGTGTGATGGAGTAGAAGCCATATTCATTTGTGACTGCTCCAGTATTTAATTCAGGTACTATTACATTAACACTTATTAATGTTTCGTTACTGGCACTTTCTATTATTTTACCGCTTAGCGTAAATTTTTCTTGAGCAAAAATTAGTGTGCTACTAATTAAAAGCAAGAATAATATACCATTTTTTATATAATTCATTGGTTGATTTTGATTAGTAAAAATAACTAAAAGCAACTTTACATATTCTGTTTTAAGGTGTTAAACTTTATTTAAATATAGTTTGTAGTATTTTGAAGTTTGGAAGTTTAGAAGTTATATAGGTAACATTTTGAATGCGGATTTTAGACAAAATAAAAAAAGCTTCCATTTGGAAGCTTTTTTTATATAATTAAAGTTATGATTTAGATGCTTTTAAGCAAGTCATTAAATAATTGAATTGGTCGCATTGCTTTAGCTGTTAATTCTTCGTTTGGCGAATAGTAACCTTCAATATCTACAGCAACACCTTGAATATCGCTTAATGCTGATACTATTACTTTTTCTTCTGCCTTAAAGGCTAAAGCAACTGGAGCAAATTGTGCTTTTAAAGTAGCATCTTTATCTTGGTTTGCTAATGCTTCTGCCCAATACATTGCTAAGTAAAAGTGGCTTCCTCTGTTATCAATCTCACCAGATTTTCTAGAAGGCCCTTTTTTGTTTTCTAATAATTTCTCGGTCGCATCATCTAGTGCATCACCTAAAACTTTAGCTTTTGGATTATTATTAACTTGGCTAAAATGCTCTAAAGAGACTGCAAGAGCTAAAAATTCTCCTAAACTATCCCAACGTAAGTGATTTTCTTCAATAAATTGTTGTACGTGTTTTGGAGCAGATCCTCCTGCACCAGTTTCAAATAAACCTCCACCATTCATTAATGGTACGATAGACAACATTTTTGCAGATGTACCTAATTCTAAAATAGGAAATAAATCTGTTAAGTAATCACGTAATACATTTCCTGAAACAGAGATTGTATCTTCTCCAGCTTTTACGCGTTTTAAAGTAAATTGTGTTGCTTTAATTGGAGATAAAATATGAAGTTCTAAACCTTCTGTATCGTGATCTTTTAAATATGTATTTACTTTTTTGATTAATTCCGCATCGTGTGCTCTATTTTCGTCTAACCAGAAAACAGCAGGAGTTTGTGATGCTCTAGCACGAGTTACCGCTAATTTAACCCAGTCTTGGATTGGTGCATCTTTAACTTGACACATTCTCCAAATGTCTCCAGCTTCCACGTTGTGAGAAATCAATACTTTTCCGTCAGTATCAATAACTTCTACTTTACCATCTGCATCAATTTCAAAAGTTTTGTCATGTGATCCGTATTCTTCAGCTTTTTGAGCCATTAATCCAACGTTTGGTACTGTTCCCATTGTTGTTGGGTCAAATGCTCCGTTTTCTTTACAAAAGTCAATAGTTGCTGTGTAAATTCCAGCATAACTACTATCAGGAATTACTGCTTTAGTGTCTTGAGATTTACCATCTGCATTCCACATTTGACCAGAATTTCTAATCATTGCTGGCATTGATGCATCTATAATAACATCACTTGGTACATGTAAGTTTGTAATCCCTTTATCACTATCTACCATAGCTAAAGCAGGATTTGCTTTATAAGCAGCATCAATATCTGCTAATATAGCATTGCGTTCTGACTCTGGTAATTCGTTTAGGTTACTTAATAAGTTTCCAAATCCATTATTAACATCTACACCAATTTTTTCAAAAGTAGCACTGTGTTTAGCAAATACGTCTTTAAAAAATACACGAACAGCATGACCAAAAATAATTGGGTCAGAGACCTTCATCATTGTTGCTTTCATGTGTAAAGAAAACAATACACCTTTATCTTTAGCATCTTTAATTTGTGCTTCTAAAAATGTAAGTAGTGCTTTTTTACTTAATACAGTTCCATCAATAATTTCACCTTTTAATAATCCTAAGTTATCTTTTAAAATGGTTTCATTTCCAGATGCATCTGTGTGGACAATTTTGATAGTTGTAGCATTATCTAATGTTACAGATTTTTCGTTATGTGCAAAATCACCTTCAGTCATAGTTGCGACATGTGATTTTGAATCTTTTGACCAAGCTCCCATTGAGTGTGGGTTTTTCTTAGCGTAATTTTTTACAGCTTTTGGTGCACGTCTATCAGAGTTACCTTCGCGTAATACTGGATTTACAGCACTACCTTTAATTTTATCGTAACGTAATTTAGCATCTTTTTCTTTATCATTAGTTACTTCTTCTGGGTAATTAGGTATAGCAAAACCTTTAGCTTGCAGCTCTTTAATTGCAGCCTTAAGTTGTGGTACAGAAGCACTAATGTTTGGTAATTTAATAATATTAGCTTCTGGAGTTTTTGCTAATTCTCCTAAATAAGCTAAATCATCAGAGACACGTTGATCTTCCGTTAAAAAATCAGGAAAAACTGCTAAAATACGTGCTGCTAATGATATGTCTTTAGTTTCTAATCCAATTCCAGAAGAGGCTGTAAATGCTTGAACGATTGGTAAAAATGAACGCGTTGCTAAAGCTGGTGCTTCATCTGTAATGGTATATATAATTTTTGGTGAATTTGACATAAATGTAAATGTGTATTAGTTTAATTTTAAGCTTCACGAAGATACAAAAAATAGGAGGTTTTTTAAAACGAAAACGTTTACTTAACAACCCATTTAGTTGGAAACTAAATTGAGAGTGAGTTTATTGCGGATTTAATAAAATATAGATAAAATTTTAAGAAATCTGAATTTTATAGTGATCTAATAACCCCTGAATTTGGTCTTTCGAAAATTTTGCGCCTTTAATTTTATTATTTTCAGGATGAATAGAGTAGTTGTAAGAGGTTAAAAAGTTAGCTTGCTCTATGTTAGTATTAAAAAAGATAGCGTATTTAAAGTTACAATTGTCAAAAACAGATTTTGAGACATTAGCTTCTGTAAATTCTGTTTTTTCAAATTGACAATTAGTAAATTTTGTATTAATTAATTTAACTTTATAAAATGATGCAAAATTAAGTTGACAATTATTAAAAGTCATAGACATTAATAATTGGTTACAGTCATTAAATAAAACGCCTAAAAGCTTACAGTTTTCAAAAGCTACATCTTTAAAGGTTGTGTCTGATGTTTTGCTATTACTTAGGTCACAATCTATAAATTGACATTCTAAAAATGTAATAGTGGATAAGTAACAAGCATTAAAATTACAGTTTATAAACATGCAATTATCATATTCTGCTTTTGGTAATTCTGTTAAAGTAAAGTCTTTATTTCTATAAGTTTTATCTGCTATAAAAGGTATATTCATTTTTACTATTTGCAGTAAATATACTTTAATTGACAGTAAAACAAAAGCCATAACATAATAGACTTAACTATTGTTGCTATGGCTTTTTTGAGATAATATTTTGCTGACTTATCTAATTTTCATTAGATCAATCCAAAACTTTCGTTTTACATTTTTTCAGTTCAAGCTAATATTAAATCAATAGTACATTATAAGAGTAACTTTCAAAATGTATTGACCTGTTACTAAATGTACTTAGTAATTGTTTTTCTTGATGTTTACCTTTTAATTAATAATTTAATATCAATCATATACAATAAACATTGTTTTGTTCAAGTAACTTTACTTTCACTACGTTACTTTACTTAAAACTTTCAACTTTACTTTTTAAATCCTGTCAAACAAAACTTAAATTATAAAGTATCATGGTTTTTAAGTTGCACGACTACACCTGCAATTTTCAAAACCTCAAAAAACAAATAAAACTAAATCAAATTCAACATTTAATTGAAACCAATATTGCTATTGTTATTAATTGTTTTACTAAATTAAAAAATATCTTTTAGATTTTAAAGAAAATAAGACTTTAGATATCAACTAGTTATGAACCGCACTTATTAACAAAAGTTAATAACAACAAAAGCCTAACTTAAATAAGTTAGGCTTTTTAATATAACTAAGGTTGAAGAAATTATTTTCTTCTTGCTTCTTTAATTCTAGCTTTCTTACCAGTAAGACCTCTAAAGTAAAAGATTCTAGCACGACGTACTTTACCTTTTTTGTTGATTTCAACTTTTTGTAATGCAGGTAAGTTAATTGGGAAGATACGCTCTACACCAATAGTTCCTGACATTTTTCTAATTGTAAACGTTTCAGAAGATCCGCTACCTCTTTTTTGAATTACTACTCCTCTAAAAAACTGAGTACGTACTTTTTCTCCTTCTCTAATTTCATAGTACACAGTAATTGTGTCTCCAGCTGAAAATTCAGGAAAGTCCTTTGTTGTTACAAACTCGTCTTGAACAAATTTTATTAAAGATTCCATCTTTATTTAATTTTAAATGATTGATTCAGAGTAACATTCACGTATCTCGCCAGAGGTTAATCCGAAATTGGGTGCAAATATAGTTAAAAAGTAAAAAACAGAAAGTAAAAATGTAAAAAGTTTGTCTGTTTTTTTAGATACACGTAAAACATGTTGTCTATTTGTCTAATAAATCTGGTCGTCTGTCTTTAGTACGTTGGTAGGCTTGGTCTTCTCTCCATCTTTCTATATTAGCTGCATGACCACTTAATAATACTTCAGGGACTTCAAGACCTTTGTAATTACGTGGTTTAGTATAGATTGGAGGAGCCAATAAATTATCCTGAAAACTGTCTGTTAATGCAGAGGTTTCATTACCTAAAACACCAGGAATTAATCTAATTACTGCATCACATAATACTGCTGCACCTAATTCTCCTCCAGAAAGCACATAGTCTCCTATAGATATTTCTTTGGTGATAAATAAATCTCTTACGCGTTGGTCTACACCTTTATAATGTCCACAAAGTATGATAATGTTTTCTTTTAAAGAGACTTGGTTAGCTATGCTTTGGTTTAAGGTTTCGCCATCAGGCGTCATGTATATAACCTCGTCATAATTACGCGCTTCTTTTAATTTAGAAATGCATTTGTCTATAGGTTCAACCATCATGACCATACCAGCTCCACCACCAAATTGGGTGTCATCAATGGACTTGTAATTATCTGTGGTGTAGTCTCTTAAATTATGAAAATGTACTTCAACCAAATTAGCCTCAATTGCACGCTTTAAAATAGAAGCTTCAAATGGACTTTTAAGTAATTCTGGTAGGACAGTTATAATATCAATTCTCATGGTTTTGCTTTATTGAATGCAAAGATAGATGAAATTCTTTAACTTAAATCTTGCTTGAATAACATGATTAAGCTGTTTTGTTATGGTTGTAGTTTTAGTAATTAAACAATTCCAAAGAAAAAACTATGATTATTAATTACAGATTAAGTCCTTTTTATATCAGGCGTTTTAATAGAGATTGAATAATAAAGGCAATGACCATAACTATTGCACATCCTACAAAGTTTAACCATAAAAAAGGTAGATTAATTATTTCATATTCATTTAAAAAGAATAATCCAATAACTAAAACCTGTGTAATTAAAGCAGCTACAAAAACAGCATTAGCTTTAATTTGCTTAAAGAAAAACGCTAATAAAAATATACCAAGGACGTTACCATAAAATATTGATCCAATAATATTTACTAATTGTATTAAGTTTTCTGCTAGATTGGCGACGCAAGCGACACCAATTGCCATGATTCCCCAAAGTAATGTAAAACCTCTTGAGGCCTTAACCATTTCTTGGTCAGTTTTTGGACCAACTCTATGTTTATACAAATCGATTGTAGTTGTACTAGCTAAAGCGTTAAGCTCTGATGCTGTACTAGACATGGCTGCACTTAAAATAACAGCTAATAATAATCCAATTAATCCTTTAGGTAAATTATTAAGTATAAAGTGTATAAAAACATAATCCTTATCATTACTTTCAACTTTTAAACCTTCAGCTTCTCCAGCTTTTTTAATCAAATCTCTAGCTTGCGCTCTTATTGTGTCGCTTTTGGCATTATAGCTAGCTATAAGGTCTTGATTAACTTTACCATCAGCGTTTGCAAACTCAGTAATGGTTGCTTTTTTTAGATCAAAAATTTCTTTCTGCTCTAATTGCAACGCAGCATACTCATTTGCATATTTTGAATTTAAAACAACTTCTGTTGCAGTGGGATTAAAATTTATGGGAGCATCGTTAAACTGGTAAAATACAAATACCATTACACCTACTAGCAGAATAAAAAACTGCATTGGTACTTTTAGTAATCCGTTAAAAATTAATCCTAAACGCATTTCTTTTACAGATTTACCAGACAAATAACGTTGCACTTGACTTTGGTCAGTACCAAAATACGATAGCATTAAAAACGTACCACCAATTAATCCACTCCAAACTGTATATCTATTATTTAAATCGAAAGAAAAATCTAACACTTCCATTTTACCGCTTGCTCCAGCAATATCTAGAGCTTTTTTAAAAGTAATATCATCAGGTAATTGGTTTAATATTAAAATGAAAGCTATTACCATTCCTGTAAAAATGACTACCATTTGATGTTTTTGAGTCACATTAACTGCTTTTGTACCTCCCGAAACCGTGTAGATTATAACTAATACACCTATAATAATATTTAGTAAAAGAAGGTTCCATCCTAAAACTGCAGATAAGATAATAGCAGGAGCAAAAATGGTTATTCCTGCTGCTAGACCACGTTGGATTAAAAACAGTACTGCTGTTAGTGTACGTGTTTTACGGTCAAATCGGTTTTCTAAAAACTCGTAAGCTGTATATACTTTAAGTCTGTGATATAATGGTATAAAGACCATGCAGATTACAATCATGGCTATTGGTAATCCAAAATAAAACTGCACAAAACCCATTCCGGAATGAAATGCTTGTCCAGGCGTACTTAAAAAAGTTATAGCACTAGCTTGTGTAGCCATTACAGATAATCCTATGGTCCACCATTTGCTGGTACTTCCACCTTTTAAAAAATCTTGTACGTTTTTACTACCTCTGGTTTGATACGTTCCGTAAATAACAATGGTTAACAATGTTCCAATTAAGACAATCCAATCTAAACTTTGCATAATTTAAAACAATTTAGTTATTAAGTAAAATGCAATAATATATAGCGCATTTGCAACTAAAAGAATTGTATATAACGGTTTCCATTGGTACTTAGGTTGGTCTTGCATGATTTAGTTTTTTAATCCGTTATCATTAGTAATATCTTGTTTTCCTATACTTAGCATATTTGCAAATAATCTGTAAGCACCAGATACACCAACAGGGAATTCTCTAAAAAAGCTTAATCCAGTGTATATATAGTGTCCTTTTCCATGTTTGGCAACTAAAAGACTTCCTGTTTTAGCAGTTTCGTCTTTATCATGCATGGATAGGATAGGAGTGAAGTCTGATGACCATTGGTCAGGAAAATACAATCCACGTTCTTGCGTCCAACCTTCAAAATCTTTAGTGGTTATCTTGTTAGGAAAATTAAGTAACTCGTGGTTTGGAGCTAATAAGGTTACTTCTGCATTTTCATCTGTAACTCTATCTCGTGATAATTGTAAATTAAAAGGTGCAATATTATCTACTTTGATACCACGATTGGTGTTGTATTGCACAATCATGTTTCCTCCTTTTTCAACAAAATTAAATAAAATATCTTGTTTAAATTTTAGGGATTCGACAATGTTATAAGCTCTAATACCAACCACAACTGCATCAAAAGCACTAAGTCGTTCTGGAGTAATGTCTTCTGGTTGTAAAATCATAACGTTGTAGCCAATTTGTTTTAAACTTTCTGGTACCACGTCTCCTGCACCTTCAATATAGGCTATGTTTTCGCCACGTTTTTTAATATCTAATCGCACTATTTTGCTTTCGCTAGGAAGTAATACCGTTTGAAACGGAATATGCTCGTAGTTAATTTCTACTAATTCCTTGGTGTAAGTCTTGTCGCCAATGGTAACCATTGGACTAATTAAACCTTCGCTTTGGTTTTTAGGCGGAATGATAGTAAATATAAAAGTTTGTTCTTGTCCTTTATTAGCTATAGTTATTTTTTGCTTTTCTGGAAATACAGACCAACCATTAGGATGGGCAATGGTAATGTAACCTTCTAAATTATCTTTTCCCGCTTGAACGGTTACAGGGATTTCTTTTTGTTGGTCATTTTCAAAAATGATAACCTTTTGATTGATTTTTGCCGAAGCTTCAGGAATAATTTCAAATGGTCTATACAATTCACCTTTATCAGGTTTTGAGTAACGATATACTAAATCTTTAGTAACCGTAAACGCAAATCCATTGATGTTTAGATTAAAATCTATGGTAATAGCACGTGGTGTTTCCGGTTTACCAATTAGACTTTTGTCTTCAACTTTATACATTCCTAAACTCCCTTTTTGATTTAACCAATATGGTCCTGTAGGTTGTAATGTATTAGCAATTGTTATTTTTTCTTTTAACTCTTGTTTATCATTTGCTTTTAATAATTTTCCGTAAAAGTTATCAGAGTTATTGTTTGAAATAGTATAACTGTCTAATTTAATAGTGGCATTGCTTCGGTTTAAGGCTTCAATATCTATATCAATAATTTGACCTGTTGACGCTGTTGGTGTGTTAGCTGAAGCTTCTAAATATAAACCAGCACAAGCTTCTATAATTTTATTAATTTCTTTAATTTTTTGATCTTTCCATTGTGGGCTATCAATCGCTAAAATTAATTGTCTAGCTTGTAATAGTTGATCTAAATGTGCTGCAGGATTTTCAAAATTAAAATTAGATTCTACATTTTTTAAAATAGTTTCAATTTTTTCGCCACCTTTTACTCTTGTCCAAGTCGTATTAATGCCATCAAAAATATTGGATTTGTCTTTAGGTAAATCGCCTTTTATTAATTCGATATATTCCGTTTGACTACCTCTTTGGGATAAACGACCAAAACCTTGACATAAATGTTGGCTACTAGCAAGTGCAGCAATTTCGTTGTTAGATACACCTAAAGCAGGATAATAAACACCAATATCAAAGTTTAATAGATTGGTTTTGTCTGCTTCTTCAAATTTTTCTTCGCTGCCATAAAACCACCAAGAGGTATTAAAAAACTCACGTTTTGGTTGCCATGTTCCGTATTTTTTAACTTGATCTGGATATGCATTTTTATCGTTAGCTAGATCAAAAGCTTCAACGCTTAACATAGCAGAACTTGTGTGATGACCATGAGTTGTACCTGGACTTCTGTGGTCAAAACGGTTTATTATAATATCTGGTTTAAATTGTCTGATAGCTAAAACAACATCACTAAGGACTTCGTTTTTGTTCCAAATAGCTAATGTTTCGTCTGGATGTTTAGAGTATCCAAAGTCATTTGCTCTTGTAAAACGTTGCTCGCCACCATCTGTGCGTCTTGCAGCAAGTAACTCTTGCGTACGGATGACACCTAAAAGTTCTCTAAGCTCTGGTCCAATTAAATTTTGTCCACCATCACCTCTAGTTAGCGATAGGTAGGCTGTACGTGCTTTTACATGGTTAGACATGTAAGATATTAATCGTGTGTTCTCGTCATCTGGATGTGCAGCTAGATATAAAACTGAACCTAAAAAGTTAAGCTTTTTGACTGCTTGATGAATTTCTGAAGCGTTTAATTTTTCTGGTTGTTGAGCCTGTGTAGAAAAGGAATAGCACAGTAAAAATAGGACCGAAGCCAATAATTTTTGCATGATTGTTTTTTCAAATTTGAAACTGTTTCAAATATAAACAAGTCATTAAGGGAATGCAGTATTTTTAGATTTCTTTAACTTTAATTAACAGTTACCAATTACAGCCATTTTTTACGTTTAAAATAAACAAGCATTCCTATTAAAACAACAACCATGACTATCCATACAATGTAATATCCATATTTATACTGTAGTTCTGGCATGTTAGTAAAATTCATCCCATAGATTCCAGCAATAAAAGTTAATGGAATAAAAATGGTTGCAATAATAGTTAGTACTTTCATGACCTCATTCATTTTATTACTAATGGTTGTCATGTACATGTCCATTAAACTCCAAATCATTTCTCGGTAAATGTCTATATTTTCAGTCACCTGAATAATATGGTCGTAAACATCCCTAAAGTAATGGGTAGTTTTTTCTTCAATTAAAGGGTTGTCACTTTTTTCTATTCGATTTATTATTTCGCGAAGCGGAAAAATTGCACGTCGTAGTTTTAAAATTTCACGCTTAAGATTTTGTATTTGTTGCGAAATTTGCTCTTGGGTTAAGCCTGTAAATAAATCGTCCTCAAGGTCTTCAATCTTGTTACCCATAATCTCTATAATAGCATAGTAATGGTCAACAATTGCATCCATTAAGGCATACATTAAATAGTCTGAACCTTCTTCGCGTACACGTCCTTTTTTTTGTCTAATTCGATCTCTAAGACTATCAAATACATCGCCTTCTGCTTCTTGAAAAGTCAATACATAATTTTTACCCATGACAATACTGACTTGTTCAGAGACAAGTTTTTCGTCTGCATCGTAATACATCATTTTTAAGACTATAAAAAAGTAATCTTTATACTCGTCAATTTTAGGACGCTGTGAGGTGTTAACAATGTCTTCTAAAATTAAAGGGTGAAGCTTGTAATGTTGTCCAATTTTTTCAATTTGGTCAATAAAATTAAGTCCGTTAAGATTAAACCACGTTACGGTTTCAGAGTCTTTAAAATTAAAGGCTTCCTCGACGGTATTTAAATCCGCCTCTTTATAACTGTCTTCGCTATAATCAAAAGCATTTAAATGTAATACTTTGTCTTCTTTATTTCCAGTATAAACTAAAGCTCCAGGAACTTGTCCTAAGTGCTTTTTGTAATTTTGAGTGCGTTTTTTTTGTCTTTTTTTAGCCATAAGTTACAATTAATGCATATCTCCAAAATCCTCGATTGCATCCTTTTGTACTAAAGTTACTGCTTTTTGTAGAATTAAGTTGTTTGGATAGGTAACTAAATCTCCATTGTCCTGTCTTAAATGTAACTGAAATGCTCTAATATCTTCTATAATAGCTTCAATAGGAGCGTCTTTATCATGTATTTTAATTTTGTCTCCAACTTTATATGGAAATGAAAAAAACATGATTATTCCTGAAGTTATATTACTTAAAATAGACCAAATAGCAAATAGTGCAATACCTATAACTGCAAATACAGATGAAAAAATAACAGCAAGGTCTTTAAATTCTGCTCCAAAAATATAAGCTATAAATAAGATGAATATTAAAAATAGAGTGACTGTTGTATATCGAGAAATTAGTCCGATTCTAGCATCATTAATACCACTTTGTTGACCTATTTTTTTTATAAAAATTTTAAGGACATATCTGATAATAAGAAAGATGACTAATACTACGGACGAGGTAATTAACTCGGATAGAATATTGTCTAAAAACATATGTGAATTTTATTAATTGGTAAAGATAGGTTTTATTCTAACCCTAGTGTTTTTCTTAACTCTAAATCGGTGTTACTTTTTTTGTTCCAATAGTCCGATTGTAGTGTTTTTATTTTAGTTGCTTTAGTTAGATTTCCATTTTGCACTTCTTCCCAACTTTGTATATCGAATGGAAAATTTGGATTGTAATTTATTGTTAGCTTACGGTCTAAATCTTTAATGGTAAGCGTGTATTGTCCTGGCTTGTTTTCCGCGAAAGCGTTATAGGCTTTTAAAGGTGTGTGATTAAGTCTTGTATATTCCAAACTTGGTATAATATTGATGTTTCCGGTAGGTAAACTAGTTGGGTCAATGCGTAGTTGTGTCCAAAGTTGGTTTTCTAAACTGTTTTTTTCTAAGTTGAAGTTTTGATCTGCTTCTCCCTGAAAATAGGAGTGAGAGGTTACTTGAAATTGCTCGCGATTGTTAAGTTGTGTGTAGACGTGTCCACACCATTCTTGTACAGAAGCACTAACTTTTAAAGCGTGTTGGTTATTTGAAACAGGGTAAAACGTGCTTTGCATAATGCTGTATGGATAAATCCCTGTATTAAATTTTTTAGTAGCATTTAGCTTTAGCACATTTATGTTTGATGGATTGCTTTGGTCTGCTTTTACTTGGTCGTTTTTTAAAAAAGGTTCGGTTACAAAAACAAGAACAGCAGTTCCTTTTCTAATTTCGCCATATCTAGATTGCTCTAGTTGGTAAGATGTAATTTCGGCTTGTCCAGAATACCAATAGTCATTAAACTGTTTGTTAGTTTTAAAGGCTGGTAATTTTGCTTTTTCTGTAACGGTTTCAACTTGATTATAAGTTGTTTTTGTATCTGTTTTAGGTTGCTCTTTACAACCTGAAATTAAGAAAACACTAAATATTAATAAGGACGATTTTAAAAATTGCATAGCTAATTATTTAGCCATAAAAATACAACTCTAAAACTCCTCTGCAATAGTATTTAACGTTTCGTAAACAAGATGTGTTGGCATACCAACCACATTAAAAAACGAGCCTTGAATGCTTGTTACACCTATTTGTCCAATCCATTCTTGGATACCATAGGCACCAGCTTTGTCTAATGGTGCATAGGTTTTAATGTAATGCCAAAGCTCTTCTTCTGTAAAGGCTTTAAAAGTAACTTTAGTTGTAGCATTGACTGTTTTTTGGAATTTTTTTGTGCGTATACAAACCGAAGTAATAACCTCATGCGTCTCATCACTTAGTGAGCTAAGCATTTCAAAAGCTTCGTCGCTAGATTTTGGTTTGCCTAACGCTTTACTTTTGTGCCAAACAATAGTGTCACTGGTTACTAGTATTTCATGATTTTTAAGTTCTTCCATAAAAGGAAGCGATTTTAATTCGGCTAGATAATCGCTTATTTGATAATGCAATAAATGATGCGGATAGACTTCTTTAGTTTTTTTTAAACGGACTTCAAAGTCTAAACCTAAATCTCTAAAAAACTGTTGTCTTCTTGGAGATCCTGAAGCTAGTATGATGTGTCTGTCTTTAAGTTTTTCCTTTAGCATAATTTATTTTAATATAAATAAGTAAACAATCATGGATAGCATTCCGCTAAGCATAACTAATTTAAGTAGATTGCTTATTGTTTTGAATTGTGCTTTAGTTTCTGCCGAAAATAACTTGATACTTATATAGACCAAGGGACCAATTACAGCAATAATAAAATAGGCAACCGCAACTTGCCTCATGTAAAGGTAATTAGCTAAATAGTAAATAAGTAATAAGATTAAAAATACAGTTAATCCAAATGCTATGTAACGTGCACGATTTTTGCCTAATACAATAGGTAGGGTTTTAAATTGCATTTTATAATCACCATCTACATCTTGAATATCTTTAACTATCTCTCTGGCTAACGAGATTATAAAAGCAAAAACTGCATAATCAAATAACACCTCAAACATTGAGGATTGTATAAATTGATTTTGAGTGTTTATGGCCGGAAGTAACTCGAATATACCAACTATGACCAAGCTTAATCCTACCAATACGCTAATAATAATGTTACCTACTAATACAATTTGTTGTAAAAAAGTAGCGTAGATGTAAAGTAGTGCTGCAATGATGACAAAAATTGCAAAAAACGTACTATGGTTAATAACATTAGATAGGTAAAAGCCTAAAATAACGCCAATAACGGTAAAGCCCATATAATACATGTAGGCTTTGTCTTCTGGTATGTGCTTGCCAATAATTAATTTGTTTGGTTTGTTAATACTGTCTGCTTCGACATCATAAATATCATTTATAATGTAGCCACCAGCAGCTATAGTTAATGTAGATATTACTAATAAAGCAAACTCAAAAGCAGTTAAAGTGGTATTGACGCCAAAAGCCGGAAACATAGCGTATTTAATTAATATTTGTACTAAAGCAATTAGTAGTAAATTTTTAAATCGAATAAGTTGAAGTAGTTTCAATGTGTTAATTTTCAGGTTGTTTAAGATAATAGTCTTTTTAGCATTGCAATTGCTAAAACAACAATCAAAATTAAGAAGAAAGTGGTCAAAAAAACAACAATTATATTTTTTTGTTTGGCCTGTTTTCTAATTTTATTTTTAATCTGTTGTTTCTCTGCTTCAGAAAGTAATGTTGCAGTAAAGTCCGTTTTAAATTGTTTATGACTTGCTGTGTTTAATTGTTTTTTTATGTTGGAAAACAAAGCTTTTGGATGTTGATTAAATACGGATGCTTGGTTACCTGAACCAATTATCCAAAACCTATATTATGTCTCCTTTTATTATGTTTCAATAGGTGTTAAAAGGTTTGTGCGTCAAAATCACTATCCCATTTGTTTTGTACTTTCATAACTTGCTCAATCACGTCACGTACACAACCTTCACCTCCTAATTTATGAGAGATATATTTTGATACGCGTTTAACTTCTGGGACAGCATCTTGTGGACAACTAGGCATACCTACTAATTTTAAAACAGGTACATCCGGAATGTCATCTCCCATATATAGCACGTTTTCTGCTTTTATTTGGTTGTCGTTTAAATAGGCTTCAAATTGCACTATTTTTTGATGTGCACCTAAATAGACATCTTTTATACCTAAATGATTTAATCGAGTACGTACACCTTCGTTAGTACCACCAGAAATAATACAGACATTATAGCCATGGTTTAACGCCTGCTTCATGGCATAACCATCCTTAACATTCATATGTCTAATCATTTCGCCTGATGTCGTGATAGTAATCATTCCGTTAGTTAAAACACCATCTACGTCAAAAATAAAGGTAGTGATTTGGTGTAGGTATTCTTTGTAACTTTTATCGTCCATGGGTTTTTTTTATCGATTCTGTCATTAATTTATAGATGTCCTCTTGATGTGGATTATCTAATAATTTTAAATGTCTTTTTATTGTTTTTTTATCATTACGTTTTGCAGGTCCTGTTTGTGCCATGTAAGGTGACACTTCTTGTACTTTTCTGGCAGTCTCTGTAATTAATGGTTTTAAAATGTCAAATTCGGCACCATGTTTTTCGGTAATTTCATGTGCAATTCTGTAAATTTGATTAGTAAAATTATTAACAAATACAGCAGCCAAATGTAAAGCAGGTCTTTGTTTAGGGTTAACTTTGTAGGTTATACAACCTAAGCTTTGACCTAAGGTTTCTAATATTTTAAAATCTTTTTTTCGAAGTGTTTCAATGCAGATTGGTACTGTAGCAAAATCCAAATCAACACCTTTGCTAAATGTTTGTAAAGGATAAAAAACACCTCTGTAATGTTTCATGTCAATATCATACAAGCTAGCGCTTCCAGAAGTATGTACCACTAATCTTTTATCAAAAGGTAAGGATGTACTTAAGGCTTCAATAGCATCATCGCTAACAGCAATTAAATAGACGTCTGCATCTACTAAATTTGCGATGTTATCTGTAATATTTACTTCGTTTTTATAAGCGTCAATAGCTTTTTTACTTCTATTGTACCATTGTACAACCTCAATATTTGAAGCGTTTTTAAACCCTTTATATAGGTGTGTGGCTACATTTCCTGCGCCAAGCAAAACTATTTTAATCATGGTGCTAAAATACTAAGAAAATAAAGATTTGAAAGGACAAAAAGGTATCTTTGTTTATCATGAAACAAAAAGAAATTACTAACAGAGACGATGTTAAACTTTTAGTAGATCAATTTTATATAAAAGTTAGAGCAGATACTACTTTAGGTCCTATTTTTAATGCGCTTATTACGGATTGGGACTCCCATTTAGACCACTTGACTACCTTTTGGGAGACTAGTTTATTTATAGGTAAAAAATTAGAGCATAAATATGTAGGCAACCCATTAGAAGCTCATGAAAAAGTAGATAAGGCAGTAAACCATACTATTACCGAACTACATTTTGGATTGTGGTTAAATTTATGGTACGCGACGATTGATCAATTTTTTGAAGGTGAAATTGCGGATAATGCAAAACGTCGCGCTAGAAAGATGGGTACATTTATGTATTTAAAAATTTTTGAGGCAAGACAAAACCTAAAACAGTAATTTTAACACAAGATTTAGATTTTTTTGAGGATTTAAAACCAACAAAAACGATTATCTTTGCACGAGCTAAAAAAGGCCTATTATTATGCAAAATAGAATCGCCAAAATCTTGTTTTCAACACGATTAACTTCTGTATTATTTATTGTATTTGCTGTCGCTATGGCAGTTGGTACAATTTTAGACAGAAACATGGACACTTCTCCAACTCCTTATACACGAAATTTAATCTATAACGCTTGGTGGTTTGAAGCTATTATGGTGTTTTTTATTATCAATTTTGTTGGTAATATTTTTAGATTTAGATTGTTACGTAAAGAAAAATGGGCAACCTTAATATTACACTTAGCTTTTATCTTAATTATACTAGGTGCAGGTATTACAAGATATTTTGGATTTGAAGGTATGATTGCTATTAGAGAAGGAGAGACCGAAAGTGGTTTTTTATCTCAAAAAACATACATTACAGCATACATTGATGGTGATTATATGATTGATGGCGTGCCACAGCGTTTACCCGTTGAAGCTGAGGTAGATTTTTCTGGAAGAATGGAAAATAGCTTTAATTATACTGCACAATATAATAATACACCTGTTGAATTTGAATTAACTGAATATTTTTTGGGTGCTGAAGAAGATGTGGTACCTGATGACGCTGGTGAAAGTTATCTAAAAATAGTAGAAGCTAGAGGTAGTGGACCACATAATCATTTTTTAAAACAAGGAACGGTAGAAAATATCCATAATTTATTAGTCGCTTTAGACAAACCTACAGATGGAGCAGTTAATATTACCACTACAGAAAATGGTTTAATGATACAATCTCCATTTGAAGGAGAATATTTAACTATGGCAACCATGCAACAGGGTCAATTAGTTAAGGACAGTATACAACCCTTAGTTTTACGTTCTAGATATGTTATTGGAGATATGCAATTAGTGTTTCCTAAACCAGTTGTAAAAGGAACTTTTGATATTGTAAAAAAAGCTAGTTTTTTAAAGCAAGATGAAAATGCAGTAGTATTGAATGTGTCTGCTAACGGAGAAACTAAAGAGGTTAAGTTGCTAGGTAGTCAATGGTCTAACAACCGTTTTAAACAAGTAAAAGTAGGAGGTTTGGATATTGCTTTAAAATATGGTTCTAAAGTTTTAGAATTACCTTTTGAAGTTAAACTAAATGATTTTATTGCAGAAAAATATCCTGGTACAGAAAATAATTATTCTTCTTACGAAAGTAAAGTGACTGTAATAGACAAGGAGCAAGGTGATTTTGATTTTCATATTTACATGAATAATATTTTAGACCACAGAGGATATCGTTTTTTTCAAGCCGATTTTGATAAAGATTTAAAAGGAACAATACTATCTGTAAATCATGATTTTTGGGGTACTTGGGTTACTTATGCAGGATACTTTTTACTATACTTTGGTATGATGGCTATCTTGTTTGCTAATCACACTAGATTTAGAGATTTGCAAAATGGCTTAGAAAAAATTAAGAAGAAAAAAACTAAAATGCTAACCATTGCATTTTTAAGTTTAAGCGTATTTGGATTTGCACAAGATCAAGAGCATACTGAAAACGATGGACATGGTCACCAATCCAATACAGTTACAGAGAAGCAAAGACCTAGTAAAGCTCAAATAGATTCTATTTTAAAAGTAAATGTAGCTCCAGAAGCACATGCTAAAAAATTTGGAAGATTAGTTATTCAGGATCTTGATGGTCGTATGATGCCTATTGATACGTATGCGTCAGAGTTAGTTAGAAAATTAACTAAGCATGAAGGTTATGAGGGTTTATCATCAGATCAAGTCTTTTTAAGCATCCTAGAAAGTCCAATGCTATGGTATAATGTCCCAATTATATACTTAGCACCTAAAAAAGCGGATTCTATTAGAGGAATTATTGGATTAGATAAAGACCAAAAATATGCTGCATTATTAGACTTTTTTGACGATAATTTTCAGTATAAATTAGATTCGTATTTAGAAGAAGCATCTGCAGTAAAATCTCAAACAGGAGTACAAAAAGAGTTTATTGAAACCAATCAGCGTATTAATTTATTAAGTAATGCTATTGAAGGACGTTCTCTTAAGATCTTTCCAGTACCAGACGATGAAAACAATACATGGATTTCTCCTTTTGAATATAAAAATGATGGCTACAATCAAAAAATTAAAGATAGTACCTATGGTAGTTTTATAGGTTCTGGTTTTGATTGGTATTTATATACTTTAAATGAAGCTAAAAAAACAGGAGACTTTACTAAATCTGAAAAATTATTAGAAGCATTTAAAACCTCTCAACGAAAAGTTGGAACAAGCGTAATGTTAAGTGAGGATAAGATAAATGCAGAAATTTTATATAACCAATACGATGTGTTTAAAAAACTATTTAGTTGGTATATGTATGCAGGAACATTGCTATTTATCTTACTTATTTGGCAAATCTTTAAAAGTAGCAATAAGTGGTTAGCTAAAAGTGTTACCATATTTAAATTTATCATATTAGGACTATTTGTTATCCATACTTTAGGCTTAATTGCTAGATGGTACATCTCTGGTCATGCACCTTGGAGTGATGCTTATGAGTCTATGATATATGTTGCTTGGGCAACTATGTTTTTTGGACTGGCTTTTGGAAGAAAAAGTGATTTAACCTTGGCATCTACAGCATTTGTAACAGCAATGATTTTAATGATTGCACACTGGAATTGGATGGATCCAGCAATTGCTAACCTTCAGCCTGTATTAAATAGTTATTGGTTAATGATACACGTAGCTGTTATTGTTGCTAGTTATGGTCCATTTACATTAGGTATGATTTTAGGTATTGTGTCATTAGTTTTAATGTTGTTGACCAATAAGGACAATAAATCTAAGATGGATTTAAATATAAAAGAACTAACTATTATTAATGAAATGGCTTTAACCGTTGGTTTGGTCATGCTAACTATAGGTAATTTTCTTGGTGGACAATGGGCTAATGAAAGTTGGGGAAGATATTGGGGTTGGGACCCTAAAGAAACTTGGGCACTTATTAGTATTATGCTTTATGCATTTGTAATCCATATGCGTTTAGTGCCAGGATTACGTGGTAGATGGTTTTTCAACTTAATGTCCATTATAACTTTTGGAAGCATTTTAATGACCTATTTTGGAGTTAATTTTTACTTGTCAGGCTTACATAGTTATGCAAGTGGAGATCAAATAGTAAGCTTCAAATTTATTGGAATAGCGCTTGTAGGTGTCGCTATTTTAGGAGTGTTTTCATACAGGAAGTATGCTAAGTATTATAAAAAATAAACAGTATATATTATTACATAAAAAAAGACTCACTAATTATAGTGAGTCTTTTTTTTTGTATATTAAATTAAGCATTATCCTTAATTAGAATTTAGTGCTATTTGCTTAACTATAACTTCAGTATCTGTTGTAATGTGTAGTATTAAGTTTTTGTCATTTGTGTTAAGCGGAATATTTATTTTGTTGTTGTTTGCCTTTTCTATGGTTTTTAAAGCTATTCCCTTATAATTATAAACAGTAATATTTTTGACTTTCGCGTTATTTTCAAATTTCAAATTTAATTGGTTAGTATTTGCATCGTAGCTAAGATTTATGCTTTTTGTAGTTGCGTTGTTGTCAAGTTTTGGAGGATTTTCATTACTTCCTAAAGCATTAAAACTATCAATGATAATATCTTCATTATTGGTGTCTATATCTAATATTTCAGGTTCTTCAAATGCAATGTAAAAACGGTCTGTGTAATCTCCAGCGTCAATAATACCAGTAAAAGGCGTGTCGTTAATATTAGTATAAGTATTAAGCAAAGCGTCATATATGTATACATTAATATCTGTATTAAAGTTTTCTAAGCTAGATAAGGTAATACTTGCTTCTCCAGATACTTCATTGTATAATCCAAAAAGATATTGACTAGTATTTTGAAATTGCCCTACACCTTGGATTACATATCTATTGGAGTCTATTAACCAATTTAAATCATTAGTAAAAGGAGAATATACAGCAGCATCGTAACCATAATCAACACCATCCGTAGCAGCATTGTCTGACGTAAAGGCTAATACAAGTTCTCTTGAGGCTCCATTTGGCGCATTGTAGTCTAATCTAATGATTTGTATTGAGTTTGCGTTTGTCGTTGTATTGCTATTGTTAGCAAAAGTGTAACTTGTGATTAAAAGTAGGGTTAGTAGGGCGATTTTTTTCATAATAAGGGATATTAATCAGTTAATAGGTTAAATTCTTAGACCAATATAGTTATACTGTTAAAAAACAACTATTAAATGCGTATTTATTCGTTTAAATGCATTTTAAAACTGTTAATTTGGTTTTTTTATCGACAAAATACACTTTTAAACCGTTTAAAGTGTTTAATTTTTAGTTGTGAGTTATTCTTTTTGTTTTCACTTTAATATTTTATTAACTTGTTAAAAATTATAAATCACATTAATGAACTATATTAAAAACTTTGGCTTAAGTAACATTTTACTACTTATTTTGTGTCTAGCAATTATATTGATTGCCGAGTATTTATTTTTAAAAGGAGAGCAACTACATGGTATTTTTATTTGTTTATGGGCACCAACTCTTTTAGGTGTAATGATATATGTAAAACTTGTAAACAATGGAAGGAAATAGTATTGTATTTTGGTTTTCTATTATCGTATTTTTTTGTGTCTTTGCATGGGCTTTAGTTATGATTAGAGCTTACAATAAAACAACTAAGGATTAAATAAAGTTTACAAATGAAATTTTTAAGAGAGTTTAAAGAATTTGCTGTAAAAGGCAACATGATGGATATGGCTATAGGTATAATTATAGGTGCATCTTTCAATAAAGTAATTGATGTTTTAGTCAAAAAAGTTTTTTTACCACCATTATCATTATTAACTGATGGTTTAAATTTTCAGAATAAGCGCTATATTTTAAGAAATGAGATTGTAAGCAATGATGGTGTGGTTACTAGTCAAGAAGTAGCTGTATATTATGGCGAATTGTTTGAGGTTGTATTAGACTTTTTAATTGTTGGTTTAACGGTATTTATAGTTGTTAAAGCTATGAATAGGTTAAAGGATAAATCACACGACACCAAAAATAAAACAGTTAAAACACCTAAGGATATCGAGTTGTTATCAAGATTATCCGATTTAATGGAAGAGCAAAATGCACTTTTAAAAGCTTCAAAAAAATAAGATATGCCTAAGCCTAAAGGTCAAAAAAACACAAAAAACAAAGCCAAACATTCTAAGTTAATGGCTAAAAAGATTAATAAAAAGAAAAAGGAAGAAGCCACAAGAAAAGAAAAACTTAAAGCTATTGTAAATAGTCAAATAAATAATAAATAAAAAAGAGCCAATTAATATTGGCTCTTTTTTTTATAATTTGATTAAAGATTTTTCAATATTTAAATCACTTAATATTTTATTCGTAAAACTATAATGTCCTTTAGTTGTAATAATTTTAAAACGATAGTCTTTCATTCTGGTAACTACGTCTAATAGTCGCCATTTTGTTTTTAATAGTTTAGGTTTTTCGCTTTTTAAGCCTAATTCAAAAAAATATTTTTTGGTACGCTTATAAGCTGTAATGTCAGGTGTGATAACTAAGCTGTTTTTCTTTTTAATAAAAGATTTAGGCGATTCATATCCATCTAAATCCGCTTTAATATTTTCATACCCTAAAAACTTTAAATGTTTAATAGATTGTTTTAAAATGTCTTCGTGTGCTTCTTTATCTTGTGCTATCATAATCAATAAGATACAAAAAAAAGGATAGATTTTAGTTAAGGACTAGTTAAAGCTACTTATTAAGTTTTAATATTAGTAAGCCTAGTATTATATAGTCAATTTTAAAATCAGTAATTTAGTAGTCTTAAAGTGTTAACAAAATGAAATTAGAAAATCAAGGTTTAAATACCATTTGTACGCATGTTGGTGAAGTGCCAGATGAGCAATTTAAAGGCGCAATATCTCCAATTTATTTATCATCTTCTTATCAATTTATGGATGTAGATGTTAAACGTTACCCAAGGTATTTTAATACACCCAATCAAGAATATTTGGCAAAAAAAATAGCAGCTTTAGAACATACAGAAACAGCTATGATATTTGGCTCTGGTATGGCAGCTATTAGCCACATGTTTTTAGCGTTTTTAAAATCAGGAGATCATATTGTGGTTCAAAATACCTTATATGGTGGAACATCTAATTTTATTAGAGAAGAATTTCCTAAATTAAATATAGAGTTCACTTTTACAAATGGTTATAAAGTTGAAGACTTTGAAGCAGCAATACAACCAAATACTAAGTTGATTCATATCGAAACACCTTCAAATCCCTTGCTTACCATTACAGATATTAAAGCAATTGCCAATTTAGGTAAACAAAAAAACATTGTAACAAGTATAGATAATACGTTTGCAAGTCCAGTAAATCAAAACCCAATAGATTTTGGTATTGATTTAGTAATGCACTCGGCAACTAAATATTTTGGAGGTCATAGTGATATTTGTGCAGGAGCAGTAGCAGGAAGTAAAGATCATTTAGATAAAATATGGAATGTATCTAAAAATTATGGAGGTAGTTTAAGCGATTTTACGGTTTGGATGTTGGAGCGTAGCATGAAAACTATGGGTTTACGTGTAAAAGCACAAACTAAAAATGCTAACAAATTAGCAAAATGGTTAGATAAACAAACATTTGTTAAACAAGTGTATTATCCAGGCTTAAAAAGTCACCCAGAACATAAGTTAGCAAAATCTCAAATGAAGGGCTTTGGAGCTATGTTATCTTTTGAACTTATAGATAATATAAATTCTGATCAATTCATGAAGCAATTACAGTTAATTAAAGCTTCTATGAGTTTAGCAGGTATAGAAAGCACAATGTTATCTCCAACACAAACATCACACTCGTTATTAACACCAGAACAACGTTTAGAAATTGGTATATCAGACGGACTTATTCGTTTTTCTTTAGGAATAGAAGAGGCTAAAGATTTAAAAGCAGATATAAAACAAGCAGTGGAAGCAACCATAAAATAATCAACTCATAATATTTTCAATAAATATATTTTGCATAAAAAAAACAAACATACCGACGATTACGATTTTGATCAGCTATCACTGGTTTACACAGACTTAGAGCCCTTCATTTTTACAAATGCCAATAACAAAAAAACTATTGATTTTGCTAACCCTAAAGCAGTAAAGGCTTTAAATGCAGCATTATTAAAATCTCATTATGATGTAGCGTTTTGGGATTTTCCTGATCACTTTTTGTGTCCTCCAATTCCTGGACGTGTAGATTACATACACCACATTTCAGATTTATTAGAGCGTTCTAAATTAACAGAAAATATAACTGTTATGGACATTGGTACAGGTGCAAATTGTATTTATCCTTTATTAGGTAATGCAGCGTATGATTGGAGTTATATAGGTGTGGATAGTAATGATGACGCCTTAAAAGCTGCTCAAAATATCATTGACAAAAATAACTTACAAGACCAAATTAAACTTAAAAAACAAAATGACGATGCACATGTGTTGTCAGGTGTTTTAAGTGAAACAGATATGGTAACAGTAACCATGTGTAATCCTCCATTTTTTAAAAATGAAGCTGATGCATTAAAGGCTACAACAAGTAAACTAAAAGGACTTGGAAAGCCCACAGACCAAATGGTCAGAAACTTTGCTGGACAAGCACATGAATTATGGTACAAAGGTGGAGAAAAAGCTTTTTTGCATAATTATTTATACGAAAGCTCTTTATTAAAAACTGCAAGTTTTTGGTACACAAGTTTAGTGTCTAACAAGGATAATGTAAAAACAATAAACCAATCACTTAAAAAGCTAGGTGCTACAGCTGTTTTAACAATAGGAATGAATATTGGAAACAAAAAAAGTAGAATTGTTGCTTGGACATTTTTAGATGAACAACAAAAAGAAGATTGGAATAAAAATTAAGTTATAATGAAAGTAGATATACTAGCATTTGGTGCACATCCAGATGATGTAGAGTTAGGCGCAGGAGCGACAATAGCAAAAGAGGTCGCTAACGGTAAAACTGTAGCTATCGTTGACCTAACTAAAGGAGAGTTAGGAACACGTGGTACAGAGTTGACCAGAAAGGCAGAAGCAGAAGAAGCTAAAAATATATTAGGAGTAGCTTATCGAGAAAATCTAGGTTTTGCAGATGGTTTTTTTGTTAACGACAAACAGCACCAACTAGAAATTATAAAAATGATACGAAAGTATCAACCAGAGATTATATTATGCAATGCAATTGATGATAGACACATTGATCATGGAAAAGGGAGTAAGTTAGTTAGTGACGCTTGTTTTTTAAGTGGTTTAATTAAAATTGAAACTATAGTTAATGGTATGCCTCAAAAACAATGGAGACCAAAGCAAGTTTACCATTACATACAATGGAAAAATATAGAACCAGATTTTGTTGTAGACGTCTCAGATTACATGGATGTTAAGATGAAAAGTGTATTAGCCTATAAAACTCAGTTTTTTGATCCTAATAGTAAAGAACCAGAAACACCTATTTCTAGCAAAAACTTTACAGATAGCGTAAAATATAGAGCAAATGATTTAGGAAGACTAATAAATGTTGATTACGCAGAAGGCTATAATGTAGAGCGTTACGTCGCTGTGGAAAGTTTATTTGATTTAAAGTAAAAAATTTTAAAAAAAAGGTTTGGAATAACTACTAAATAAATTACCTTTGCACACGCATTATTAAATGTGCACAAATGGTGGTTGTAGCTCAGCTGGTTAGAGCGTCGGTTTGTGGTACCGAAAGTCGCCGGTTCGAACCCGGTCTTCCACCCAAAAGCAAAAAGCTTCTCTAAATTTAGAGAAGCTTTTTTTGTGCTTTTTATTTTAAGTATAAGTGAATGTGTTTAGACTTTTATAATTAATAACTTCAAAAGATAATACATAAAAAAAAGTCCTGTAAAATTACAGGACTTTTTTTATGTTGTTATTCAGCTTTATCAACTATAATTCTTGATGATCTATTGGCTAGTTCCCAAGCAGTATAAAATACTAATCGAGTTCTGTTTTCTAATAAATCGTATTCTATCTTATCTGGTGTATCACTTGGTCTATGGTAATCATCGTGCGTTCCGTTAAAGTAAAATATAACTGGAATATTATTTTTAGCAAAATTATAATGATCAGATCTGTAGTAAAATCTGTTAGGATCATTATCATCATTATAAGTATAATCTAATTCTACCTTAGCATACTTTGTATTCATCTCTTCAGAGATCTCATGAAGCTCTGTGCTTAATTTATCACTACCAATTAAGTAGATGTAATTACGGTCTCCTGTTTTACGTTTAGGGTCAACACGACCTATCATATCTATATTTAAATTAGCAACAGTGTTAGCTAATGGAAAAATAGGATCGTTATCTGTATAATGCTGACTTCCTAATAAGCCTTTTTCTTCACCAGTTACATTTAAAAATACTATAGATCGTTTTGGACCATGTCCATCTTTTTTAGCTTTAGCAAAAGCTTCTGCAATTTCTAAGACAGCTACAGTACCAGAACCATCATCATCTGCGCCATTATAAACTTCTCCATCTTTTACACCTTCGTGGTCTAAGTGAGCAGATACCACAATATACTCATCTGGTTTTTCCGTACCTCTAATTATAGCAGCAACATTCTCAGAAGATAAATCTTTAGAGTTATTAGTAAAGTCTAAATCTAAGTTAGCTTTAACTATCTTATTTTTAAATGAAGCATCAAAAGTTCTTACATCTTCATTAAAAATAGCTTTAGTCGTTTCAGTATTGACTAAAAAGTAAAACATGTCTTTATCATTGCCAGCTAAAGTCATTCTACCACTAGAAGCTCCAAAACGTAGTGCAGCCATAGCAAAGACTTCTGGGTTATAATATAAAACAGCTTTTGCTCCTTTTTTTTTAGCTAAATCGCGTTTTAATGCAAATTCTTGTCTAAAATTAGACCAATTTGAAGACTCTTTAGTTCCTGATATTACATATGTACCATCACTATTTTTAGGTTCTCCGCTTACAAAAAAGACAACTTTACCTTTTATGTCTATGTTGTCGTAGTTAGAAAATTTATCATCTTCAATACCGTAACCTAAATTTACAATTTCAGTAGCTTTTAATTTGCTTGTTTCCATTGGGTTGATAGAAACAAAATCCTCTAAATTTTTTAATGACTTTTCATTAATAGTTAATGCAACATCTGGCTTAGATTGCACCTTTAATGGTACATCTTGAAAATAGTTTCCATCGCTTTTTGCAGCTGGAACACCATATTTAATGTAATGTTCTTTTAAAAAGTTGATTGCTTTTTTCTGTCCTTCAGCACCAGTTTCTCTACCTTCAAATTCATCAGATGCAAAAGTGTACAATGATGTTTTTAGGTCTTCTTGTGTGATTGTTTGTCCGTAGACAACAGGATCTACAACTTTAGTGCTTGTTTCGCTGCCTTTCTGAGAGCTTCCACAGGCCACAAATAATAAACTTAATGTGGCGATTGAGAATGTTGATTTCATTAATGGTAAATGATTTAAGTAGTTATACCTTCAAAAATACAAGAAAAATTAACTTAATATTAAGTTTACCTTGATTTTAAGATATAATTAGGAAACTATAAATCGTCACGTTTTACAAAGTTGACTTGCTAATTTTGCAAATGTCAGTTTTTCTAAAAATTAATGGAATAAACATTTATGATTACAGCCTAGCTGTATATTTTGCAGAATAAATTAAGTGTAAAAAATATATTTTTTACACTTAATTGAATAAACACTAATATGTAAGTGGATAATACTTATTATTAGTGTTTTTATAAGCTAGATTTATATCCATTTAACATTTTAAATCAAATGGAATTAATCTAATATTTTTACTTAATCAATAATGATTAAATCTTCTAATTCTTCTTTAGCTTCTTCTTGTCTTTGTTGTTCAAGTTCTTTCAACTCTTTTGTATCTCCGACTTCTTTAACACTAAAAATAGATTTATAGGTTGCAAGTGCTAGAGCTATTATAGTTATTAAAAAAACAACTTGTATGACATGTGTTGGTTCTTGATTTTTCTTGGATTTAAAAAATGCTAATAGTCCAAAAGCAAGTGCAAGGATAGCTGGAATAAACGATAATTTATATAGTGGTAAGACTGAAAGAATTACAGCTAATACAGCAAAAATTAATCCTAATATTATACTTATTTTTCTCATGATGTTAGTTTTTTAATCCAGTCGCAGATTTTATTTTTAACTCACCACTTCCAACAGCTATTTTAAATTTAGCATACACAGGTATTTTGTTGTCGTCAGCAGTTAACCAAAGTAAATTGGCATTGTTTCCTTTTAAAAAGTTGTTACCTGCAACGCTAATGGCTAGTTTATAACATTCTTTTTTACCAATAGCAGTATTAATAGTTTCTTTAGCAAGTAAAGTAAAGCTAAGTTTGGTCATTTTATTATCAAATAAGACTGTAAAAGAGTCTGAAGCACCTATTGGAGCTTTATTGATATCTAAGGTTCTAATTTTATAAATCGTAGAGACAATATCTCTAGTATTTCCATTTATTTTTACATTATTATTTTGATCCCAAAAACCTGTTTTAGTTTTTTTAGTCTTTTTTCTAATTAAGCTTTCTACAAGATTAGCTTTATGGTTGTACTTATATTTTACAAATTTGTAATAACCACCTTCATTAATCTCTCTGTTATATAAATACGGAGTGACAGTTCTAGGGTTTACATAGCTTTCATATAGATCTCTAATTTTAAAATAACTATCAAAATCACTATAGGTAGTGGCAGTACATTTTAAATGTAATAAAGTTGCGCTACTAGTCTTCATTTCGCTAGTTTCCATCTTAACTTCTGCTATATCTGTTAATATTCCAGACATATTGTAAGAGGCAGCAAAAGTTAACTTTTCTCCAGCTTTAAAAGCTTTATTATCTTGAGCTTGCAAAAAACTGAAGGTTACAAATGCTAGTAATAATGTTAATTTAAATTTCATAAAAAGGTTATTTATTTGTCAAAGATATAACTTAACATTAATTGTGCCGAAATTATTGTCCTAATTTAATATAGTTGTTAAACCTTTTGAAAACCATGCTACTGTATTAGTCTATTTTGTACTTTTGTGACGTGATTAAAAAAGCGTTACATAAAATAGGATCTGCATTAATGGCATTAGTGGTGTTGTTGTCAACACTGTCTTTTACTGTTGAAAGCCATTATTGCGGAGATCATTTAGTAGATGTTGCTGTTTTTACCAAAGCAAAAAAATGCGGTACTCCTGTGGATACTGATAAAAACGTGGTTTTAAAAAAATCATGTTGTAAGGATGTTGTTAAAATTATTAAAGGTCAAGACCAACTAAAGTTAAATAGTTTTAACGATTTAGATGTTGCTAATCAATTTTTGATAACCTCTTTTGTTTTTACTTATTTTCATTTGTTTGAAAGTCTTCCAAAACAAATCATTCCACATAAAAATTATTCTCCTCCCAACTTGGTTATAGATTACCAGGTACTTCACGACGTATTTGTTATTTGATAAAAGGCTTTAATTATTTCGCTTAAGCGGAAATTATTTAAAGTTAATTTTATTAAATCATATTTATAATGACACATATTTATAAAGTTACAGGTATGACCTGTAATGGCTGTAAAGCTTCGGTAGAGAAGTCTTTACAATCTTTAAAAGCAGTTGTAGATGTTTCAGTTAATTTAGAGCAATCTGAGGCTGAAATAGACATGACTGAACATATTTCAATTAAACAATTACAAGACGTATTATCAGATAAGTTTCAAATAAGCGAAGTAAATACTTCTAAAAACCTATTTGATTCTGTTGCTAGTGATCAACATGATAAAAGTCAACTAAGACAACTGTTTCCGTTGTTTTTAATCTTCGGTTATATAACAACTGTTGCTATTTTACTAAATCTTAAAGCTTGGGAGTTGTCTAACTTTATGTTAGATTTTATGGGCTTATTTTATTTAGTATTTAGTTTTTTTAAATTCTTAGACTTAAAAGGGTTTCCTGAAAGTTTTAAAATGTACGACCCATTAGCTAAGGCTATTCCTAAGTATGGTTTAGTTTATCCATTTATCGAGCTGATTTTAGGTTTGTTATTTATTGCTAGAATTCAGATTCCGTTAGCCTTAATTATCACAATAGTTGTTTTAGGTATCACAACGTTTGGTGTAATTAAAACTTTGCTAGATAAAAAAACTATTCAATGTGCTTGCTTAGGGACAACGCTTAAACTACCAATGACTAAAGCGACCTTTATAGAAAACACCATTATGATACTTATGGCGGTTTGGATGTTAATTAAAATCTATAATTAGTTATGAAAAAATTATTGATACTATTTAGCTTTTTTCCAATACTTCTAATCGCACAAGAAAACTTAACAGGTACCATTTATGACGCTAGTCAAGGTGATGCAAAACAACCTTTATTTGGTGCTAATCTAATTTGGTCTGGCACTAGTGTAGGTACAGCTACAGATATTGATGGTAATTTTAGTTTGCCATTTGTAGAGAGTACTAATGATTTGATAATAAGTTATGTTGGGTTTAAATCTGACACAATAACTATAACGTCTTCAAATCCAATTAAACATGTTTTAGAGCCTACCAACAACCTTGATGAAGTTTTTGTGCAATCCAGAAAGGTAGCGACTTCAAGATCTTATTTAAAAGCTCAAAACACACTATTGGTAAGTAGTGACGAGCTTTTAAAAGCTGCTTGTTGTAATCTGTCGGAAAGCTTTGAAACTAACCCATCCATTGATGTCAATTTTAGTGATGCTGTTACAGGTACCAAACAAATAAAAATGCTAGGTCTTTCTAGTCCTTATATATTAATTGCTACAGAAAATATTCCTGCAATTAGAGGTGCTTCTCAAGCTTTTGGTCTTAGTTTTATTCCGGGTACTTGGGTAGAAAGTATTCAAATTACTAAAGGCGCAGGAAGTGTGGTTAATGGATTTGAAAGTATAGCTGGTCAGATTAATGCAGAGTTAGTTAAGCCTTCAACAGACAATAAATTTTTTGTTAATTTATATGGTGCAAGTAGTACACGATTAGAATTAAATACGCATTTTAATACTAAAATTAGTGATAAAGTTAGTACTGGTTTGTATTTGCATGGTAATACACATCAAGAAAAACATGATGTAAACAACGACGGATTTTTAGACATGCCTTTATATAATCAGGTAAATGTTATGAATCGTTGGCAATATACTAATCCAGAAAAAGGGTTAGTAACATTTGTTAATTTAAGGTATTTGGATGATAGTAAACAGTCAGGTCAACTTAACTTTAATCCTGATACAGATAAACTAACCACTAATGCTTGGGGAAGCGAGATAGATACAAAACGCTATGAGATTTCTACTAAGTTAGGGTATGTAAATCCAGAAATACCTTGGCAAAGTTTAGGTGTACAATTTGCTTTTAGTAATCATAAACAAGAATCTTATTTTGGTTTAAATGAATATAATATTGAACATACCAGTATATATTCTAACATTATTTATAACTCAATTATAGACGACTCTAGGCACAAGATTAAAACTGGTATAAATTACACTTATGATGATTACAATGAGTATGCTATTCAACAAGATTTTGAAAGAACTGAACGTTCTTTTGGTGGGTTTTTTGAATATTCGTTTGACGATTTAGAATACTTTACCATGACTGCAGGTCTGCGTGTGGATACTCATAATTTGTTAGGCGAGTTTATTACACCAAGACTACATATGCGATATTCACCTTGGAGTAAGTCTGCAATCAGAGCCTCTGTAGGTAGAGGTAAGCGTAGTGCTAATATATTTACTGAAAATCAAAATTTATTTGCCTCTTCGCGTGAATTTTCAATTTTAAATACCAACGGAACCATTTATGGTTTAGATCCAGAAATAGCATGGAACTATGGTGTATCTTATTTACAAGGGTTTAACCTTTTTGGAAGACAAGCCGATGTGACTTTAGATTTTTACCGTACAGATTTTCAAAATCAAGTTGTTGTTGATTTAGAGAATAGTCAAGAAGTAAATTTTTATAATTTAGAAGGAGATAGCTATGCTAATAGTTTTCAGGCCGAATTTAACTACAACGTATTTGAGCATTTTAATTTAAGGACTGCTTATAAATATTACGATGTAAAAACACAGTATAAATCAGGAAAGTTAATTAAGCCACTTACACCTAAACATAGGTTGTTTGCTAACGCTTCGTATGAAACCATTATTAAAAATAATAGTAACTGGAAGTTTGATTTAACCTATAACTGGTTAAGCGAGCAAAGGTTTCCTTCAACATTAAATAATCCTATTCAATATAAAATAGAGGATTATTCTAAGTCAATCGGAACTTTAAACGCACAAATAACTAGAGTGTTTTCTCCAAAATTCGAAGTATATTTAGGAGGAGAAAACATTACAAATTTAAGACAGGATAATCCTATAATTAGTGCAGACAATCCATTTGGAACAAGATTTGATACCAACTTTGTATATGGACCAATATTTGGTAGCATGTATTATGCAGGATTAAGATATAAATTAAAATAAAACCAATATAAAATGAAAAAACTAGTATTAGTATTAATAATGATTGCATCAACAGTAAGTTTTGCACAAGACAAAAACAAAAGAGAAAGTTTAGAAGTTGATGGTGTTTGCATGATGTGCAAATCAAGAATCGAAAAAGCATGTTTTAAAACCAAAGGTGTTAAAAGTGCTATTTGGAATGTCGAAACGCATGAGTTAAAATTAATTTTTGACGAAAATAAAACAAGTTTAAAAACTATCGAGCAAAATGTATTAGCTGTAGGTCATGATACAAAAGACTATAAAGCAACAGATGAAGCTTATGGTTCTGTGCATGATTGTTGTAAATACAGGGATGAAGAGGTTAAGGATGATCACAAAAATGATTAATCATAATTAATTGAAATAAAAAAAACGCCTGCAATTTGCAGGCGTTTTTTTATTACTTATTTAGTAATGTATAATTTTACTTATTAATTAAACCTAATAACTCAGTTTCCATCATAACATCAAACATATTAGCTTTAGGGTTAACAATTATAGCATTTTTGTCTACTATAAATATTTTGTTAACGGGTTTAAGTGACAGAAGTTCAATTGCATCCTCAACGTTTTCAAAATGATACTCGTTGGTTAAACTAAAGTTATTACGTCGTAAAATTTCGGCTTGCTCTCTGCTACTTATTTTATTAATAGAAATAGCAATAATATCAAACTCAGGGTATTTTTTTTGAAGATCGTTTGCACGCTCATGAGAAACTTTTAAGTGATATCTATCTTTAGCATCCCAAAAATAAATGATGGATGGTTTAGTAATAATATCCTTTAAGTGTTTAGTTTCTTCATTTTTATTAATCACCATTAAATCAGGAATCACTTGACCTGGCTTTAAAAGTTTATAAGAGTTGACTAGCTTAGTCGCTTTAAATTTTTGTTCATTATTAGTGCTTTTTGCTTGAAACGATTTTAATAACGTATCATAATCATCTACACTTTTTGAAGCATTAATAAACTTAATCATGTTGTAATATAACAATCTGTTTTTAATAAAGGTGTCAGATACCTTTTGCTCTATTAATGATAGCTTATCTAAATTATAATCTAGAGATTGGTTGTTGTAAGTATCGTCTTGTGAGTGTTTAAAGTGCTCTTGTAAGGCTATGTTGTTAAAATGAAACCTTAAAAAGGATACATAAGGTCTGTAATCTTTTAATAGCTTGTTGTTATAATCAATATCAGATCTAAAGTCAAAAAAGTCACTTGGTAGATTGTTAAAAATAGCTTCTTCATTTTGGCTATAATTAATAAACGGATAGGCTTCTTTACTATAATAATAATTGTAATCTATATTGGCTCTAGCATAAGCATCAAAAAGCTCAGTAGTTTTATGCTTGTCATTAAATTTGGAAAGCTTATCTAATTTATTTTGTCTAATTTGAGAAAGCTTAGCTTCAAATGCTTTAGGTTCTAATTGACTTATTTTTAAAATTTCTTGTTCTTGTTGTTCTGTTTCTAAAAACAAATCCATCAGGTAATTGTTTTCCTTTTCTCCAATACCATTAAAAACTAAAGACTCATCAAATTCCTTAGTATTAACTCTTACCATAATACTATCTAGAGGCTGTATTAAAAAGGACTGAGACTCTTTACCATCGTAAAAACTAAATAATCCAGGCTCAAAGTCATCAAAAACATATTTAAAACGATTATTACTATCTAAAAACACTGTATCAATAATCTCAGAAGATTTAAAAATGATAATATAATTGGTGCTTGGGTTAATAATTTCGCCTCCAAAAAATGCAGTATTATCCTTTAATGTCTTCTTATCTTTTTTACAAGAAAACATGACGCTAGAGCAAAGTAAAAGATAAATAAATAGTCTTGTATACATATGGTAATTAATAAGGGCAAAAAATTTTACAAACAAAAATATGTTTTGCGAAAGAGTTCTCGTGTTAAGGCGTTGTTAAAACTTATTAAAGACTGAATGTATATGGCTATTTGATGTTAATTTTCTACTTTTGCACAAAATTAAAATTCAAGATATGTTATCAGTATCAAATTTATCAGTTCAATTCGGTAAGCGTGTGCTTTTTGATGAAGTTAGTACCACTTTTAATAATGGAAATTGTTATGGTATTATAGGAGCCAATGGAGCTGGAAAATCTACATTTTTAAAAATTATTTCTGGACAGATGGAGCCGACTTCGGGTCAGGTACATTTAGAAGCAGGAAAACGCATGTCGGTTTTAACACAAGACCACAATAAACATGACGAAGACACTGTTTTAGAAACAATATTAAAAGGTAATAAAGCCCTTTATAAAATAAAGACAGAAATTGACGCTTTGTATGCAGACTATACAGATGAAAACGCTGAGAGAATAGGAGAGCTGCAAGTGCAATTTGAAGAAATGAATGGTTGGAATGCAGATAGTGATGCTGCAGCTATGCTATCTAATCTAGGTATAAAAGAAGAGTTTCATTACACATTAATGGGTGATTTGGACGGAAAACAAAAAGTACGTGTGTTATTAGCGCAAGCACTTTTTGGAAATCCTGATGTACTTATTATGGATGAGCCTACCAATGATTTAGATTACGAAACCATTGCTTGGCTAGAAAACTTTTTAGCTAATTATGATAACTGTGTTATTGTAGTCTCTCACGATAGACACTTTTTAGATGCGGTTTGTACACATATTAGTGATATTGACTTTGGAAAAATTAATCATTTTTCTGGTAACTATACCTTCTGGTATGAGTCCTCTCAATTAGCAGCAAGACAACATGCACAGCAAAACAAAAAAGCTGAAGAGAAGAAAAAAGAATTAGAAGATTTTATCCGTCGTTTTTCTGCCAACGTAGCAAAAAGTAAGCAAGCTACAAGTAGAAAAAAAATGATTGATAAACTTAATATAGATGAAATTAGAAGAACCAGTCGTCGTTATCCTGCCATAATTTTTGACAGAGATAGAGAAGCTGGTGATCAAATTTTAAATGTCGAAGGTTTAGCAGCATCAATTGATGATGAAGTGTTATTTAAAAATGTAGATTTAAATCTACAAAAAGGAGATAAAGTAGTCGTGTTTTCTAGAGATTCTAGAGCAACTACTGCGTTTTACGAAATTTTAAATAACAATCTAAAAGCAGATGCAGGTAAATTTGATTGGGGAGTTACAACAACACAATCATACCTTCCATTGGATAATAGTAAGTTTTTTGAAAGTACAGACATGACTTTAGTCGATTGGCTAAGACAATGGGCTCAAACAGAAGAAGAACGTGAAGAGGTACATATTAGAGGGTTTTTAGGAAAAATGATTTTTAGTGGAGAAGAAGCCTTAAAAAAATGTAATGTACTGTCTGGAGGAGAAAAAGTACGTTGTATGTTATCTAGAATGATGATGACTAGAGCTAACGTATTACAATTAGACGAGCCAACAAACCACTTGGATTTAGAGAGTATTACAGCGTTTAATAATTCGCTTAAAAACTTTAAAGGGACTGTTTTATTTACAACTCATGACCACGAGTTTGCACAAACAGTAGCTAATAGAGTAGTAGAGTTAACACCAAACGGAGTAATTGATAGATATTCTACGTTTGATGATTATATGCAAGACAAAAAAATAAAAGAACTAAGAGACCAAATGTACACTTAGTAATTATAAAATTTTATTTACATATTTAAAAAGCCTTCAGATCTCTCTGAAGGCTTTTTTTTATTGGTTTTTTTTCATATTTATGAATCAATAGTTTTAGTTAATCATGTGTTAAATAGAAAAATTTAAAAACCGACATTTAAGTTCTCTCGTAAATAGATCGAACTTAAAAACCAAAACAATAAAATTATGAAAACAGTAAAATTATCAAAAATCGTATTAGGACTTAGTGTAATGCTTGTAGCAAATTTAGGTTTAGCTCAAGACAAAAAAATGATGAAAGAAGACACTAAAATGGTTGGTGGAGCAGAGATGTATCCATCAAAAAATATTGTAGAGAATGCAGTAAACTCAAAAGATCACACAACGTTAGTTGCAGCAGTTAAAGCAGCAGAATTAGTTGATGTTTTACAAAGCGAAGGACCTTTTACGGTCTTTGCACCAACAAACGCAGCTTTTGATAAGTTACCAATGGGAACAGTAGATACCTTATTAAAACCAGAAAATAAAGAGCAATTACAAACAGTATTAAAATATCACGTTGTTGTTGGAAAGTGGAACGCTAAAGAAATTTTAAACTTAATTGAAAAAGGAGATGGTAAAGCGGTTATTAACACTGTGTCTGGAGGAACTTTAACTGCATGGAAAAAAGGAAAAGATGTTTATGTAACAGATGAAAACGGAAACTCTGCTAAAGTTACTATTGCAGATGTAAATCAATCAAACGGAGTAATACACGTTGTTGATTCGGTTTTATTACCAAAAGCATAATACAAACGTATTTGAATAGTCTAAAAAAACCTCTTCATTCTTTACAGAATAGAAGAGGTTTTTTTTATGCTTTAGTTTCTGCTTTTACAGCTTCAACAATTGATAGTGCTTTACTAAGTTCAGATTCGTGAACAAATACTTCAGGCACTCGTGGTATATCGTGTACAAAACCACCTAGTCGACCAGATTCATTTTCGTCTTTAATAATGGGATTTATTCCAATATCTTCTAATCTGGTTTTTATTAATTGTACGATTATAAAGTTACCTTCAAAAATTTTTATATAGTCTGTCATAATTTTGAATTTAAGTTGTTACTTAAATATACAAAAAAATAAAGGAAGTTTATAGGTCTTTAAAAATTATAGTTTTGTTAAATTATTCTATATTTTTAATTGTAAAATACTTGTATAAACTGTAACCACCTGATCCTATAAAGGCTATAGCTATTATAAATCTAATAGTGTTAGGTGTTAGATTTCCATTTAAATATTGGTAAATTCTAAATACACCATAGGCAATAAACACTATGCCTAAAATTAAATTCAAAATATTATTTTTTGGTTGAGGTTTCATGGGTAGCTAATTAGTCTTGTTTTTTTAATTGCGTATAATTATATAGTGCATAAATACCATAACCTATAGCAGCAACAGCAATAGCTAGTCTAAACGAGCTTAATGTTGGATTAGCATTAAAATGTTGGTATAATCTAAAGCACCCAAATCCTATTAATAATAGTCCTGTAAATAAATTATAAAGTTTGTTATTTTTTAACGATTCCATGTTTAGATCTGTTTACGCTTGTTTGTCTTTTGTGTTTTTTATGTAAGTGTAAATTGCATATCCACCATAACCAAAAAACACCAATGAAATAATTAATTTTACTAGATTAAAAGCAGCTTCATTAAAAAATTGATACAGTCTATAAAATGCATAAGCTAAAAAAACTAGTCCTGATATTAGATAAGACGTGTTACTTTTAAAAATAGAAGCCATAATTACCTTAACTCTGCACCAAGTTGTTTTTCAAAATTGTTTTGTAGCTTGTTCATGATTTTATCAACTACTTTATCTGTAAGCGTTTGTCTCTCGTCCATAAATGTAAAGCTAACAGCATAACTTTTTTTGCCTTCTGGTAAGTTTTTACCTTGGTAAACATCAAATAAATTTACTTTTTTAAGTAATTGTTTTTCTGTTTTTTTAGCGATTGCTTGCAGACTATCAAAGGTTACGTTTTGATCTAACAGTAATGCAAAATCACGTCTTACTTCTGGGTACTTAGGTATTGCTGTAAACTTAATTTTGTTACGTTTAGCAACCTCTATAATAGTATCCCAATTAAAATCGGCATAAAATATATCTTGAGTTATATCAAAATGCTTAGCTATTTTAGATTTTAATACACCAAAGTTTACTAAGGTATCACGTCCTATGCTAAACTGCAAACCTTCGGAAAACACATCGTTTGTCGTAGCGCTTTCTTGGTAGCGTGTAATTCCTAGACGCTCTAAAACACTGGCAATAGTTCCTTTAAGGTAAAAGAAATTGGTTTTTACTTGTGGCGCATTTGACCAGTTTTCTTCGGTTTTAAATCCTGTAACAAGTAATGATAAGTGTTTATATTCTTCGCGTGTGCCATTATAGTCGTGATAGGTTTTACCAAATTCAAAAAACTTTAAATTAGTTTGACGTCTATTAATGTTGTGACTTAAAGCTTCTAATCCAGAAAAAAGTAAGGTTTGACGCATAACTCCTAAATCTTGACTTAAAGGGTTTAGCATCTCTACATTATGCTCTGCTTTTAACTGTTCTGTTAGTTTTAAATAGTTTGCACTTGTTAAAGAGTTTGCCATAATCTCAAACCAGCCTTGAGCTGCTAATTGATTACCAACAAGGTTTTGTAGTTTATAGTCTTCAAACCTTGAAGCATTAGATATTGAGGCATTTAGTTTAGAGCTAGTCTCAATATTATTATAACCATAGACTCTTAAAATCTCTTCTATAACGTCAGCTTCACGTGTAACATCGTTTCTAAAAGCAGGTATAGTTAGACCTAATCCAGTTTCTGTTACACTATTAATTTTAATATCTAAAGAGGTTAAGATTGATTTTATAGTTTCGGTAGGTATTTCTTGACCAATAAGTTTAGTTACTTTATCAAAACTTAATCTAACCTGAAAGTCTTCAATTTTATTAGGATAAATATCTGCTATATCACTAGTAATTTCTCCTCCAGCAATCTCTTGGATTAGTAATGCAGCACGTTTTAAAGCGTATTCTGTTATTTTTGGATCAATACCACGTTCAAACCTAAAAGATGCATCTGTGTTTAATCCATGACGTTTTGCAGTTTTACGCACACTTACAGGGTTAAAGTAAGCACTTTCTAAAAAGATGTTTGTTGTATGCTCTGTAACACCACTATCTATACCTCCAAAAACTCCTGCGATACACATAGGTTTTTCGGCATTACAAATCATTAAATCATCTTCATGTAATTCACGCTCTACGCCATCTAAAGTGGTAAATTTGGTGCCTGTTGGTAATGTTTTAACTTCAACTTTATTTCCGGTAATTTTACTAGCATCAAAAGCGTGTAATGGTTGACCTAAATCGTGCAATACGTAGTTTGTAATATCTACTACATTATTAATTGGTGACAAACCAATAGCTTTTAATCTGTTTTGTAACCACTCTGGAGAGGTTTCTACCTTAAGACCAGATATGGTAACACCACAATATCTTGGTGCTAATTCTTTATTTAATACGTCAACATCAATTTTAAGTGTTCTGCTATCTACATGATATGCACTAACGCTAGGAGTAATTAATTCGACATTTATTCCTTTTTGTTGTAATCCAGCTTTTAAATCGCGAGCAGTTCCAAAGTGGCTCATTGCATCTGCACGATTAGGTGTTAATCCAATTTCAAAAACTTGATCATTTTCTACTTCAAACAAATCAGCACAAGGTGTACCAACAACAGTGTCTTCTGGTAAAACTAAAATTCCGTCATGAGATTTCCCTAAGCCTAACTCGTCTTCTGCACAAATCATTCCGTGACTTTCCTCTCCTCTAATTTTACCTTTTTTGATAGTCCAGGCTTCACCTTCTTCAGTATATAAAGTAGTTCCTATAGTTGCAACAGGTACTTTTTGTCCAGCAGCTACGTTAGGAGCACCACATACAATTTGCACAGGTTGATCTTGCCCAATATTAACAGTAGTTACTTTTAGTTTGTCTGCATTGCTATGTTGTACGCAAGTTAAAACCTCGCCAACAACAACACCATCTAAACCTCCTTTAACGCTTTGGTATAGGTCTAAGCCTTCAACTTCTAAACCTAAATCTGTAAGTAATTCGCTAGTTTGTTCTGGAGTCCAATCAATTTTTATAAATTGTTTAATCCAGTTGTAAGAAATCTTCATTTGTATACTAATTAAGTGCACAAATATAACAATACTTAGTAGTTTTAAGGATTTAAAAAACAGCTTTTATTTCATTTTTAAAGCATTTTTTTAGGACTAATTACAGATAAAGAAAATTGTTATAGTTTTATATCGAAAAAACATGGCGTTTTATCTGTAATTTAAATAAAAGACATATACTTAAAAATCTAATTAGGCTTTTATTACCGTATATTAGATAGATATTAATCATTAAAACCATTAAAAGATGAAAACTATTTTTAAAATAGCATTACTTGTTGTGTTATTTTCAGTTGCTTCTTGCAGAGATTCTAAAAAGGATGATGCAGCAGTAAAAGCGACAGAGCAAATCGAAACTATTGAAGTTGAAACGGATAGTCTAGTAAACGATTTAGAGCTTGAGGCTGATGAACTAGAAAAAGAATTGAAAGAACTTGAAAACCTATAATAACATGAAGCATTTAAAAATAATACTAGTATGTACAGGACTATTTTTAGTAGGTAGTCAACAAACACTTACTGCGCAAATAGCTACTGAATCTGAATTAGTTAAAAAAACAGAGCAGAAAAAAGCAGAAATGAAAGCTCAAAAGGAGCAAATGAAAGCGCAGATTAATGACAAAAAAGAAGCGCATAAAGACAATTTGAAGGAGAAGCAAGGCGAGTTAAAAGAAATGCATGCCAAAAAGGAAGAAATGAAGTCTGAAATGCTAGAAGAAAAAGCCGACATGAAGGCTAAAATGGAAAATGCTACTGGCGAGGAGAAAGAAGCTTTAAAAGCTGAAATGAAAGAAAAAATGAGTGCTAAGCGTATGGATATGGCACAAAAAAGAGAAGAATTAAAAGCAAAACGTGAAGCGTTTCAAGGTGATAAAGAAGCCTATAAAGCAGAGCGTATTGAAGCTGTGAGATCTAGAATGACGTCATATGATAATAAAATAGATGCTAGCGACCAATTGGTAACTAAAGGTCAGGATAGATTAGCTGCTGCTAAAGCGCAATTAGAGCACCAAAAAGCAGAAGGAACTATTACGGATGAGGAAGTTAGTAAACGTGAAATTACTTTTAAAAGAATAGAGGAAAAGCTAAAAAAGCATGAAAGTGCAATTGAAAGAACTAAAACTAGAATTCAAAATAATAAAGAAAAGTTAGTAGAACTTGAAAAAGTAGAAACTGCTGAAGAGTAATAGTTATAATATTTTATATTTTAAAAAGACATTGTTAACGCAATGTCTTTTTATTTGTAAGTATTTTGTTGTTATTTCGAATAATATTGTAAAAAAACATTTAAACCATGCGTCAACTTTTAGTTATCCTAGTACTTTTTAGTATGTTATCTTGTCAAAATAATGATACCGAGTTTTTAACTTTTGGTACATATCGAGGCGAATTAAAAGTAAATGACACTATAAACCTTCCGTTTATCTTTAACGTAAAAGATGCTAATGCCTTAGAAATTTACAATGCGGATGAGGTTATTACTGTGGATGAGATTGAATATAAAAATGATTCGGTTTACATTAAATTGCCAGTGTTTGAAGGCTTATTAATTGCAAAAATTAAAGATCAAACCCTAAATGGTCGCTTTGTTGTTGAAGAAAAAGGACGTCAACAAGCTTTTACAGCGTCAAAAAATGAAAGTAGATTTGATAATAACGCTAAAGCGGAAACTAATATTACTGGAGAATGGGAAACTGTTTTTAGTCCAAATACCGAAGCTGATAAGTACGTCGCTAAAGGGGTTTTTAAACAAAACGATAATATTGTAACAGGTACTTTTATGACCGAAACTGGAGATTATCGTTATCTAGAAGGGATTGTTGATGGTAATCAATTACAATTATCAACTTTTGATGGTGCACATGCCTTTTTGTTTACCGGAACCGTTACAGATAGTACAATTAATGGACAGTTTTACTCTGGTAATCACTGGAAAGAGCCATTTACAGCTAAACGTAATGATAACTACCAATTAGCTAGCGCTAATAATTTGACTTTTTTAAAAGAAGGGTATGATACTCTAGCATTTAGCTTTCCGGATACAGATGGTAAACAAGTGTCTTTAAAAGATGATCGCTTTAAAAACAAAGTTGTAGTTGTACAGATTATGGGTACATGGTGTCCAAATTGTTTAGACGAAAGTAAATTTTATACACAATATTATAATGCAAATAAAGATAAAGACATTCAGTTTGTCGCGTTAGCGTTTGAATATGCTAAAACCGAAGCCAAAGCCTTTAGTTTTATAAACCGCTTAAAGGATAGGCTAGATATTAACTATCCAATATTATTAGCGCAAACCGGATCAACTAGTAAAACTGCTGCTAACGATAAACTCCCTATGTTAAACCACGTATTAAGTTATCCAACGTCTATATTTATAGATAAAACTGGTAAAGTACGTAAAATACATACAGGTTTTAATGGTCCAGCAACAGGAGACAAATACACGGACTTTAAAACTGAGTTTAACGCCTTTATGGATATGTTGTTAAACGAATAAAACTTTTGGTTTAATAATGTCTATTTTAAAATATACCATAAAGAAAACAGCGAAATAAATACCCATAAAACAACTGCTAGTGTGATAGGTTTTAAACCAGTAGCTTTAAGCTCTTTAATAGAAATTGTTGAACCTACAATAAATAGTGTAACAAGTAAAAGACGTTTTGATAGTGACACAATAAAAGTGGTAATGTAAGGTGGTAGTATTTGATAGCTATTTATAGTTATAGCAAGTATAAATAAAATAATAAAGTAAGGGATTTTTAGTTTTCCTTGATTGGTTTTAAAAAATAACATCGAAAAAAAGGACAACGGAATAATCCAAAGCGTTCTAGATAGTTTTACTGTAGTAGCGATTCTTAAGGCTTCCTCTCCATAATTTAAAGCAGCTCCAACTACAGAGCTTGTATCGTGTATAGCAACAGCACACCATAACCCAAATTGTTCTTGTGTCAAGTTTAAAAAATGTCCTATCGTTGGAAACACAAACAAAGCCACAGCGTTTAGTAAAAACACAATGCCTAAAGCAAGACTAATCGTATTGCTTTTTGCTTTTATAATTGGTGCAATTGCAGCAATAGCACTACCTCCACAAATGGCTGTTCCAGAAGTAATAAGGTGACCAAGTTTTAAATCTATTTTTAAAACTTTTGTTAATATTAAACCTAAAACTATCGTTAGTGTAATGGTGTAAAATGTCAAGTTAAAGCTGGTTTTACTAGTCTCTAATGTTTCAAATAGATACATGCCAAAACCTAATCCTATAACAGATAGTTTTAAAAGATAGTGTATAAATTTATGGCTATATTGCTTAATAGGATTCTTAAATATAATAGCAAATAAAAAACCTAATATCAACGCTAATGGACTGTTTATAAATCCTAGTAGACACAAAGTTATTAATGTAAAGTAAACTATTTTGGATATTACATTTTTCATATCAAACAGATTTGTTTGATACAAAAGTAGGTGTAGTTAATAACTTTAAAGCAATGTAAATAGTTATAAGCGATAACTTTTAGTTATAATTAAAACGTATTATTTTTTTAAAGTAATCAAAAGTGTGAGATAGGTATCCTGTCCTTTTTACAAAGTAAAACCAGCGTTGAATATCCAAATCTTTAATATCTATAATTCTAAGCTTATTATTTTTTAAATCGTCTGTAATGGAGTGTATCGATAATAAGGCGTAATGATCAGAGTTTAATAAATAACTTTTAATAGCTTCAGTGCTATTAAAAGATACGACGCTATTTAGCTTGCTAATATTATTTTTTGATAAAAAAGCATCGATAATTTCTTTTGTTCCTGATCCAGTTTCACGCTCAATCATAGGTAAGTCTTGTAACGTGTTTATATCAATACTACCTTTCGGGAAACTGTAGTTTTTAGCATTTGTAACTAGTACAATTTCATCTTTTATAAACTTTTCAAAATGTAATTTGGGATTAGCGCTACTTCCTTCGGTGATTCCAAAGTCGATATCTTCATTTAGAATCAAATTTTCTATGGTTTCAGAATTATTACTGATGATATTAAATTTGGTTTCTGGGTATTGTGCCCTAAATTTAGCTATTGTTTTAGGTATAATGTAATTAGAAATTGTGGTGCTAACTCCAAAATGGATAAAATCTGGAATGTTTTCTTTTTTAAGAAGAAACCGTTCATCCATTTCGGAATAAATAGTCAATATTTTATTAGTGTAAATTAAAAAGGATTTACCTTCAGCAGTAAGTTCAATCGAATTTCTTTTTCTAATAAATAGAGTGGTTTTATAGTCTTGCTCTAAGTTTTTTATGGCTTTTGAAATTGCAGGTTGGGATAAATATAGTTGCTCTGCAGCCTTAGTAAAACTTAAGTGTTTAGCAACGATTTTAAATATATGTAGTTTAGTTTTCATTAATTTTTGACGTATATTTAAAATCGTTAGTGCTGTCTTTTTTTTTTTTGCTTATAGAAGATTTTACAATAAAGCTAATCAGTTTTAATTAGCCATGTATGCTTTCGCTTTTTCCGTAGCTTTTAATTAGTTCGCCTTCAAACTCAACCAATTCTTTCCAGCGTTTATCAACATCAATGTCTTGACCATATTTTCTTGCAAAAGTGATAAATGTCGTGTAATGTCCTGCTTCGCTGACCATCAAGTCATAGTAAAACTTAGATAATTCTTCGTCGTTTATGCGTTCTGATAATAGTTTAAAACGCTCGCAACTACGCGCTTCAATCATTGCAGAAAACAGTAAGCGGTCAACCATAGACTGCAGTCTGCTTCCGCCTTTATTCATAAATTTATAAAGCTCATTTACATAATGGTCTTTGCGCTCACGACCTAAAGTATAACCTCGTTTTTTAATAATTTCATGTACCATCTGGAAATGTTCCAATTCTTCTTTAGCTAATTCTAAAAGTTCTGTTACTAAGTCTACTTTTTCTGAGTTATGGGTAATAATAGTAATCGCGTTAGTGGCTGCTTTTTGCTCACACCAAGCGTGGTCTGTAAGTATTTCTTCTAAATTAGATTCTGCAATGGTAACCCAACGTGGATCGGTTTCTAGTTTTAGGTGTAGCATAATTGTAGTGCGCTTTTAGGTTTTGGCTTTGTGCTTGTAAAGGTTGTGCAAAGATAATTATATTTTATACTATTAAAGTAATGTCTTTTCATTTGGTTAATACCAAATTAGGTTCTGTTACATTATGTCACTTCAAGTGATTTGTGAAGCATGAGCAAATTGTGTCTAGAAGCAATTCAATAGCTATTAATTTCCGCTTTAAGCGAATTAAAAACATGTCTTGCACTACTAACAGCAGCTTCCATTTTACCGGAAAACACAGGGCTGGTTTCTGCTCCAGCAATAAAAAGTTTATTGCCTAATAATTCATTTTTAAACACTGGATGTCCATTATTTTGTTGTGGCATTAAAAAGTTGTTGTCAGTAGTCGTTGTATGTTTTTCGTCTTTCCATACACACTCTTCGTAACTTAGATAGCCTAATGCTTGATCGCCATAATAACTTTGTAATTGCTCTAAAGCAAGTTGTTTGCGTTCCTCTTTGCTCACATCGCTTAAATTAGAGCTCATAAAACCGCTTAAAGCATAAATTGATTGCTCAGCATTAGAATGGTCGTAAAACTCTTGTAAAGGTCCAGAATTAGCATAAATCGTTCCGCTGCTTTGAGGATGTTTCCAGAAGGGTGTTTTGTAAGTAAAACCAACTCTAATAGAGTTGTGCATCCAAGTATGTGTTTTAGATAAGACGTCCGTAATTACACTAGGTAATTTTGGGGTAACACTAATGTTTTGATTAAACAAGGCAGGAGGTAAGGTTGATACAACATATTTTGAATAATAGGTTTGCTTATTAGTTTGTACTTCTAGATTTTCAGCTTTAAGCTGAATTGAAATAACGCTTGTCTCAGTAATAACACTTGTGTTTTTTAATTGATTTGTAAGCGTTTCAATTAAGGTTTGTGTTCCGTTTTTGATGCGGTAACTCACCGAATCATTACTGGGTAAAGACACTAGTTGCGGTTGTTTGTTTGGATCTGGTTGGTAAATAGCTGTGGATCCGTAAAATTGCTCAAAGACGTCAATATTAAGTGTTTTAAGTAATTGTAAGACATTGGATTGTTGTGGGACAAGCCACGTTGCGCCTAAATCTATTGGTGCCTGATTAATATTGCGTTTTGTAATAATACGTCCGCCAATACGTGTATTAGCTTCTAAAATAGTTGTTTTAATATTAAGGTCCTTAAGTAAAAAGGCTAGCGTCAAGCCAGTTAATCCTGCTCCAATAATAAGGACGTCAGTATGTTGTTTAGTCATGTTTTAGCTAATGTAATTCCAAATGTTTTTATACTTACTCATTTGTCGGTAAGTCTCTAAAATAATTGCATTTTCTGGACTACTTAAACTTGGATCTTTAGTTAAAAGGTCTTTTGCCCAATAACGCGCGTGTTGTAAAATGTCGTTATCTTTTACAATATCTGCGATGCGTAAATTTAAAATTCCGCTTTGTTGTGTACCCATAATATCTCCTGGTCCACGAAGTCTTAAATCCACTTCGGCAATCTCAAAACCATCATTTGTACTAGTCATGGTTTGGATGCGTGTTTTGCTATTTTCGGACAATTTATGACTGGTCATTAATATGCAATAACTTTGTTCTGCACCTCGTCCAACACGACCTCTTAATTGGTGTAATTGTGACAGTCCAAAACGCTCTGCACTTTCAATTATCATGACCGAAGCATTGGGTACATTTACACCAACTTCTATAACGGTAGTTGCGACCATAATTTGTGTTTCTCCTTTAACAAAACGTTGCATTTCAAACTCCTTATCTGCAGGTTTCATTTTGCCATGAACGATGGAAATTTGATACTCTGGCATCGGGAAATCTCGCGTCAAACTTTCGTATCCATCCATCAAATCTTTGTAGTCCATTTGGGCGTTTTCTTGGATCAAAGGATAGACGATATAGACCTGTCTTTTTTTAGCAATTTCGTCACGAATAAAACGGAAAACTTTTAGGCGATTTGAGTCGTATCTATGGACTGTTTTTATGGGTTGTCTTCCAGGAGGTAATTCGTCAATTATGGAGATGTCTAAATCACCATAAACTGACATCGCCAAAGTCCTAGGGATTGGAGTTGCGGTCATGACCAAAACGTGAGGAGGAAGGGTGTTTTTTTTCCAAAGCTTTGCACGTTGCTTAACTCCAAAACGGTGTTGCTCGTCAATAATTGCAAGTCCTAAATTTTTAAATTTAACCTTGTCTTCCAAAACTGCATGTGTGCCAATTAGTATGTCTAATTCGCCATTTTCTAACATTTTATGTATTTCTCTTCGTTCTGAAGTTTTACTTGAACCTGTAAGTAGTTTAATGCTGATTTCTAATTCGTTGCATAGTTCAATTAATCCATTATAGTGCTGTACTGACAAAATTTCAGTAGGTGCCATTAAGCAAGCTTGAAAACCGTTGTCAAGTGCTATTAACATTGACATTAACGCAACTATTGTTTTTCCAGAGCCAACATCACCTTGTAAAAGACGATTCATTTGGGCATTGCTACCTAAATCTGACCTAATTTCTTTAAGTACTCGTTTTTGTGCATTGGTTAATTCAAACGGTAAATGGTTTTTGAAAAACGTATTAAATTGTGTTCCGACGGTTGTAAATGGAAACCCTTTTATTTTAGTTTTATGAATTAAATTTTTGAGAATTAATTGTAATTGTATGTAAAATAACTCTTCAAATTTTAGTCTAAATTCGGCTTTAGAAAGTGCGTTTTGATCCTTCGGAAAATGAACATTTAAAAGGGCTTCAGATTTAGAAATTAATTTGTTTTCTGAGAGCAGTTTTTCGGACAAAGTTTCAACAAATCTACCCTTGGTTTCAAGGAACAAATTTTGCATGATTTTTGTCATCACGCGATTGCTAATTCCTCGGTTTGCTAACTTCTCAGTTGAAGGGTAAATAGCTTGCATTGCACTTCGTAAATTGGCTTCGTGTTCCGACAATAATTCTATGTCAGGATGAGGCATATTATACTTGTTTGCAAACAGGTTTGTTTTTCCAAAAATGACGTAAGTTGCATTTAATTTTAAACCTTCTTTAATCCATTTTTGACCTCTAAACCAGACCAATTCCATAGTGCCAGTTTCGTCCTTAAAAGTGGCTACTAATCGCTTGCCTCTTTTCTGGGCAATCTCTTCAAATTTTACAATTTTTCCAACAATTTGCACCTCTGCTGCATTTGGTAATAATTGGTTGATTTTGTAATATTTTGTACGATCTAAATATCTGTTTGGAAACAGATTTATTAAATCTTGATAGGTGTGAATACCCAACTCCTTGCGCAACAAATCTGCACGATTTGGTCCGACGCCTTTTAGGTAATCTATAGGAGTTTGTAAGTTAGTACTCATAAACAACGAAATTAATCTATTTTGATTTAAAGTGAAAGTTAAATTGATTTGCTTTGTATGTTACAGTTATTATGTTTCGTCACTTCGATTGATTTGTGAGGCACGATCAAATTGTATCGAGAAGCGTTAAGAGTAGTGCTTGGTTCTTGATAAACTTCTCCTAAGGTCGAAGCACTCGAACTGACGTGTTGTTAATTGCTTTGTATGTTTCAGTTATTGCGTATCGTCACTTCGAGTGATTTTTGAGGCACGATCAAATTGTATCGAGAAGCGTTAAGAGTAATGCTTGGTTCTTGATAAACTTCTCCTAAGGTTGAAGCACTCGAACTGACGTGGTGTTAATTGCTTTGTATGTTACAGTTATTATGTTTCGTCACTTCGAGTGATTTGTGAGGTACGATCAAATTGTATCGAGAAGCGTTAAGAGTAATGCTTGGTTCTCGATAAACTTCTCCTAAGTTTGAAGCACTCGAACTGACGAGTTGTGCTTAGTTTTATGCCAATTTTATTATGAATCGAGTGATAAAAAGAAGAATGAATTTTGATTTCCCTTTAAGGAAATCAAAAGAAAGAGGAGTTAAGACATCACAAAAAAATTGTATTTTGGTCTAATCCTTGTTTAAATCTAATTATGAGATACTTCTTAGTACTATTTATTACGTTTTTATGTCTTTCCGCGAAAGCACAACAAACTGAATTTGTTGATTTTATATCTATTAATGCTGAGGTCAGTTTTGAAAAAGATAATACGGTTAAAGGGAAAGCTAAGTATATTTATAAAGTTTTGAAGCCTTTTGATTCTTTATTTATTGACGCTGTAAATATGGAAATCATTAATTTTTATGATGATCATTATGATCTTGATTTTGAGTATAACGGAAAACAAATTGTATATAAACCAGCTTTTAAAGCTAATACGTATCACGAGTTAAATATCGAGTACATAGTAAAGCCTAAAAGAGCACTTTACTTTACAGAAAAGGAAGATTCAAATCAAATCTGGACGCAAGGTCAAGGTAAATATACTAGTCATTGGCTACCAAGTATTGATGATATGAATGATAAAATTGAATTTGATTTATCAATCACTTATCATAAGGATTATCAGGTTATTGCTAATGGTTTGTTGGTTGAAAAAAAAGTCAACGATTCAACTATTACTTGGCATTATGACATGCAAAAACCTATGTCAAGTTATCTTGTTGCATTGGCAATAGGGAAATATGATAAACAGGTTATCGCATCTAAAAGCGGAATTCCAATCGAATTATATTACTATCCTGAAGATTCGCTAAAAGTGGAACCTACCTACCGTTACACAAAACAAATGTTTGACTTTTTAGAATACGAACTTGGTGTGTCTTATCCTTGGCAAAATTATAAACAAGTACCAGTTAAAGACTTTTTGTATTCTGGTATGGAAAATACCAGTTGTACCATTTTTAGTGATGACTTTATGATTGATGACATTAGTTTTGTGGATAAAAATTACGTTAATGTTAATGCACATGAGCTAGCACATCAATGGTTTGGAGATTTAGTAACAGAAACCTCTGGAATGCACCATTGGTTACAAGAAGGATTTGCGACGTATTACGCGCTTTTAGCAGAGCGTGATGTGTTTGGAGATGATTATTACTATTGGCGACTTTATGAGTACACAGAGGAGTTAATGGAGCAGCAAAAAGCAGGAGAAGGCACGATGTTATTGGATCCAAAATCCAGTAGCACGACGTTTTATAAAAAAGGTGCGTGGGTTTTACATATGTTACGTGAGCAAGTTGGTGAAAAGGCATTTAAAAAAGCTGTTAAAAGTTATTTGAATACGTATGCTTTTAAAAATGTGGAGACTAAAAATTTTATTGTTGAAGTTGAAAAAGCTTCGGGACAGGATTTGACAGACTTTGTTGGTCTTTGGTTAAAGTCAAAGCTATTGCCATATGATGTTATGATTGAGGAATTAAAATCGGATTCGGATGCTGTAAATGGGTATTTGCAAATTGATTGTGAGGCGTATTCTTCTAAGTGTTCGGACTATTTAACATCTTATTTATTTGATAACACTAAGATTAAAGTGGTTAGTCAAATGCCAAATAAGATTCAGGCTAAGGATTTTGAAAATTCGGTAAAAGTAAGGCAAGCTATTGCGCAACATGTTCGCGAAATTCCGTTGGCATTACAATCGGAATACGAATCTTTGTTACAAGATAAATCCTATACAACTATTGAAGCTGCACTGTATAACCTCTGGGCTAATTTTCCGCGAAAGCGAAACCTGTATTTAGACCAAACTAAAAAGGTATACGGTTTTAATAATTATAATGTTAGAGTATTATGGTTAGCGCTAGCTATTGCCACTCCTGATTATGAGCCTAATAATACTGAAGCTTTTTATAATGAATTAGTGCAATACACAGATTCTAAAAACAGTTTTACATTAAGGCAAAACGCATTTGATACTTTGGCTAGTTTAGGTTTGTTTAATGAAAAAGCTTTGGTTAATTTAAAAGAGGCTTCAAAACATTATAATTGGAGATTTAAAAGTTTTGCTAAACAACTTTTAGAATTGTTATCTGAAAATGAAAAATATAAATCTATAATTAGTAATTTGCAGGATAACCAAAAACAATAATTTGAAAGCATTAGTTATATCTGGAGGAGGAAGTAAAGGTGCATTTGCAGGTGGCGTTGCGCAACATTTAATAGAGCAGGAAGGTAAAAAGTACGATATGTTTTTGGGTACGTCTACTGGAAGTTTGTTGATTCCGCATTTAGCGACCGGAAACATTGGAAAGCTTTATGATATTTACACGCATGTTAATCAGAATTCTATTTTTAGTATAAATCCATTTGTGATTAAGAAAAAAGGAGACAGAGAATATGTATCGATTAACTATTTTAATACTGCTTTACAATTTATAAAAAGAAAACGAACCTTTGGCGAAAGTAAAAACTTAAAAAAACATATCAAGGAGCATTTTACTAAAGCCGAATATGATATTATCAAAGCCACTAAAGAAGATGTGGTTGTTACGGTTACAAACCTATCTAAAAACAGAGTAGAATATAAGTCTATTAACGATTACAGCTACGAGGAGTTTTGCGAGTGGGTTTGGATATCCTGTAATTATATACCGTTTATGTCTTTGGCTATAAAAGATGGTTTTGAGTATGCAGATGGTGGTTTAGGTTGTGTAATACCAATTAGGGAAGCTATTTTACGTGGTGCAACAGAAGTTGATGCTATTGTTTTAGAAAGTGAAAACTTAGAATACAATAAGGTGTTGGGTAAAAACCCGTTCTCGTTAATGATAAACTTGTTTGGTCACTTATTGGATCAAGTAGAAAAGGGAGATATTGCAATTGGTAAACTAGCAGCAAAACACAGAAATGTAAAGTTAAACTTATACTACACACCAACTAAGTTAACAGAAAACTCATTGATTTTTAATAAAAAATTAATGGAAGAGTGGTGGTTGCAAGGGTATTTATACGCGCAAGGTAAATATGATAATCATGATGAGTATAGCTCTACAGTGCCAATACCTTAAATAGTAAATTAATAATTACGCATAAAAAAAAGCCTTATCAATTGATAAGGCTTTTTTTTATGCGTAATTTGTTACCAGATTTCTCCAACTTCCTTTTTAATATAATGTAATCCAGCATTACTTGGTGCAGGCTTGTCAATCATTTCGCTTAAAATGGTTTCTCTAAGCTTGCTTGCAGAGTCTATTTTATCACTCATTCCTGCTTTTCTTATTAACTGTATGGTTGCACTTTTTGATGCATTTACAATAGTCCAACAGTCATTGCTTAAATAGATTTGTTGTGATAGGTTATGTTCAAATTCTTGTTCGATGTTTTTTATCAATAAATCCTCGTAAGCTTGCTTGTCTGAAGATACAGGTGCCACACGTAACAAAAGTTTGTTTGGAGAGATACGTTCTAAAAACAGTGTGATACGCTCATAAGCCTGTAATCTAACAGGTAAAGACTCTTTACTTAAGGTTTTAACAATATTAAATTTACGACGCTCTTCTTCGTTTTGCATATGTTCTCTAAAAAACAGATAGGCAATTGCTCCTGTAATTATAGAAGGGACTGTATACATTAGTAAGTTTAAAAGCTGTTGTTCCATGGGATAAATTTTAGTTAAGTAACAAACTTAATATGTTTTAAACTATTGTACAAGTAAACTGATAATGTAATAGTAAGAAGTGCTACTTGTTTGTATGGCGTTTAAAATAGAAATAAAAAAAAAGAGGTTTCGATTGAAACCCCTTTAAAGCATTTTAAGCCTTTCCGCCTAGATAACGACAGTCTTTTAAGCTTTGTATTCCGTTAAACGGAACCACAGTTTTTTTGTAACCATATGTGCTGTCTAGTTCTTTAGATAAGTTGTGGTCATCCACATTAACTTCAATATCTGTCATTTTAAATTGGCATGGATGCTCATAACCTGCAGCATGAGTGATTTCGATAAATTCTTTTCTAAAGGTTTTAAAATATTGTGCTAAACGTTCTGATTTTAACGTTGGATCAATTCCGTTTTGCAACCACTTATTTTGTGTTGCGACACCACTTGGACAGGTATTGGTATGACAAACTTGTGCTTGGATACAACCAATACTCATCATGGCTTCTCTAGCAACATTTATACAATCTGCTCCCATAGCAAATGCCATAGCAGCTTTAGCAGGAAAACCTAATTTACCACTACCAATAAATACAATACGCTCGCTTAATCCTTTACTTTGAAACAATTTATATAAATCTCCAAAACCATAAACCCAAGGTAAGCTAACATGATCTGCAAAACTTGGTGGAGCAGCACCTGTGCCGCCTTCGCCACCATCAACAGTAATAAAATCTGGACCTTTACCAGTTTTTACCATGATATCAGCTAATTCTTCCCATTGTTCTAATTTACCAATAGCAGCTTTAATACCAACAGGTAATCCAGTTTTATCAGCAATAGCTTCTATAAAGTCTACTAATTCTGGGACATTATTAAACGCTTTGTGGTTAGGAGGTGATAACACATCTTTACCAACTTCAACACCTCTGATTTCAGCAATTTGAGGTGTGATTTTTGCACCTGGTAAAACACCACCTTTTCCTGGTTTAGCACCTTGTGATAATTTTACTTCAATAGCTTTAATAAAAGGATTGTCTTCGACTAATTTTACCATTTTATCCATGGAGAATCCACCATCCGCAGCACGTACACCAAAGTATCCTGTTCCAAAATGAAACACAACGTCTCCACCATGACTGTGGTAAGGAGACAAACCGCCTTCTCCAGTATTATGGTAAGCTCCAGTAATTTTTACACCTTTGTTTAAAGATTCAACCGCTTTCGCGGAAAGCGAGCCAAAACTCATCGCAGATACATTAATGACAGAACCTGGTCTAAAAGGTTTTTTACGTTTATTATATTCGCCCATAACTTTAGCACAAGGTAAAAACGACATGTCTGCTGCGTGTGGATGATTAGCTTCTACCTTATAAGGCATCATTGCGTTATTAATAAATATATGTTGATGTGCGTATATATCTCTGTCTGTACCAAAACCTTCGTAGTTATTTTCTTTTTTTGCAGACGCATAAATCCAACCACGTTCAATACGATTAAAAGGAAGCTCCTCTCTGTTATTAGCTACAAGATATTGTCTTAATTCTGGTCCAATTTTTTCTAACATATACCTAAAATGTCCAACAATTGGAAAATTATGACTTATCGTATGCTTTTTTTGAAAAATGTCTCTAATAGCTATTATAACTAATACTATTATAATCCAAAGCCACCAAGAAATGTTTGAAATCAGGTTTGTTAATGTATCCATGTTTTAAAATTGGTTTTTTTCAAAAGTAACGAATATCTCTATTTTTAGTTACTATTTATCTTACAAATAAATCATAATATTTTTTTGATTTATGAGTAATCTTTGAAGTGTTTGTTTAATTAACTGATAGTTTAATCAATTAAGTTTTCTTAAAGATTTTTAAAAATTGAGGTACTTAAGATTGTTAGTTTTATCTTTATAGTATGAGCATAAAAAGAAAAAAAATAGTAATTGGATTTGTTACCTTTATAGGTTTGGTAATACTATCGTTAGTAATAGCAAATACTATAGCTAAAAATAAACTTAAAAACTATATCGTTAATTTACCAGAGCATATATCTTTATTGTATGACGATTTAGATGTTAGTCTTTTACAGGGTAATATTACCTTAAAATCCCCTTTGCTAACAGTCAAAGGAAAAACGACAAATCAAATTAATGCTCAGGTTAAATTAAGTAGTTTATCTATTAAAGATTTTAGTTATTGGAACTATTTATTTAATGACAATTTAAAGTTTGATCACTTAAATTTTGATACTCCAAAAGTAACTTATTACCACAACCCATTGGCTGATACAGATCAAGGCAGTGAGTCTGTTTTTAAAAACATAAAAAAAACAATTTACATTAAAAATCTTAGCGTTAATAAGGCTTCAGTTGAGGTTCTTAATGTCAAAAATGATTCCGTTTTATTAAGCACAAACAATCTTGATTTTACAATGTCACAGATTATTGTTGATAATAATTTAGCGTCTTCAAAGCTTTTCGATTTTAAATCTAGCACTTTAAGCGCTAATAATTTAAAATATCAGATAAGCAGATTTGAAAACTTAAGTGTTGATAAATTAAAAATAGATAATACTAGAATGACTTTATCTGGATTTAGTTTAAAAACAAAATATGATAAGGTGGCATTATCAAACGTGATCACCACAGAGCGTGATCACTTTGAATTAGCAACTCCAGAAATACGTATTGATAATTATGATTTTAAGTTTGATAATACCATATTATCGGGATTTAGCACAGATAAAATTACCTTTACAAAACCTGATTTGACAATTTACAGAGATAAGTTAGTTGCGGACGACTTAACACAAAAAGACCTATATAGTACAATGTTAAGGTCGCTTAATGTTAAATTAGATATTAAACATATAAATATTGTGGAAGGTAAAATTGTTTACCAAGAAAAAGTTAATCAAGATAAAACAGCAGGTCAGCTTACTTTTAGTGACTTTAATGCAAGCTTAGACCACATAAGTAACACTAAATTAAATCCTAAAAAAACAGAAATTAAAATAGATTGTAACTTTATGCAAAGTACACCACTTAAGGTGGATTGGTCGTTTGATGTTAATGATCCTAATGATGGCTTTGTTTTTAAAGCAAATTTAGGAGACTTACAAGCAGACCATTTAAACCAATTTATGCAACCTAATTTAAATTTAAAATTAGAAGGTAATTTAATGCAAACACTGTTTACAATAGATGGAAATGCTACAACCTCTAATGTGGATTTAAAAACAAAGTACACTAATTTTGATATTATTTTACTTAAAGAAAACGGTAGCGAAAAAAATAAAATACTATCCAAAATAATAAACATTTTTGTTTCAAAGGATAGCAAAGACGCTAAAGATAACTTTAGAAACAGCAATACTAAAACAGTAGAACGCGACAATACTAAATCAATATTTAATTTTGTTTGGAAAAATGCTCAAGCAGGTTTAATCTCTGCTATGGCAGGTGACGGTAAAAAAGATGATTGATTGTTTATAATTAATAACAAATCTTTAGAGTAAAAACAGAGGGTTTGGTTAATTTTGCTTTTTTAAAAAAGAATAAAAATTGGAGAAATATTTAAGTCAGTTAAACGAAGCACAATACGCGCCAACAGTTCAAAAAGAAGGACCTATGATAATTATCGCAGGTGCAGGTTCTGGAAAAACACGTGTGCTAACCTATAGAATAGCCTATTTAATGAATCAAGGTGTAGACTCTTTCAACATCTTAGCATTAACCTTTACAAACAAAGCAGCCAAAGAAATGAAAGGCAGAATAGCCGAAATTGTAGGTGCAAGTGAGGCTAAAAACTTGTGGATGGGAACCTTTCACTCGGTTTTTGCAAAAATATTACGTTTTGAAGGTCACCATTTAGGTTATCCAAGTAATTTTACTATTTATGATACTCAAGATTCTCAAAAATTAATGGGTAGTATAATTAGAGAAATGGGTTTAGACAAAGACTTGTATAAAACCAAGCAAGTATACAGCAGGATTTCTTCTTACAAAAATAGTTTAATTACAGTCAAGGCATATTTTAATAATCCAGAATTAATGGAAGCTGATGCTATGGCTAGGCGTCCAAAAATGGGAGAAATCTATCAAGCTTATGTGGAGCGTTGCTTTAAAGCAGGAGCAATGGATTTTGATGATTTATTACTTCGTACTAACGAGCTGTTAACGCGTTTTCCTTCAGTTTTAGCGCAATATCAAGATAAGTTTAGATATATATTAGTGGATGAGTACCAAGATACAAACCACAGTCAATATTTAATTGTACGTGCTTTAGCAGATCGTTTTCAAAACATTTGTGTGGTAGGTGATGATGCACAAAGTATTTACGCCTTTAGAGGAGCAAACATTAGTAACATCTTAAATTTCCAAAAGGATTATGAAGATGTAAAAATGTACCGATTAGAACAAAATTACCGTTCTACAAAAAATATAGTTGGAGCAGCAAACTCTGTAATAGAGCATAACCAAACTAAATTAGATAAAATAGTTTGGACTGCAAATGTGGATGGACCTAAAGTGCAAGTGCATCGCAGTTTAACAGATGGTGACGAAGGTCGTTTTGTGGCTAGTGCCATTTGGGAGACAAAAATGACAGACCATGTGCCAAATAGTGATTTTGCGATTTTATATCGTACCAATTCACAATCACGTGCAATGGAGGAAGCTTTGCGTAAAAGAAGTATTCCGTATCGTATATATGGTGGTTTGTCTTTTTATCAAAGAAAAGAAATTAAAGATGTTACAGCATATTTACGTTTGATTTTAAATCCATCTGATGAAGAGGCCTTAAAACGTGTTATCAATTATCCTGCACGTGGTATTGGTCAAACAACCATAGATAGATTAATGGTTGCAGCTAATGAGTCTGGTAAAACTATTTTTGGATTATTAGAAAACATTGATAGTACAGATATAAATATAAATGGAGGTACAAAAAATAAGCTAAAAGACTTTGTCACGCTTATTAAAAGTTATCAGGTAATGAATCAAACAGCAAATGCTTTTGATTTAGCAGAGTATGTAACTAAAACTAGTGGTTTAATAAAAGAGTTTAATAAAGACAATACTCCAGAAGGTGTCACGCGTTTAGAGAATGTCGAAGAATTATTAAATGGTATAAAGGATTTTGTCGAAGGACAAATGGAAATTGCAGACTCTAAAGATGATTTAGCCGAGTTTTTAGAAGATATCGCATTAGCAACCGATCTTGATGGAGACAAAGGAGATCCAGATCATGTAGCGTTAATGACTATTCACTCTTCAAAAGGATTAGAGTTTAGTAATGTCTTTATCGTTGGTTTGGAAGAAGACTTGTTTCCAAGTGCAATGAGTATGAATACAAGAAGCGAGCTTGAAGAAGAGCGTCGTTTATTCTATGTAGCTTTAACCAGAGCAGAGAAAAAAGCATATCTAACCTATGCGTTATCGCGTTATCGTTGGGGAAAATTAGTAGACTCAGAACCAAGTAGATTTATTGAAGAAATTGACGATCAATTTTTAGACATTATAACACCAATAGAAGAGCGTCGCATTAACCCAATGCTGTCTGCAGATATCTTTGGCGACACACCACCTAATAAAGTAAGATTTAAAAAACCAATGCAACCTAAATTGAAGAAGAAAGACAAATCTAAGCCAGTAAATTTTGAAATTAGTGCTCCTAAAAAACTTAAAAAGGCTTCAGAAGTTAAGCCTTCAGCAGAAGCAAATCTGTTTGATGGAGATTTAGCAGTAGGTAATCGCGTTAAACATTTAAAATTTGGTAGAGGTGATGTTTTAAGTATCGAAGGTAAAGGTGGAGATGTTAAAGCTGAAATTGATTTTGAATTTGGAGGAAAGAAAAAGCTTTTACTACGTTTTGCAAAATTAGAGCTTATAGGATAATATTTAAAAAATTTATTATGGCAGACTTTATCAGAATTTATGAAGAAAATCCAAATCCTAAGGAAATTAAAAAGGTAGTAAACATCCTTAAAAAAGGAGGTCTTATTATTTATCCCACAGATACGGTATATGGTTTAGGCTGCGATATTACTAACTCAAAAGCTTTAGAGCGTATCGCTAGGATTAAAGGTGTAAAGTTAGAAAAAGCTAATTTTTCTTTTATTTGTCATGACCTTAGTAATTTATCAGATTATGTAAAGCAAATTGATAGTACAACTTTTAAAATATTAAAACGTGCTCTGCCAGGACCATACACTTTTATTTTACCAGGATCCAAAACGTTGCCAGCAGCTTTTAAAAAGAAAAAGGAGGTAGGTATAAGAGTGCCAAATAACGCTATCGCATTAGAGATTGTTAAGGCATTAGGTAATCCAATTGTGTCCACATCAATCAGAGATGATGACACAATTTTAGAGTATACCACAGATCCTGAATTGATTTTAGAAAAATGGGACAACCTAGTAGATTTAGTTATTGATGGTGGTTATGGAGGTAACCAAGGATCAACAATTATTGATTTGTCAGGTGAACAACCTGAAATAATAAGGGAAGGAAAAGGTAGTATCGAGATTTTTTAGAGCATATTTTTAATAATTCAGACTATTAACTCTTTTAATACTATCGATTTTCAAACTCATGATTTTTAAACGATAAGATTTTAAACAAAAAAAGCCCAACCGAAAGGTTGGGCTTTTTTACTCTAATAAAAAGAATTAGTTCTCTTTAGATAAACTTTTCATTTCAGTTTCAATCATTTCGTAAAATTGATCAATCTTAGGTAAGATGTAAATCTTAGTTCTTCTGTTGATTGCTCTGTTTTCTGCAGTATCATTTGATACTAAAGGTAAATGATCACCACGTCCAGCTGCAATTAATTGTTGAGGTTTAACACCTAAGTCTTGTAAAGCTCTAACAATAGCTGTACTACGCTTAACACTTAAATCCCAGTTGTCAACTAATACACCACCTTTGTTGTATGGTACGTTATCTGTATGACCTTCTACCATTGCTTCAAAGTTTGGCTTTCCATTAATAACTGTTGCTACTTTTCCTAAGATTTCATTAGCTCTAGTTGTAATGTTATAGCTTCCACTCTTAAATAATAACTTGTCTGATAAAGAGATAAAAACAACGCTTTTTTCAACATTGATTTCGATGTCTGGATCGTTTAATCCAACTTCTTTCTTTAAGCTAGTTACTAAAGCTAGTGTTACACTATCTTTTTTAGTTAAAGCATCTTGTAATCTTGTAATTCTTAAGTCTTTTTCTTTTAAGCTTTCTAAAGATTTTTCAACGTTTTTAGCGCCTTGAGCGGTTAACATTGTCATATCTTTTGTGCTTTCAATCAATGCAAGATTATTTGCTTTCATGTCTGCTAAACGAGCTTGTAATTCTGCTAAACGCGCTGCAGATGCTGCTTCGTCAGCTAAACAAGAGTTAAGTTTAACAGTTGCTGTGTTTAATAAATCCTGTGTTTCTTTTTGTTTTGCTTCTAATGCAGCAAATTCTTTTTTAGACACACAAGAGCTTAATAATAGTAGTGCACCTGCACTAAATAAAAGGATTTTTTTCATAATTTTTAAATGATAAATTAAATTTATACACACCAAAAGTATAAATAATTAAAATGTTAAAATACGCTTTAACAAAACTTTTGCTAAAACTAAAAGCAAATAAGGTTTAAAACTGACAGTTAAAATTTAGTATAATAATTAAAATATTTAATCAGCTAATAATCAGTATTTTGTTTGGGTAAGTAAAGCGTAAGTAAAATATCGTTTAGTTTTTAATTATTCTATTTTTTTAATAAAAACTTACTTGACAAAGGTTTTTTTATTTAAAACAAAATAGTTGTAAACTATTGATTTTGTCTGGTAATAGCCAGTTTTTTGCGAGATTGCTTTTCGTTTTTTTAGTAGCTTAGGTAAATGTTTGTAAAAAGATACATGTGCTTTTAAAATTGCTATTAAATGGTTAGGCTTAAATTCTATTAAAAATTTTAAGGCAGCAATACCATCAAGTACTAATCTTACAAAAATTAATAATGCAATATATCCTTTGGCGTTTTTAGTTAAAGTAAACAAACTGTTTCTAAAATTTAGATAGGTTTTTTTTGGACTACTTGCGTTTAAGGTTGCTCCACCAACGTGATACACAGTACTATTATTAATGTATTTGGTTAAATAACCCTTGTTAAACGCTCTCCAACATAAATCAATTTCTTCCATATGGGCAAAATAGGATTCGTCAAATCCTTGTAAAGCCTTAAATGTAGATTGTCTAATAAATAAGCAAGCACCTGATGCCCAAAAAATGGTTTCGTTTTGGTACTGATTGGTATCAACTTCAATTGTATTAAAAATACGACCTCTACAATATGGATAGCCATATTTATCTATATAACCTCCAGCAGCACCAGCGTATTCAAACTTTTCTTTGCTTTTGTAATCTAAAATTTTAGGTTGTATAATGGCTGTTTCAGGTTGCTCTTTAAATGTTTTTAAAATAGGGACTAACCAATTAGGCGTAACTTCAATATCGCTATTTAATAAGCAATAAATATCTTCTTTAACAAAAGGTAAAGCATCATTATAGCCTTTTACATAGCCTCCATTTTCTGAGTTTTGAATAATTATAACCTCAGGATAGTTTGTTTTAATAAATGTTACAGAATTATCAGTTGACGCATTATCAGCCACATAAATGGTTGCATCTTTAGAGTATGCAATAACAGATGGTAAAAATTGCTCAAGCAATGCGCTTCCATTCCAGTTTAATATAACGACTGCTATTTTCAAATTTTTTAAAGGCGTTTTGGTTTTTTTATTTATGCTTTAGACTAAACAAAAACTAGTGTTCTTGATAATCTGGTATGTCTTTTAAAAAGTGATACTGTTCTGCTTTAAAATCCATACTGCAATAATAGTGATTAATACCATTTGTTACCATCAAATAGGTTGCATTTAATGCCAAATTATAACGTGCTATTTGGTCAAAAGTGTTTTGTTTGATTTCTATTTTAGGCGCTTTACATTCTACAATTAAATGTATGCTTCCGTCAGTATTAAAAATAACAATGTCATAACGCTTTTTTAAACCGTTGACTTTTAGTTCTTTTTCGACATTAATCAAAGAGATTGGATATTTTTTAACTTCTATTAAGTAATGTACACAATGTTGTCTTACCCATTCTTCAGGTTGTAAGACCATAAATCTTTTACGTATAACATCAAAAATAGATACTTTATTTTCGTTATTTTTGAATCGAAACACAAACTTTGGAAAGTTTAACTCTTGCATTTAATGGTATTCGGTTTTTTTCAAAGTTAAACTTCAAAAGTCAAAAACCAAATTTTTAATTTTTTTTCCTTTGGACGAAGTCAAACAGTTAGTTACTGATATAAAAAATAAGCAGCTTAAACCTATCTATTTATTAATGGGTGAGGAGGCTTATTACATTGATAAAATCTCAGATTACATCGAAAAAACCGTTTTAACGGAAGAGGAGCGAGGCTTTAACCAAATGGTGTTATATGGTCGTGATATTAGCGTGGACGATATTGTAAGTAATGCTAAGCGTTACCCTATGATGGCAGATCGTCAAGTGGTGATTGTTAAAGAAGCTCAAGATTTATCTAGGACAATTGATCAATTAGCAGATTATGCCAAAAACCCACAACCTACAACGGTTTTAGTTATTTGTTATAAATACAAATCTGTAGACAAACGTAAAGCGGTTTACAAAGCTATTAAAAAGTCAGGTCAAGTTTTTGAAAGTAAAAAGCTTTACGAAAACCAAGTACCAGATTGGATAAGTCGTGTGTTGTCACCAAAAGGCTATTCTATAACTCCAAAAGCATCACAAATGTTAGTGGAGTTTTTAGGTACAGATTTGAGTAAATTAAGTAATGAGTTAAACAAACTACAAATAGTCTTACCAAGAGACACACAGATTACTCCTGACCATATCGAAGAAAATATAGGTATTAGTAAAGACTATAATAACTTTGAGTTACGTAAAGCTATTGGTGCAAAAAATACTGCTCAGGCTTTTAAAATTGTCCATTATTTTGCAGAAAACCCAAAGGATAATCCAATGGTCTTAACTGTATCTTTATTGTTTAGCTTTTTTTCTCAATTATTGCATTTACATGGAATGTCTGATAAAAACCCTCGAAGTGTAGCCTCTGCATTGCGTGTTAATCCTTATTTTGTAAACGAATATATAGAGGCTTCACGCAATTACCCAATGCGAAAAGTTAGTCAAGTTATTGCTATTTTACGCGAGTTTGATGGTAAAAGTAAAGGTGTTGATAGTAATGCTGTGCCACAAGGTGATTTGCTTAAAGAGATGTTAGTTAAGATTATGTACTAACATTTATTTAAAACTTTAAAAAACATCATGAAACCATATTATATAATCGCAATAGTGCTTTTAAGCTTTTCTTGTAAAACTGTACAAACACTTCCAGATCCATTAGCAGCAGGTTGGGAAGGACATAAAGTGTGCAAAGTATTACAAGACACAAAAAAACAGCGCATATTAAAATGTACGTTTCCACCTAATGTTGGTCATGAGAAGCACTATCATAAACCACATTTTGGTTATACCTTAGCAGGAAGCACTTTTCAAATAACAGATGCTACAGGTACACGTACTATTCCTGTAAAAACAGGAGTGACTTGGTCTAAATCTGAAATTAGCCAGCATCAAGTACTAAATGTTGGAGATAGTACTGCAATATATTTAATTATAGAACCCAAATAGTTAATTTTTTTAACGAAGCTAAATGGGTTTTAACACTTCCATATTATTATTTAACACTTGATATTAAATCGAAGTTAAACAGGTTTTATAATTCGTCTAAGGCTATTAATTATAGTACTTTAGAGGTAGTAAATCGAATTATTAATAACAAAAACCAAAAAATAAAATGGAAAACTTAGAGAGAAAGAAAGTTGCAATTTTAGCAACCAATGGATTTGAAGAAAGTGAATTAAAAGAACCAATGAATGCTTTAAAAGAAGCAGGAGCTGATGTACATATCGTCTCTGAAAAATCAGGACAAATAAAAGGTTGGGCAGACGGAAACTGGAGTAACAGTTATGATGTAGATAAAACCTTAGATCAAGTGTCTCAAGACGATTATAATGCACTAGTATTACCAGGAGGAGTCATTAATCCTGATACTTTAAGAAGAAATGAAGATGCAATTAGATTTATTAAATCGTTTTTTGCTAATAAAAAACCAGTAGCAGCTATTTGCCATGCACCTTGGTTGTTAGCCGAAGCAGGTGTATTGCAAGGACGTAAAGTAACATCATTTAGCTCTATTAAAAGAGATTTAGTAAATGCAGGAGCCATGTGGGAAGATAGCGAAGTTGTGGTAGATGAAGGATTAGTCACAAGTCGTAATCCAAACGATTTGCCAGCTTTTAATAAAAAATTAATAGAAGAAGTTTACGAGGGTAAACACAATATGCAAACTGCATAATCTATTTACAGATTGAATATAAAAGCCAACCGTTAAGGTTGGCTTTTTTTATGTTTTAATTTTAAACTACATATCTTCTAATTCAGTAGTATAATCGTATTGTAAATCTTCATGTAATGCTAATATTTTTTTAGTAATCGCCTCAATGTTTCGGTCATACAGATTAGTTAAGGTTGTGTTTCTAGAAATAGACGGTTTCATTGTTTTTAACTTTTTACAAAAGTACAGCAGTAATTCAACTTCAGTTTCTTTATTAAGCGAGTATCTAATATATTTTTTTGTGTTTCGTAAAATCTTTCTAACACTCTTTTTTATATAAAAAAAGCTATCTGTATTTATTAGTTCAAATTGTTCGTCTATTTCAGCTTTGACGGTTTCAATATAACCAGCTTCACTATCTGCTTCAAATAATAAATAGGTAAGCAGTTCTTTGTTTTCTTTTTTAAAACGTGATAATCTTAAACATAGTTCTGCCAATTCTTCGTTGGTTTTATGTTTTAACTCTTTTCGGATCGTAACAACAGATACAGCTTTCATTTAAATTTTATAGTGTTTTTTTATAGTGCGTTTGACTACATATAGGCGTACAATACCTATTATTAAAATAATAGGAGCTATTGCTATTAATATGATACCATACGTTTTTAAATCTGCTAGTAAATCTAATTTAAGTATAGTAATTCCTGTACCTAAAATAACTAAAAAAGTTCTAAAATAAGCCAAAAAAGTACGTTCGTTGGCTAATTTGGTACGCTCAATAGCTAGCCAATCGCGTGTTGTTAAATCGGTTTGTTCTATCATAATTTTTAAATAGATTTTAAAGGTATAAAAAAAGGAGTCATTTACTCTAGCTAATGCCTATTGTCTGCATAATTTCATTTATATATTTTATTTTTTGCAATTTAACGACTTGTTAATAATACTTTAAGTCTGGTTTAACACTGTTTAGTCATTGATATTTTATCTTTAAGTAAACCAAAAAAAAAGAAATTGATATGCCATTTATTACAAACAAAAACACAGCAGAAACCGTAGATATTTTTTATGAAGATTATGGAAGCGGACAACCAGTCATTTTAATTCATGGTTGGCCATTAAGTAGAAAATCATGGGAACATCAAGTGTGGAAAATCGTAGAATCAGGTTATAGATGCATTTCCTACGATAGGAGAGGCTTCGGAATAAGTAGTACACCTTGGAATGGATACGACTATTCTGCATTAGCTAGCGATTTAGAACAAATTATTGCTCAGTTAGATCTTGAAGATGTGATTGTTGTAGGATTTTCAATGGGTGGAGGAGAAGTTGTAAGATATTGTACAGATTTTGGCACAGATAAAATTGCTAAAGCAGCTTTAATAAGTAGTATTATACCTTTAGTTAAGCAAAAAGAGGATAATCCTGATGGTGTCTCTGAAAGGGATTTACAAGGGATTCAAGATGCTTTAGAAGAAGACAGAGTAGGGTTTTTAAAAGAATTTTCTAAAGGGTTTTATAATTTTGAAGACAATAAAGACAAGGTTAGTCAAGCACAATTAGACTATGATTTTGTTGTAGCTTCACACGCTTCGCCAAGAGCCACAATCGAAACTGCCAAAGCATGGATGCATACAGATTTTAGAGATGAATTAAAAAATGTAAATGTGCCAACTTTAATTGTACATGGTGATAGTGATAACACTGTCCCAATTGAAACGTCTGCTAATCAAGCAGCAAAAGGTATTACAGATAATGTGTTTAAAGTCATTAAAGGTGCACCTCATGGTTTAAATATTACCCATAAGGACCAATTAAATACTATTTTAATTGATTTTCTAAAATCGTAAATGGTAACTAATATATAAGTAAAAAGCTCATCTAATTTTATAGATGAGCTTTTTTATTTAGTATATAGCGTTTGACCAATTATCTTAACTTAGGAAAACGACTAGGATTAGACTCGTGCATAACCGCGTAAACTGCTTCAAAAACATCTTCTGTTGAAGGTTTAGAGAAGTAATCTCCATCAGTACCATAAGCTGGTCTATGTGGTTTAGCAGCTAATGTTTTAGGTTGGCTATCTAAATGCTTATATGCATTTTGAGTGTTAATTATTTGATCTAATATATATGCGGATGCTCCACCAGGAACGTCCTCATCTATAACCATTAAGCGGTTGGTCTTTTTGACACTGTTTACAATGTCGTGATTAATATCAAAAGGTAGTAAAGATTGTATGTCAATAATTTCTGCATCAATACCAACTTCAGCTAGTTCTTTGCCAGCTTGTTGAACAATTCTTAAAGTTGATCCATAAGATACTAAAGTAATATCTGCACCTTCCTTGATAGTTTCAACAACTCCAATAGGTGTTGTAAACTCTCCAATATTAGATGGTAATTTCTCTTTTAATCTATAACCGTTAAGACACTCTACAATTAAGGCAGGCTCGTCACTTTTTAAAAGTGTATTGTAAAAACCTGCAGCTTTGGTCATGTCTCTTGGTACCAATACATGAATCCCTCTAACTAGATTTAAAACGCCACCCATTTGCGAACCTGAATGCCAAATACCTTCTAGTCTATGTCCACGAGTACGAATAATTAATGGTGCTTTTTGACGACCTTTTGTTCTGTAACGCAAGGTTGCTAAATCATCGCTAATTATTTGTAAAGCATATAGTATATAATCTAAATACTGAATTTCGGCAATTGGACGTAAACCACGCATAGCCATACCAATACCTTGGCCTAAAATGGTCGCTTCTCTAATACCAACATCAGCAACGCGTAATTCGCCATATTTTTCTTGTAAACCTTCTAATCCTTGATTAACATCTCCAATGTTACCAGCATCTTCTCCAAATACTAAAGTTTCAGGATATGTATTAAAGATAGCATCAAAGTTTTCTCTTAAAATAACACGTCCATCAACATCTTCAGTTTTACTGTCATAAGTTGGTTTAATTTCTTTTATATGAATCGCAGAAGTTGAACTTTCGTTATGTAAATCAGAACTATACAAGGGTTGTACCTTGGTAAAAAAGGTGTCAATCCAGTCTAATAATTGTTGTTTTTCTGAAGAATTTTCAGCAATAACATAACGCAACGCTTTTCTAGCAGCAGATACAGCGTCTTTTCTGTTAGGCTCTCCAATAGCACTTAAATCGTTTGCAATTTTTTCGATAAACACTTTATTAGAACTAGCTTTAGCAACATTTTTTAATAGCGCTACTAAATCTTCTTTTTCTGTCAAAGCAGGTTTTAAATAATTAGTCCATGCAGCTTTTTTAGCATCTCTAACTTGCTTTTTAATGTTTTTTTCAATGGTTTGTAATTCTTCGTCAGTTGCAATGTTGTTTTCTATTAACCAAGCACGCATTTTAAGATTACAATCGTTATTAGCTTCCCACTCTAAACGGTCTTTATCTTTGTAACGCTCATGCGATCCTGAGGTCGAGTGACCTTGTGGTTGTGTTAGCTCGTTAACATGAATTAAAACAGGTACGTGTTCTTCTCTTGCTATTTTTGCAGCTTCTTCATAGGTCGCTATTAAATTAGCATAATCCCAACCTTTAACTCTTAGGATTTCATAACCATTATTGTCTTTATCACGTTGAAATCCTTTTAAGATTTCAGAAATATTTTCTTTTGTTGTTTGGTGTCTTGCATGTACAGAGATTCCGTATTCATCATCCCAAACGCTTATTACCATTGGTACTTGTAATACACCAGCAGCATTAATAGTTTCAAAAAACAAACCTTCACTTGTACTTGCGTTTCCTATAGTTCCCCAAGCAATTTCATTACCATTTACAGAAAAATTGGTCGTATCAATACCTTTAACATTTCTGTAAATTTTTGATGCTTGCGCTAAACCTAATAATCTTGGCATTTGACCTGCTGTAGGTGAGATGTCAGAACTTGAGTTTTTTTGCTGAGTTAGATTTTTCCAATTTCCGTTTTCATCCACACTATGCGTTGCAAAATGTCCACCCATTTGTCTTCCTGCAGACATAGGTTCTTGCGATAAATCTGTATTGGCATATAATCCAGCAAAAAACTGCTGAATTGTTAGCTCTCCAATAGCCATCATAAAGGTTTGATCACGATAGTAACCTGATCTAAAATCTCCGTTTTGAAAAGCTTTAGCCATAGCTAATTGAGGGACTTCTTTACCGTCACCAAATATTCCAAATTTAGCTTTTCCGGTTAACACTTCACGACGTCCTAATAGACTACATTCACGACTGGTTACAGCGATGTGGTAATCTTTAAGAACTTCAGTTTTAAAATCTTCAAAAGACAAGTCTTTTTTATTGTTAACTTTTGTTTGCATGTGTAAGGAATTATTTGAAACAAATTTAATCAAAAATTGTCGGTTTAGCAATATCAAAAAATCTTAAAATAATGTGAATTATTCAATAATTAAGCCTTAAGTAGGGTTATTTAATAAATTAATCGCAAAAAAGACTAATCTGCTAAGAATTTATTAATACCAACGTCTGGTAAATAGACCTAATAAAGTTTTTGGAGATAGGGTAACTATAAACCTAATTTTTTCGTCATAATTAGGTTGTCCTATTTCCCAACCTAAATTAGAGTAGACCGGAAAGTATAGCTCAAAATAATCTTCGACAAGATTTAATCTAATACCAGAATCATAAACAAATTCTGGACTAAAATTTTGATTTTTTATAACTCCAGCATCACCATAAAGCATAATATATCTCCAAAGTGTTGCGCTTGTGTTAACGGTTGTCATCCATTGGTTAGCAAAAGGCTGAGATAGTTTAGATTTAAATCCACCTTCGGCTATTATAATTTGTTGACTTAATACTCCAGTTTGTTCGCTTCTACCTAAATAATTATAGTCAAATAAATAGTCTGTAGGTCTGTCTAAAGCAAAACTAAAAAAGTCAGAATCTTGATACGTATCATTGTATAAAAACAAACCAGAAAAAACACGTAAATTAAATTGTTTATTACGTTCGTTTAGGTTTCTAAACTCTAACGTAGCCGATATTTTACCAAAGTTTTTAGCTACTTGTAAATCTGTAAATAAAGACGCGTAGTCTTTTAAATTATTGTCTACAAGACCATATTTAGCATTAAAGACAGAATATTTTGGCTCTCCATCTGTTTCAAATTCTCCTGTTGGATCTACCTCTCTATTTATATTTACATATCTAAAAGATAAAAACTCACGTTTATTGTCCCTTAAATCTTTATGGTTTCTAAAATTATAATCAATAAAAGGTGTAAAAGAGGTATAGCTTAGGTTTGGTGCATAATTGTAATAATTACCAGATAATCCATAGCGTGTTCTAAAATTGTCAGTTCCTTCTGGTCTAGCATTATAAATTAAGGAGGCACTACCAACAACTTGATTACTTTTAAATCCATATTTAGGACTTAATTTGTATAGAAAGTGCTTACTTAAAAGGGTCTTATTGTATAGTTTTAAACCAGGAGATAGTCCATCATAAAAATTATAGTCAAACTCTGGCATAAAAAAGACTTGGTTATAGTTTGGGTCTTCAATGTCTTTAAATAATCTAAATTGTAAAGGTTTATTGGTTAGAAAAAAGCCATTTAACTTTTTAAAATTGTTACGTTGGTTAAATTCTGGTATGACATTATCATAGTTTAACGCTAATTGGTCCACGTCTTTATTTGCTATTGTAATGGTTTTATTACCATTAAAACCATCAATCCAAAATTTGGAGGTAATACTATCGTTTTCTAAAGTAAAAAGCGAAACAGGCATTTTATTATCCCTAAGGTTTTTAAGAGTAATTTTAATAGAGTCTTCTGATTTTTTTATCTTTTTGATTTTAAAATCTATCTTTTTACTTGTGCTAACATAGTCTTCAAAAAACCAATCAATATTTTTAGGCGTTTTAGATCTAATTATAGTTTCAAAATCTGCTGGTGTTGTGCGTTTTAATTTAGATTGTTTAACAAAATCACTTAAAGTTTTAGAGACTATAGAGTCACCTATGTAATCATCCAAGTAATTTAATCCAATTGCTGCTTTGTATTTGTTAGATATATTTTTATTGAATTTTAATAACGAGTCCTTAGCCATACCAATAGGTTGGTCAATATTTGTACGTGCCATGTGCATGTATAAAAATGAATATTGGTCGTTAAAATTTAAGTCTGCTGCATGAAACGATCTTACTCCCCAAACATTAGCTAGTTTTCCTAATATTTTTTGGTTAGGATAAAAGTTTTCGACGTATTTCATTAAATAGTATACCTGAATACCATCTAGTAACCACTGTTCTTTTCTTGGGTTTATTAACAAAGTGTTTTCTAAATATACCTTTAATGTGGTTTTAAGTAATTTTAATTCATATTGAAACGTATCCTCAAAAGGTCTTACAAAGTCAGGAAGTAAATTAAGACCATAAATAGGGTCTTTTTTGTAATCAATCCAAGTTAATAATACTTTTTCATGTGGATAATCACCTAGGTTTTTGGTAATAAATTGTGCAACTCGATCGGATGCTAATGCTACTTCAGTAGGTTCTAGACTTTCAGTATCAATATTTGATTCAATATTAAAAAAATCTGTTTCAACTGTTTTGTAATCGTTGTTTTGTACTAGTGATAATTTAGAGTTTATTCTATTTTCACCTTTAAATGTAGTGGTTGTAACAGTTCCAACTTTATTATTTAGAATATTTAATTCAGATACTGGCGTAAAATTATTTGGATAGGTAAGTTTAAGGGTAATATTTGCAGGTTCTACAAATAAATCCTCTAAATCTTTATTACTGTAGTAATGCCAAGATCCATCAAACACAGCAGGCGTAATGTACCAAAAGCGTAGGTTGTAATCCCCAAAGTCAGTGACACCATATCTTGTAAATTTATTATGAGGTATTTGAACAATGTAGGTAAGTGTAATATTATAAGATTGATTGGGTTGTAAAGGTGTGTTAAGAGCTACCTTAATAACATCTGGGTGTTTAGCTAAACGTTCAAAAAAAGTAGTTTGATTAGATTGTTTAATACTAGTTAATGCAGTAAAACCACGATCTTCATTATTTGCAAAATGAAATGTTGTTTTAAACTCATCTGCAAAACGCTCGGCAAGTGGAGTTGTTTTTGAAGAATAGCTATGACTCCAATCGTTTAAATAGATGGTGTCTAAAACCGTATTACTATTGTTTTTATATTGTATACTTTGCGTTACGTTTATGCTATTTTTTTTAGTATCAAAAACAGCCTCAATGTCAATAGTATTTTGGCTTAAAGCCGAAATACTAAATAGTATAAAACAAATAAAAATATAATAGTTTAGCTTCAATTGACTTTTACAAACTTTAAAGGTTGAACATTAATATTGTTAAGTGAAATGTAATATATTCCGTTTGATAAATACGAAATATCAACGTTAATAGTTTTGTTGTTTATATAAATTGTTTTTACAACTTGACCTAACGTGTTATAAATCTTTAAGTTATTGTCTTTTTTAAGCGATGCGTTAATTTTTAAATTTAATAAACTTGAAACCATATTGGATCCAATGATCTCGAAAACCGGTTTTTTAACTACCACATCAGGTATGTTTAAAAAGTTTTGATTGGTTTCAATATTTAAAGTAACGGGAAGATGGTCGCTAAAATTGTGTAAAGACTCTCTAATACTTTCTGAAAACAAAACACCAGAACAATCGTTACTATTTATTGCGCTATTCCAGCAATTTGAGTTGTTATTGTTACCATATACTTGATAACTATTTGGCGTAAATTGTAATTCCGGATTATTAGTCAAAGAGGTACTAGTTAGTATAAAGTCAAACCTGTCATCAAAACCTCCTGTAGTACCACCAAGTCCTGTTGCTGTCCTTGTAGATTGTGTAAAAACATCTACATAACTTTGGTTATTGTGCCAACTACCCATCCTGTTTGCTGGATCTATAAAGGTAATATTGTTTGTAGGATTGATAAACTCTTGAAAAGCAGGTTCGGAATTTGTGTACACATTAAAATCTCCTGCTAATATAAAATAATCATTACTTGAAAAAGTGGATAAGTAAGTTGTTAAATCCTGAGCCATTTGAAAACGTAATTGCTGATTTGTAGTACCACTTGATGCTTTTAAGTGACACACTATCACGTTTAAATATATTGGGTCTGTGTCTTGAGTTAGTGTGTTTAACTTTAATTGGTAATGATTAAAGTCTCTGTAAATTGTAGTGACTTGATTTTGTCCTTCCAAACTAAATTTTGTGCTATCAAAATAGATTAAGTTTTGTAAGTCATTTTGGTCTCCTAAGTTATTATCGCTTGAGTTAAGTGTAAAGTTTGCCATTTGATAATTAACATTAATGCTTTGTTGCATCATGTTTAAAATAGCATTTGCTCCAGAGCTATTATTAAGCTCGCAAACCATAAAAAGATCTGGTTGGTAATTGGATAATATAATGTCTAGCTCGTCTAAGCGATCACTTGCAGGTTCTTGAAGCGGAAAATTTAATAAATTATAAAACATAGTTTTAAAGGTGTCTTGTGCATAGACACCTGAAAAACTAAGTAGTATTAATAAGTATAATGTTTTTTTTATCATTAATTGTTTTAGAAATTAGGACTTAATCCATAATCCTTATAAAAGTTGTCTAAAATATCTACAACCTCTTCAGCAGAATCGACTAAATGTATTAAATCTAAGTCACCTTCGCTAATATTTGCAAAACTATCTAAAAGGGTTGTTTTAACCCATCCCATTAAACCTTCCCAAAAGTCAGTACCTACAAGTATAATTGGGAATTTTTCAATTTTATTAGTTTGTATTAACGTAATGGCTTCAAATAATTCGTCTAAAGTTCCAAATCCACCAGGCATTACTACAAATCCTTGGCTGTATTTAACAAACATTACTTTTCTAACAAAAAAGTAGTCAAAGTCTAAACTTTTATCAGAATCGATATATGGGTTATCATGTTGCTCAAACGGTAATTCAATATTTAATCCAACAGATGTACCACCTGCTAGATGTGCACCTTTATTACCAGCTTCCATTATACCAGGTCCACCACCTGTAATTACACCATATCCAGCATCGACTATTTTTGAAGCTATATTTTCTGCTAATTTGTAATATTTATGGTCAGGCTTAGTACGTGCTGAACCAAAGATTGAAACAGAAGGTCCTATGGCACTCATCTTTTCAAAACCATTTACAAATTCTCCCATGATTTTAAAAATCGCCCAAGAATCATTTGTTTTTTTCTCATTCCAACCTTTTGGATGTTTTTCTTCTCTCATTATATAACTGTTTATTTTCTATTTATTAGTGTTTAAATATTGGTCTATTGTAAATGTAATTCATTCCCAATATTATTTTAATTCTTTCTTTAAAAATTTAGCTGTGTAGCTTTTTTTATGCTTAGCAACTACTTCTGGAGTACCTTCTACAATAACTTGTCCACCACCTTTTCCGCCTTCATATCCAATATCAATAATATGATCTACGGTTTTAATGACATCTAAATTATGTTCTATAATTAACACTGTGTTTCCTTTGTCTGCTAATTTGTTTAATACAATCATTAACACTCTAATATCTTCAAAATGGAGACCTGTAGTTGGTTCGTCTAATATATAAAAGGTATTACCAGTGTCGCGTTTACTTAACTCTGTAGCCAATTTTATACGTTGAGCTTCTCCACCAGATAGCGTTGTACTTTGTTGTCCCAAGGTAATGTAACCTAATCCAACATCTTTAATTGTTTTTAGTTTTTTATGAATTTTAGGAATGTTTTCAAAAAAGTCAACCCCTTCATTAATGGTCATGTCTAAAACATCACTTATGCTTTTTCCTTTATATCTAATCTCTAATGTTTCGCGATTAAAACGCTTACCTTGGCAAGTTTCACATTCGACATACACGTCAGGTAAAAAATTCATTTCAATAACACGTAAACCACCACCTTTACAGGTTTCGCAACGTCCTCCTGCAACATTAAAACTAAAACGTCCAGGTTTATAACCACGTATCATGGCTTCTGGTATTTTAGCAAAAAGGCTACGGATTTCGTCAAATGTTTTGGTGTAAGTTGCAGGATTACTTCTTGGTGTACGACCAATTGGTGATTGATTAATATCAATAACCTTATCTATATGCTCTAAACCTTTTATGCTTTTATAAGGCATTGGTTTTTTTACACCATTAAAATAATGTGCATTTAAAATAGGGTAGAGTGTCTCGTTAATTAAAGTAGATTTTCCGCTACCAGAGACACCTGTAACACCAATCATTTTAGCTAATGGAAATTTAACTGACACATTTTTTAAATTGTTTCCTGTACAGCCTTTAAGTTCTAAAAAGTGTCCATTTCCTTCGCGTCGTTTTTTTGGTATTTCAATTTCTCTATTACCATTTAAATATTCTGCAGTAAGTGTTTTTTCTTTTAATAGCTGCTTAGGTGTCCCTTGACTAATAATTTCTCCTCCATGTTTACCAGCTCTTGGACCAATATCTATAACATGGTCTGCACGCTCAATCATGTCTTTATCATGCTCTACAACAATAACAGAGTTACCAATATCACGTAAAGCTACTAAGCTATTAATTAGTTTTTCGTTATCACGTTGGTGTAACCCAATACTGGGTTCGTCTAATATATACAACACACCAACTAATTGTGATCCAATTTGCGTTGCTAATCTAATACGTTGTGCTTCTCCACCAGATAACGATTTAGAGCTTCGGTTTAAAGACAAGTAGTCCAAACCAACATCTAATAAAAACTGAAGTCTGGCACTAATTTCTTTTATAATTTCTTCAGCAATTTTGACTTGTTTTTCAGTCAAATACTGAGGTAATGTTTTAAACCATTTAGCTAATTCACTTATATCTTGATTAGCTAATTCGGCAATATTTTTACCATTTACTTTAAAATATAACGACTCTTTTTTTAGTCTAGCACCTTCACAAACAGGACATTCAATTTTGTCCATATAGTCTTTAGCCCATCGTTTTAGAGAGGTTGACTCAGCATTTTTGTATTGATTTTCAATAAAGTTAGCAACACCTTCAAAGTCTATTTTATAGTCTCTGGTTATGCCTAAGGTTTTACTTTCAACCGAAAATTTTTCATTACCACCAAACATAATAATTTGTTTAGCTTCTTGTGGTATTGATTTATATGGATCGCTTAATTTAAAATTATAGCGTTCTGCAATGGTTTCAAATTGTTTAAAAATCCAGCTCTTTTTTTCAGGACCATGAGGCGCCAAAGCACCTGTTTTTATGGATAACGTATCGTCTGGGACAATCTTTTTTTCGTTAACCTGATATAATGTTCCAATCCCATTACAATTATCGCAAGCACCTTTAGGCGAGTTAAACGAAAAATTATTAGGTTCTGGATTTGGGTAAGAAACACCAGAAGTTGGACACATTAAACTACGACTAAAATAGCGCGCTTCCTGTGTGTCTTGGTCAATAACCATCAACACATCATCACCATGATACATGGCTGTATTAATACTTTCGGTTAAACGTTTGTCATTATCAACACCATCATCAATTTTAAGTCTATCAATTACAATCTCAATATCATGGTTTTTGTAACGATCCAACTTCATACCTTTAACTAAATCCTTGATTTCGCCATCAGTACGCACTTTTACAAAGCCTTGTTTAGCAATTTGCTCAAATAACTCGCGATAATGTCCTTTTCTAGAACGCACCACAGGAGCTAAAATGTTTATACGCTTGCCTTTATAGCTTTCGGTAATTAATTCTTTAATCTGCTCATCACTGTAGCTTACCATTTTTTCGCCTGTATTATAGCTGTAAGCATCACTACCTCTAGCATATAAAAGACGTAAAAAATCATAAATCTCAGTAATAGTTCCAACCGTAGATCTTGGAGATTTACTAGTTGTTTTTTGCTCAATAGCGATTACAGGAGATAATCCATCAATTTTATCAACATCAGGACGCTCTAAACCACCTAAAAATTGTCTCGCGTAAGCAGAAAACGTTTCGATATAACGACGTTGTCCTTCAGCATAAATGGTGTCAAATGCTAATGACGATTTACCACTACCAGATAAACCAGTAATCACAACTAGTTTTTCGCGAGGAATGGTCACATCAATATTTTTAAGGTTATGCGCTCTGGCACCTTTAACCTCTATGTTTTCTTCAAAATTACTCATAGCATTTAAGTGTTTTTGCCCAGAAATAGACAAAGCTGTAAAGATACGCATTTTGTATTTCTTTTAGAAATAGTGTTTGTTAGGATTTTATTAATTATCACTATTTTTGAAATTATAAAAAAAACGATAATGGAAATATTAGGAATAGGCTCTAGAATTAACCATCCAGAACACGGAAAAGGAGTGGTAACTAACATTGATAGTAAACACTATTGGGTTACTTTTATTGAAAATGGGTTAGAAACCATTGCTTTAAATGATGATTTTGAAGTTATTGAAGCTGCAGAAAATGAGGTAGACACTATTAGTCTTTTTGATGTAGAAAGTAGCTTGGTTAGAATACTTAAAAAATATAGCGATGTCTCGGAAATTGTGCCAATTGGCGATAAGTGGAAAGGAGGTGTCTTAGAACTAAAACCAGCCGACAGTAACTTAAAAAGTAAAGTAATAAAAATTGAAGACTTTTTTCATAAAATCACTATGGTTAGAGATCGATTGAGAGTGATGGAACAAAAAGTTAACTCTAGTAATCTAGAACCATCAGAGAAAGTGGATATACAACAATATATAACCCGAATTTATGGAAGCTTAACCACTTTTAATGTGTTGTTTAAATCCAAAGAACAGCAATTTGTAGGTCAAAAAAGTAAGTAGTATAACTTGCTTTTAATTTTTGGTAGTTAGTAGTTATCCTTTTTAATATTAAACAATGGATAACTACTGCTTTTGTTATTTAGTGCCTTTTACGTCACCCATATCAAAACTAAAAAAGAATAATTGGTGGTTGGTTGGTAACTCTGCTTTAGACTCGGTTGTTTTCCAATCACTCCATGTGGCTTCCAAACCTCCAATAGGTAAAATATCAACCCACATTTTAAATTTTGTAGGCTTATAATTGTCATCTAAAATCCATAAATAAGAATCTCCAGGAGTAGAGCCTCCTTTAGAATAAGTCACCATTAAAGCATCTTTACCATTATGCTTAACAATGCTTCTAGACGTACCATGGTCAAATACTTTATAAGGTGCAACTAACCAAAAGGAATCGTTGTTAAAGTAGTTTATTGCTGTTTGGATTAGTGCTTCCTTCTCTTTAGTATTTATTTCTTGTTTGTTTATAAAAACTTGACTTATAGACGGATTGTTTAGGTCTAATATTACTTTGTTTTTTTTCCAATAGACTTCACAGCTATTCTCTTTTTTGTTCCATTTGTAGTGGTGTTTTTGGCTAAAGGTCCATTCTAAATTATTAGTAGCTTTGTAAGCGTCAGCGTTTAAGGATATTAGCATTTTATGTGCTAAAATATCAGCTTTTTCTGTTTGATTACCAATAGGTAAATCTTCGTTATATTTAAAGTAAACAATTCCAAAAAACAGCAAACTTGGTAATGTAAAAAAGATGATTACACCAGCTATTATTTTTAGTGCTTTTTTAAGTTTCATTATGTAAAAATTATATTGTTTTAATTTATTATACTGTTTAAAATCCAATAGCAGTGTCATCACCACGTTTATCTGCACCACCTTCTAATTGACCATTGTCTAAAACTAAGATACCATCTACTTTACCAATAACGTCAGCATTTTTTTCGGTAATGGAATAGCCTTTTTGTTGTAATTGAAGGACTAAATCTTTAGAGAAAGAGTTAGGTTCCATTCTAATTTGGTCAGGTAACCATTGATGATGAAACCTTGGTGCATTTACAGCTTCTTGCATGGTCATATCATATTCATGCACGTTTAAAATAGTCTGCATAACAGATGTTATTATTGTGGATCCTCCAGGAGTCCCTAAAGTCATATATAGTTTGTCGTTTTTTTCTACAATCGTTGGCGTCATGGAGCTTAACATACGTTTTTCTGGTAAGATACTATTAGCTTCAGCACCAATTAATCCATACACGTTAGGCGTTCCAGGTTTGCTGGAAAAATCATCCATCTCGTTATTAAAGAAAAAGCCTAATTTTGGACTATATAATTTTGAACCATAACCAGAATTTAAGGTGGTTGTCACAGCTATTGCATTACCAAATTGATCAACTATGGAGTAGTGCGTGGTCTCATCACTTTCAATAATATCAACTTTTCCATGAGAAATAGTGCTAGAAGGTGTTGCTTTGTCAAAGGTGAAGTCAGCCATTCTGTTTTTTAGGTAAGCATCACTTAACAATTGGTCATGAGGTATTGCAACAAAATCTGGATCACCTAAATAAAAACTACGGTCTGCGTACGCACGTCGCTCAGCTTCAGTAATAACCTGGATACTTTTAAGGCTATTGTGCCCAAATTCATCTAAATTAAAATCTTCAATTTGCTTTAATATTTGAGCTAAACAGATACCACCACTTGAAGGAGGTGACATGGATATAATATTTAAATTATCGTATTCAAATGTAATAGGTTTACGCCATATGGCTTGGTAACTTGATAAGTCGTCAACCGTAATTACGCCACCATTTGCTTGTATAAAGCTTGCTAATTTTTTAGCGGTTTTACCCTTATAAAATTCGTCACGACCATTTATCATTATGGCTTCAAGTGTTTTTGCTAAGTTTGGTTGTTTAATGGTGTCTTTAGCAATCCAATTTTTTGTAAATAATATTTCGCTTTTATTGACTGCTAAGAAAGCTTCTTTTTTTTCTTCTAATACAGCTTGATCTTTTTGTGAGACCACAAAACCACGATTTGCTAAATCAATGACAGGCTGCATAATGTCTTGTATAGGTAAAGAACCAAATTTTTCGTGCACTTCAAATAATCCTGCGATTGTGCCAGGAACTCCAACAGCAAGTCCACCTTGAGTACTTAGATTAGGGATAATATTTCCTAAACTGTCTAAATACATATTTTTGGTTGCTAGCTTTGGTGCCTTTTCGCGATAATCCAATGCGCCAATGCTACCATCCTCCAATCGATAAACCATAAAACCACCACCACCAATATTGCCTGCATAAGGGTAGCAAACAGCTAAGGCTAAATCTGTTGCTATCATAGCGTCAAAGACGTTTCCGCCTTGTTTTAAAATAGCAGTTCCAATTTTAGATGCTTCTTCTCGTGCAGAAACAACCATAGCCTGTTTGGTAATTAACCCACGTTTGTTATTGTTTTTGCAACTAAAAAAAGTAATACAAATTACAAAAAGTAATGCTAAATTTTTCATTGGTCCTTAGTTTGTAATGTCTCTAATGTTTGTTTGGTAAAAGTGATAAGCTCATCAAAAAAGCTAGTAAATTCTGTTTCAAATTCACTATAAAATTCTTCTAATTCATTGACAGCTAAATTCATTTTAGAACGGTTTTTAGTACGTCTATTCATGCCTTCCAATACTTTTGTTATTCCTTCAATGGACGCATAGCTTAGCAACCAATTGTCTGCTAAAAGGTGAGGCATCATTTTTTGAATTCGGGAAGGTAAGATTTCAAAATTATTTTCAAGCGTATCGTAAAAGTCATCCACATAGTCTGCTAAAGGCACGTCTGAGTATTTTGACCAGTTTTTTGCTAAATAGTGGTCGTATAAAATATCGACTATCACACCAGAATAATGTCCATAATTTTTGTGTAGTCGTTTGGTGCTTTTTCTTACTGTGGGATGTGCATCAGTAAAAGTGTCGATTTGTCTATGTAATAAAATGCCAATTTGGATGTCTTTTGGGTAGTCTTTATATTTTTTTCCTCTTATACCATCTGCTATAAAGTTACCAATGGTAATCATTTTGTCGTTTCCGGAAAGATAAATGTGTGCTAGAAAATTCATCTTATAAATATATGTATTTTTACCCTGTAAATTTTATAATTTGAAGCGATTACCCAATTTAGATGTATTACGGTTTGTATTAGCCACATTGGTTGTGTTTTTTCATTTACCACAATTATGTCGTAATCAAGGACTTCCGTACTTTTTGGATGCACCTATATTTAATCGAGGAGTGGAAGCAGTATATATGTTTTTTGTATTAAGTGGTTTTTTAATAATTAAAACTATTTATAGTAGTAAACAGCGCGATGCTTTTTCTATACGTAAATTTTACGTGCGTCGTGTATTACGGATATTTCCGTTGTATTATTTGGTTGTTATTTTTGGGTTTGTGTTTTATTGGATTATTCTTCCAAAATTAGAAATTCCGTATACAAATAATTACCCATTATGGGATGGTCTATTATTATCTACGTTTTTTTTACCAAATATTTTTGCCAAGCTTTACATGCCTGGTGGTATATTGGAGGTGTTGTGGTCTATTGGTATTGAGGAGCAATTTTATATTATAGTTGCTCCAGCTTTATTTTTGGTAAATAAAAATAGGGTTTTACAATTTTTAATAGGACTAACTGGTTTGTACTTTTTAATATTTCATTTAAGCCTTTTTAGTTTTCTTAAAAGTTTTAATATGGTATTTTTCTTTTTGTTTTTTGGCGGAATTGTAGCAGTTTTAGAAGAAAAAAAGCAGCTTCAGTTTTTTAAAAAGAATAAGATTTACCCAATAATAATAGTCGTTTTGGTATTGTTGTATTTTGTAACAGATATATTTCATTCAACAAACACTTATATATTTAACCTAATAACTATGGTGTTATTTGGGATGTTTATCCACACGATATCGCATAATAATCTAGGTGTTAACATTCAAAATAAAGCACTTAATTACTTGGGTCAAATATCTTATGGATTATATATGTTTCATGTAATCGCATTAAACGTTGTAGTTTTCTTATTTTTGAAGCTACAAATAGATACAATTTTTAATGACTGGTTAACAATAGTTTTAATTTATATGTTAACTTTTGCATTTACTTTTATAATGGCACATCTGTCTTATAAATATTTTGAAACCTATTTTTTAAAATTAAAAAACAAATTTAGAGAATGACACTTATAAAATCTATATCAGGAATTAGAGGGACAATTGGAGGATCAGTTGGTGATAATTTAACACCAATAGATGCAGTAAAATTTGCATCAGCTTATGGTACTTGGCTAAAACAACAACGCGACAAAACCGATTATAAAGTAGTTGTTGGTCGTGACGCACGTTTATCTGGAGACATGATTCAAAACTTGGTAATGAATACATTAGTAGGATTAGGTATTCAAGTTGTGGACTTAGGTTTATCAACAACACCAACAGTTGAGATTGCTGTGCCAATGGAACATGCAGATGGTGGGATAATATTGACTGCCAGTCATAATCCAAAACAATGGAATGCTTTAAAATTATTAAATGCTAAAGGTGAATTTTTAGATGGTGCAGAAGGACAGAAAATTTTAGAGATTGCAGAGTCTGATAGCATGACATTTGCTGAAGTTGATGATTTAGGAGCGATTACTAAAAATGATGCTTATATAGACATACATATTGATGAGGTTTTAGAATTGGAATATGTAAACCAAAAAGCAATAGAAAACGCAAATTTTAAAGTAGTTGTTGATGGTGTAAATAGTACAGGAGGAATTGCAATACCTTTATTGTTGGAGCGTTTAGGTGTTGAGGCAGTAAAATTATATTGTGATCCAACAGGTCATTTTCCGCATAATCCAGAACCTTTAAAAGAGCATTTAGGAGATTTATCTAACGAAGTTAAAAAGCATAATGCCGATTTTGGAATTGTTGTCGATCCAGATGTTGATCGCTTAGCTTTTATGGATGAAAATGGCGAAATGTTTGGCGAAGAGTACACTTTAGTTGCATGTGCTGACTGGGTTTTAAGTCAAAATCCAGGTAATACGGTAAGCAACATGAGCTCAACCAGAGCATTGCGTGATGTGACTGAAAAACATGGAGGTACATACGAGGCTTCTGCAGTTGGAGAGGTTAATGTAGTTACTTTAATGAAAAAAAATAACGCAGTTATTGGAGGAGAAGGTAATGGCGGAATTATATATCCAGAATCACATTATGGACGTGATGCATTAGTTGGTGTTGCTTTATTTTTAAGTTTGTTAGCCGAAAGAAAATTAAGTGTTAGTGAACTTAGAAAAACTTACACAAGCTATTTTATGAGTAAGAAAAAAATAGAATTAACGCCAACTTTGGATGTTGATGCTATTTTAAAAGCAATGGAAGATAAATACAGCAATGAAAATTTAACAACCATTGATGGTGTTAAAATAGACTTTGCAGAAAGTTGGGCACACTTACGAAAAAGTAACACAGAGCCCATAATTAGAATTTACACAGAAGCTAAAAGCCAAACAGAAGCAGATAGTCTAGCAGATAAAATTATTTCAGAAATCAAGGAAATTGCTAATATTTAGTATTTTTATTTAACAAGTAGTTAGTTATGCACATTACAAAAGCCCAAAGAACAGAGAAATCAGAATTAGAAGCTTATTTTTCTAAATTTAGACAGCATATTGTAGGTATAAATCAAGAGTTTGAATCGCCTTATGGATTACAAAAAATGGTCTATACAGATTGGACAGCTTCTGGACGTTTATATAGACCAATTGAAGATAAACTATTAAATCAATTTGGACCTTTTGTAGCCAATACACATACCGAAACTACTGTGTCTGGAACAGCTATGACAAACGCTTATCATAAAGCTAGGCAAATTATTAAAGGACACGTTAATACTAATGCAGACGACGTTTTAATTGTAGCAGGAAACGGAATGACAAGTGTAGTCAATAAGTTTCAGCGTATTTTAGGATTAAAAATTCCAGAAAACTTAAAAAGATTTACAACTATTCCTGACGAGATTCGTCCAGTGGTATTTGTAACACATATGGAGCATCACTCTAATCACACATCTTGGTTAGAAACTATGGCTAAAGTGGAGGTTATTCCTGCAGGAGAAGATGGGTTATTTAGTTTGAGTAATCTTGAAATATTATTAGAACAATATAAAGATTGTCCACTTAAAATAGCTTCAGTAATAGGAGGAAGTAATGTCACGGGAATTGAGACGCCTTACCATCAAATTGCAAAATTAATGCATAAAAATGGAGGTGTATGCTTTGTGGATTTTGCATGCTCTGCACCTTACGTAAATATTAATATGCATCCAGAAGATGAAGACGAAGCTTTAGATGCTATATTCTTTTCGCCTCACAAATTTTTAGGAGGTCCTGGTACTTCTGGTGTTTTAGTTTTTAATAAAAAACTATATAAAAATATGATACCTGATTGTCCAGGAGGAGGTACTGTTAGTTGGACAAATCCTTGGGGAGAACATAAATATATTGACAATATAGAAGATCGAGAAGATGGTGGTACTCCAGGTTTTTTACAAACTATAAAGACTGCTTTGGCCATAAAGTTAAAGGAGCAAATGGGAGTAAAAAATATGTTAGATAGAGAGCATGAGTTGCTAAACCAAGTATTTTCTAATTTGGATCATGTAGATAATATTAAAATATTAGCAGGAGATCAAAAAAAACGATTAGGAGTGGTTTCCTTTTATATTGATAATTTACATTTTAATTTAGGCGTAAAATTATTAAACGACAAATTCGGAATTCAAACACGTGGTGGTTGTAGTTGTGCAGGTACTTATGGTCATTATTTATTACATGTAGACCAAGAGCAATCACATAGTTTGGTTAATGAGATATCATTAGGTGATTTAATTCGTAAACCAGGTTGGATACGCATGTCAATACATCCAACAACAACCTGTAATGAAATAGATTATGTGTGCGAAAGTTTAATAGCTTTAGCAGAAAACCATGAAGAATGGGCTAAAGATTATGAATACAATAAAGCAAATAACGAGTTTATCCATAAAACGTTTGTGCCTAAAAACGATGTAAGAGTCAATGATTGGTTTCAGCTGTAATTAAAAAAACGAATTAGATTTACTAAAATTAATCAGTTTTTTGGATAAAAAAACACTCACAACTTTAAAAATTGTGAGTGTTTTTTTTATTTAAAATCCTCAGGAGTTTTATCACGATGTTTCCATCGTTTATGTGTCCATAAATAATATTGAGGAGCTTCGTGTATTTGCTTTTCTACTAATTTAAAAAAAGCATCAGTAATCTCGTAGTCTTTAAAGTCGTTTGGGGTTTCAGCTAGAGTTGTAAAAGTGGTTTGGTAATACCCTCTTTTAATTCGCTTTACAGCAAAATATACAACAGCCATATCTAATTGCTTAGCTAAAAGTTCGGCTCCTGTATGAGCAGGTACGTTAATACCCATAAATTCTAACCAATGGTGAGCTTTCCAAGGTTTTGGGCTTTGGTCAGATACAAAACCATTAATAGTTAATTCACCATTATTTTTAGCACGTAGTAAGGTGCTAAAGGTTTCTTTTGTGGTAATTAAATGAGAATTATATTTGGCTCTAATACGTTTAACTAGTTTGTCAAAATATTTATTTTCTAACTTTTTATATACTGCATAACCTTTGTGATTTACATGGTTTTGTAATATAAAAATCCATTCCCAACTTCCATAGTGTGCACACATTAACACAATACTTTTATTGGATTTACTGTATTGATTAACTTCTTCAATGTTAGGAAAAGTCATACGTTTCATCATTTGTTTTTCTGTAATAGTTAAAGACTTTATAGCCTCTACAACCATATCACATAGATGATGATAGAATTTTTTTCTTATGTCTTTAATTTCGTCCTCAGACTTATCAGGGAAAACTAGGTTTAAATTCTCTTTAACCGTTTTTTTTCTGTAGCCAATGATGTAATAGATTAAAAAATATAAACCATCAGAAAATGCATATAAAAGCCTAAACGGAAGTATAGAAATTAACCATAAAAAAGGATAAATTAAAATATAAGCTAATAATTGCATGAATACTTGTTAATTTTGCGAGAGCAAATATATGCTATATTTGATATAAAGTTAAACTAGACAATGGGTAATTTAAATTTAATAACTATAATAATAATTGCAGCTAATGTTATTATCTCTTACAAAGGGTTTGAAGATTATAGTTTTTTTGAAAAATATAAATTTAATGTTGGTGCTATAAAAAGAGGAGAACAGTTTAGGATATTTAGTTCTGGATTTTTACATGTTAATCCGCAGCATTTGTTGTTTAACATGATTACGCTTTATTTTTTTGCTTGGTTGGTCATTGCTAGGATTGGCGAAACTAAATTTATAATCATCTATTTAGTTAGTTTAGTAGCAGGAAGTTTACTGTCTTTGGTGTTTAATAAGGATAATTACCATTACAGTGCAGTTGGTGCTAGTGGAGCAGTAATGGGTGTTATTTATTCTGCTATTTTGTTTGATCCTTGGATGGAAATTAATTTTATAATTCCAGGTTGGGTTTTTGGTATAGGATATTTATTGTATTCTATTTACGGAATGAAAAAACAGATAGGTAACATTGGTCACGATGCCCATTTTGGAGGTGCTGTAGGAGGTTACGTGACAACGCTTATTATTGCGCCTTGGTTGTTACAAACGGACTTAACAATGGTGTTGGTTTTAGCCATACCAATTGTAGTATTATTTGTTATGCAAAAATTAGGTAAAATTTAGTTAGTTAAAATTTCTGCAATCTTATCCTCTAAAGCTTTTCCGCGTAAGTTTTTAGCAATAATTTTACCATCACCATCTAAAATGTATGTTGCAGGAATAGATCTTACACCATATGCTACAGCGATTGGTTCTTGCCATCCCTCTAAACTAGAGACGTGTTTCCAAGTTAATTGGTCTTGTGCAATTGCTTTTAACCAACGGTCTTCTTGTCCTTTTTTATCTAGAGATATTCCAACAATTTCTAAACCTTTGTCGTGGTATTGATTATACATTCTAACTACATTTGGGTTTTCACGTCTGCAAGGACCACACCAGCTAGCCCAAAAATCCAATACAATTACTTTAGCGTCAACATCATTTAAAGATAGGTCTTTGCCTTCAGGCGTTTTGGATGTAAATGTTGGAGCATAATCACCAATTTCGGTACCAAAAACAAGTGGTTTTGCAGGTTCTTGTTTACAAGAAAAACTTAATGTTGCAACTAGTAAAAGTAGTATGTATGGTTTCATGATTTAAATATTTCTTACAAATATAAAATATAAAAATTGAATATTTTATGTCTATTTTTGCATTATGATTTATAACGATACAATTGTAGCATTAGCAACCGCTTCAGGCGCAGGAGCAGTAGCCATTATTAGATTATCTGGTAAGGATGCTATAGCTATTGCAGACCGCTGTTTTGAGTCTGTAAAAAGTAATAAAACACTTTTAAACCAAAAAACACATACCATACATTTAGGACATATTGTTGATGACAAGCGTACTATAGATCAAGTTTTGGTTTCGGTTTTTAAAAATCCAAACTCGTATACAGGTGAAGACGTTGTAGAGGTGTCGTGTCATGGTTCTATTTATATTCAGCAAGAAATTATTCAATTGTTTTTAAGAAATGGTTGTAGAATGGCTAATGCTGGAGAGTTTACTTTACGTTCATTTTTAAATGGGAAATTAGATTTAAGTCAAGCAGAAGCTGTGGCAGATTTAATTTCTAGTGATAATGAAGCGTCACATCAAATTGCGATGCAACAAATGCGTGGTGGTTTTTCTAGCGAAATTGCTAAATTAAGAGCAGAATTAATGAATTTTGCTTCTTTAATAGAATTAGAATTAGATTTTGCAGAAGAAGATGTGGAATTTGCAGATCGTACGCAGTTTCAGGTTTTAGTTGAAAAAATCACCTTTGTTTTAAAACGATTGATAGACAGTTTTGCTGTAGGAAATGTTATTAAAAACGGAATTCCTGTTGCTATTGTAGGAGAACCAAATGTAGGAAAGTCAACCCTTTTAAATGCGCTTTTAAATGAAGAAAGAGCAATTGTAAGCGATATTGCTGGTACAACAAGGGATACTATTGAAGACGAGTTAGTTATTGATGGTATAGGCTTTAGGTTTATTGATACTGCAGGAATTAGAGAAACTAAGGATGTGGTTGAAAGTATTGGAATAAAGAAAACCTTTGAAAAAATGGAACAAGCCCAAGTGGTTGTGCTCCTTTTTTCTGCAGAAGAGTTTAAAACAGAAAGTAAACGACTAAAGGTAGAAATCGAAAAAATTAAAAATAGATTTCCATTGAAGCCACTTTTGATTATTGCCAATAAAGTTGATACTTTAAATACAGAAGAATTAGATAGACTAAAGCTTCAGTTTGAAAATGTCCATTTACTATCCGCAAAATCTGGTCTTGGAGTAGAGGAGTTAAAAGCAAAACTGATTGGTTTTGTAAACACAGGAGCCCTTCGTAATAATGAAACAATTGTTACTAATACAAGGCACTATGACTCATTATTAAAAGCTTTTGAAGAAATACAGAAAGTAAAATATGGTTTAGAGTCTGGTTTGTCGGGTGATTTATTGGCAATAGATATTAGACAAGCCTTGTACCATTTTGGCGAAATTACTGGTGAAATCACTAGTGATGATTTACTAGGTAATATTTTTGCTAATTTCTGTATTGGCAAATAAATGGCTAAAAAACACTAAAACAAAATAAACTAAACTACAGTAAATCAATAGATTACGATTTTTAATTTAGACTATATTTTAATATATTTTATTAATTTATAGTCTTTTTTGTACCTATTTTGTACCTCGTTTGGTCTTTTTATTTATATTTGAACCATAGGGCGAAATGATGGCACCTAATTACACCTAATTACACCTAATTACTCTTAATGCATCTTAAATACCCTTAATGATGCAAAAAAAATAGGAGAAATTAATAGTTATAATGAGTTCAAATATTCGAATTAATAGAGTTTGTGAAAATTGCAAAACACCTTTTGTTGCAAAGACTACTGTTACAAGGTATTGTGGAGGTAATTGTGCTAAAATTGCTTACAAAAAGCGAAAAAGAAACACCAAGGTAAAAAAGTCTAACACTGAGACTGTAAAGATTAAATTAGAACCATTAGAGATTATTCAGGTAAAGGATTACTTAACCGTAAAAGAAACTTCTGCGCTTTTAAATATTTCTAAAAGATCGACCTATCGTTTAATAAGCGAAGGGCAACTTAAAGCTTCTAATTTGTCTGAAAGATTGATCCGTGTAAAACGATCTGAAATAGAGAGACTATTAACTACGTTATAAAATATTTTAATGGTAAACATAACTGTTCGTAAAAAGAAACTTGCTAATAATATGTATAGTTTGTATCTAGATTATTGGCCTGCTATAACTAATCCTAAAACAGGAAAAGATACAAGACGCGAATTTTTAAAACTACAAGTTTTTGGAGCGCCAAAAGATGCAGCACAAAAAAAACACAATAAAGAAACTATTGAGTTTGCTGAAATAATACGTGCAAAACGACTAATTCAGTTTAGAGACAAAGAGTATGGTTTTAAAGAGAACGTTAATCTTAGCGTTAATTTTATAGCTTTTTACGAGACGATAATTGAGGAGAAAATGAATGCTACAAGTCATTCAAATTATCTAGCATGGAAAGCGTCACTAAAGTATTTAAAAGCATTTTTTGGTCAAAAAATTCACACGCATCAATTAAACGATGGTCATCTTATTAAATACCGTAACTTTTTATTATCAACCAATAACCTTAGAGTTAATGATGGTAGCAAGCTAACAATTAATACTGCATCTACGTATTTTAAACATTTTATAGCTGTTTTAAAAAAGGCATATAAAAGAAATTTGATATTAACGGATTTAGCAGATAATGCAGAATATATAAAAGAAGAGCAAACGCATCGTGAATATCTAACAGAGCAGGAACTTGAAAAGTTATGGAAAACGGATATTAAAATAGAAAAGATCAAGCATATGGCATTTTTTGCGGCTTTGACTGGTTTTCGTTTTTCTGATATTATAAACTTAAAATGGGAATTTGTGTATAATGACAAACATCAAGGTTATTATATTCAACTTAAAGAGCAAAAAACAGGCAATATCAATAATCATCCAATATCTGACAATGCATATAGTTTATTAAAAGCTCAAGGTGTGGGTAAGGGTAATATTTTTAGAGATATAAAATACACGCAAGTTACCAGACCTCTTAAGCAATGGATCACAGACTCAGGTATAACTAAAAAAATATCGTTCCATAATTTTAGACATAGTTATGCAACACTTCAATTAGCAAACGGAACAGATATATACACGGTATCAAAATTACTAGGTCACAAAAATGTATCAACAACACAGATATACACTAAAGTGATGGACAAAAATAAAATAAAAGCAGCAAATAGAATTAATTTAAATTTAGATGGATTACTTACAGATATATAACGAAAATTACCAATTTTTTTTTAAACAATATAAAGATGAGTTTTATAAGTTTCTTAATAATTCAATAGATGATGATAAGAAATTTAAATACGCGTTTAAATCGTTAATTCCAAAAATTCTAAATATCGCACTTTCGGAGATCGGCTTTAGTGAGATACAAGGTTCTAGATCTAGAATAATTGTTAATTCATCAAAAGATATGTATAATACAGATGGTTTGCGTAAAGTGTTGAATAGTGAACTAAAAGAGGAGTTTGAAAGTTTACAGAAGAAAACAAATAATCTTTTTATAGATTATTATCATTACTTAAAAAGTTTTAGTTGTCAACAAGCATATTGGGATTATGTGGAAAAGGTTGATGATGAAGAGAAAATTATTAATGTTCTTTATAATTTGAAAGAGCTAGATCAGTATAGTTTTAATAAAACAATTGATTATGGAAAAGTTTTAAAAGAGTATGATTTTGAATATTATAATCTTAATCCTGATGATAAGGGTAGGAATATTAAGAAAGAAACGAATGTCCCTGTATTGAATAAAAATGAGAGTTTTTTACTTTGGCACGTTTTATTATCTGTAATACAAGAAAGTGAAAAAGGCTATTTGATTGAAGTAGGTAGAGCTCTTGTTTTATCTAATATAGATACTAATCAATTATTGACAGATGAGTATAAAAATAATAATGGATATAAATTTTTAACTACAGGAATTGAAAGTGTTTTTAAAAAAGAAAATAGAGTTAAATTAATAAACGATTTATTGCATAAAATAAGACCATATAAACTAAAGAAAACTGAGGTTAAATTAAAAATATTGTTAAGGAATCTCGCTTAAATTAAAGTAATTTAAGTGATATTTATTTAATTAGCTTTTTGTTTTAATTGGTAAAACCTTCAAAAACAGAATTTTACGATTATGATTTTTAATTTTAGCTTAAAGCGAATACACCCGACCCATATATAGAATACTAAAGTGTCATTATACATTTGTTGAATATTAATTTATTAAAACCAAATATAATGAACAAAAATCAATTCTTTTTAATGGATGACAATGCGATAAATGAGCTTGTCAAACGCATTACAGACAAATTAAATCTTTCCCTAGGAAAAGACCCGCTCCAGGAAGATGAATTTATGACCATTGATGAACTAGCCAAATTTATTTCCATGACTAAAGGAAGTATATATGGATTAGTTCATAAAAATGACATTCCTTATCACAAAAAAGGCAAACTCTATTTCCTTAAATCCGAAATTATGGATTGGATAAAGAGCGGAAAACGTGAAACAAAATCTACACTTCACGAAAAAGCAGACGAGTATCTTCTTAAAAATCCTTTCAATTAATCGTTAGTCTAACGTTTAAATAACGCAAAATGGATAGATATACATACAATTGTAACTATTGTGGTGTAGAGTACACCCCAAGAAGAAGAAGAGTTCAAAAATATTGCAGCAATAGTTGCAGGGTTAATGCTTTTAAGCAAAGACAGGTTAAAAACCAGAATTTACCAATGGTTAAAAAGACTGATTCGGTTGGAGCACAAGATAAAATGAGTTGGAGTGGAGTAGGAAATGCAGCAGCAGGTAGTCTGGCTGTTAATTTAGTATCAAGTCTGCTAACTAAAGAAGAAAATAAGCCAGCTACTAAAGGTGATATTAAAAAGCTGCTTTATGGTAGCTCAAATAAAGATATACTAATAAAAAATGTACCACCTAGAGTAGATGGATCAAGAGCTTATTTCAACACAATCCAACAAATATTAATTTATAAAAAATAGCAAGAATGCAAACAGAAAATAATAATCCTTTTAAGCCAGTAGGACTTAAAGAGATGGAAGAACTTTATAAAGATTTATTAGGGATAAGGTTAAATGATAACCACCCTTTTTCAGTAAAAATTTTAAATAATTTGATTATCAAATTAGAGATAATAATTAAAAAATTAAACTATAATCCTAGGTTACCATGGTACGATATCGAAAAGGAGGTAATAGATATTTGTAAAATGGATACGTCTAGTAATGGCGTTAACATTAAGTTATTGTTTACGACTAAATTTGGGGTGATTGATGAGTCTAGGTTGTCTAATTTAAAAATAAGCGTGTGATCATGGAAGATAAATATCTAAGAATAGGATCTGCTTATTATAAAGATGTAGAAATGCCATTAATAAGTAATGATTCAATTAAAAAGCTTGTACAATGGTCTAAATCAGAAATCATAACTGATCATGGTAAGGATTTTATTAAAAAAGTGCCTAAATATGATGGCTTCTGTTTAATTCCATCTCATAATGACTATGAATCTGTTATAAATGGATTTTATAATAAATATGAAAAGGTACATCATGACATTATTGAGGGTGGGTTTCCTGAAACTTTAAAATTTTTAAAACATATTTTTGGTGAGCAGTATGAAATTGGCTTAGATTATATCAGTATTTTATGGCAAAAACCTACGCACATACTTCCCATTTTATGTTTGGTCAGTAATCAAAGAAATACAGGTAAAACAACCTTTCTAAATTGGATGAAATTAATTTTTCAAAACAACATGACTATTAATAATAATGAAGATTTTAGAAGTCGATTTAATTCTGACTGGGCATCTAAGTTAATTATTGCAGTGGATGAGGTATTATTAGATAAAAGAGAAGATAGTGAACGTTTAAAAAACCTGTCAACAGCTAAATCTTATAAAAGTGAAGCAAAAGGAAAGGATAAGATAGAAGGTAGTTTTTTTGGTAAGTTTATTCTATGTTCCAATAACGAAGAAAACTTTGTATACATAGATAATTCAGAAACTAGATACTGGGTACGTAAAATTATACCTTTTGACTTGTCAGAAGACAACCCTAATCTTTTAGAAACATTGCAAAAAGAATTACCACACTTTATTCATTTTATAATAAATAGAAAAATTGTAAGTCCTAGAAAAACAAGAATGTGGTTTACTACAGATCAAATATATACGCAGGCGTTAGCTGTTTTGATAAATGGAAGTAAAACTTACATTAATAAAGAGTTGGAACAAATCCTTTCAGATGAGTTTTTATTATTTGAAACTAACGTTTTAAAGTATTCAGTTACGGATTTAGTAAATAAGCTAAGTAAAAATAATATCAGAACCAGTTCTTTCAAAGTCTCAGAGATATTAAAAAATCAATACCAATTGGAAGCTAAAAACAGTAGTTATATTAAGTATAACACATATACTTCAGCAGATAATAAACTTATAATTGAAGAAACTGTATTTAAAGGTCGTCATTATACATTTACGAAAGAGGAATTTGGAATTATAAGTTGATCTGTTGATGTATTACTGTAATGCCATGCTAGCTGGCACTTATGGTATAAACAAACAAGCAACTTATAAGCAACATTTGCAACTTTGTAATTGTTGACACATTGTTTCTTTAGTGTTGACCTCTGAATAGCCTAAAACATTAGGTTTTGGTATGATAGGCAACAGGCAACAGATTATTCAGTAGGTTTTTATAAAACAGAATCTTGTTTAAATAGATCTTTAAGTTTATTTAATTCTAATACATATCTTCTTTTAACGTGTTGAATTTCAATTCGTTAACATTATGTTTCTAAACAGTGTTTATTAACAATTGTTTTAAAGTAAATTATGCTTTGATATTAACTTGATATTACTATTTTTATAATCCCTAAGAATTTCACATTTAAATAGCTAACTATAATATATAACGGATTACACCGAATAGAATAATTATGTCAAAAAACCAATCCAAAGCAGATATTAACTTCGAACAGGAGTTATGGAAAGCGGCAAACGAACTTCGAGGCGCAGTAGCCGAGAATCAATATAAAGATTACATATTACCGTTAATATTTTTAAAGCACATATCAGAACGTTATGAGTTACGCAGAGATAAATTAAAAGATTTACTACGCGATAAAGGCTCTGATTATTACACAACAGATACCGAAGAACAAAATTACGTTTTAGAAGATCCAGACGAGTATCTTTCAAATAATACTTATATCATTCCAGAGAAAGCTACATTTCAGTTTTTACAAGATAATGCAGAGCAGGATAATATTAAAGTTTTAGTAGATGATGCTTTTGACGTTTTAGATCAAACATTAGCAACCTACAGACCAGACTTAAAAGGAATACTACCACGTATATTTGTTAAAAGTCAATTAACAGCTAAACAAGTAGCAGGTTTAATTAACCTATTAGCAAACCCTAAATTATCAGAAAAAGAAAATCCAGATAGTGATATTCTAGGTCGTGTATACGAATATTACATAGGCAAGTTCGCTATAGCAGAAGGCTCTGGTGCAGGACAATTCTTTACGCCAGGAAGCATAGTACGTTTATTAGTAGAAATGATAGAACCTTACGAAGGTAAAATTTTCGATGCTGCATGTGGATCGGGTGGTATGTTTGTGCAATCGCTTAAGTTTTTACAAGCCCATAATGGAGACAAAAAAAACATTTCAATTTACGGACAAGAGCGTTACGATGGTACACTACGTTTATGTAAAATGAATTTAGCCTTGCGCGATCTCTCTTTCGATGTACGTTTAGGAGATTCTTTACTTCAAGATAAATTCCCAGACTTAAAAGCTGATTTTATAATTGTAAACCCACCGTTTAATGTCAGCCAATGGCATCCCGAAGATTTACCCGAAAATGACCCACGACTATTTGGTCCAAAAGATGAGTTTACTACAGATGGTAGTGCCAATTATATGTGGATGCAAACTTTTTGGAGTCATTTAAGCGATACAGGAACAGCAAGTGTAGTTATGGCAAATGGAGCCATGACTTCTAATAACAAAGGTGAAAAAAACGTACGTCAACACATGGTAGATAATAGCATGGTAGACTGTATTGTACGTTTGCCAGACAAATTGTTTTTAACTACAGGTATTCCTGCATGTATCTTTATTTTAAGTAAAAATAGAGATGGTAAAGATGGAAAGCATAGAGAGCGTAATAATGAAATTCTTTTTATAGACACCTCTAAAATGGGAACTATGGAAAGTAGGAAACTACGCGTCTTTACTGATGAAGATATTGATAAAGTAACTGAAACCTACCACGCTTGGCGTAATGCCGATCCTGTCACCTCGAGCGCAGCCGAGAGGTCTCATAAGGACTATAAAAACACCGACGGCTTTTGCTACAGCGCAACTTTGGAGGAAGTGCAAAAACAAGACTACAAACTCACACCAGGAATTTACGTTGGTACAGAAGAAGTAGAAGATGATGGTATTCCGTTTGAAGACAAAATGGAAACTTTGAAAACGCAATTGGAAGCGCAGTTTAAAAAAGGGAATGAGTTGCAGAAACAGATTTTATATAATTTTGAAAGATTTTAATTAATGAAGTTTTTAAACCTTAAAAATACCGTTGGAAACATATTTACTAAAAAAAATGTGCTCTTATTTGTCGTGGTTTTTTCTTTTTTTTATTTTCAAACGGAAATCATTTATTCTATAAATAAGCACTTAACAACTGATGCTGATTTTTCTAATAGTATTTTAGATTTAGGAATTATTTCTGTTTCTGTTTTAATAACTTTTTATTTATTATATAAAATGGCTTCTTATTCGTATCAACCTTCATTTAATCAGAAGGTTGTTATAGGTATGACTGTTTTTCTAATTTTATACTATAAATTAATAAATATAGAACTACCATGGACAAATTTATCTGACTCATTTTTTAATATAGAATACAATACATATGTTTTAGTTCCTTTAATAGTTGCTTTAATGTTTTTTGTAATAATCAAATTCTACAAAAAGTTGGATACAGTTTTTTCGTTGAAAAACGATTTAACAAAAAACAACTCAAATGTTTATTTAAATGATGATCCAATATTAAATGAAGACGAAGATATACTAAACTATCAACCAAAGATTGACAGTTTAAAGAGTATATTGTTAAATGAAACTTATAAAAAATCTATTTCAATAGGTTTAGTTGGTCCTTGGGGAAATGGAAAATCTAGTGTTATTCATATGACACAACTACAAATAGAAAACCAGACTAAGGATGATATATTAATGATTCATTTTTTACCTTACTTAAATCATAAAGAAGATGATATTATTAATGAATTTTTTATTTCTTTAAGTAAGCAGCTATCTAAATATAGTGGTAAGTTATCAAGTCAGATTTTAGATTATTCAAAAAAACTTACAGAAGTCTATAAAGGTGGGAATGTATTTGATTTTTTTGATAAACATGTGTCAAATATAAATTCTACTCCTGCAAAAGAACTTTATGATGACATTAATACTAGGCTGCAAGAAATAGATAAAAAAATAATAATTTTTGTAGATGATTTAGATAGATTAAGTGGAAAGGAAATAATACAAGTTTTAAAGTTAATTAGAAATACTGCTAATTTTACCAACACAATTTTTGTCGTAGCAATGGACAAGGATTATGTTATTAATAGATTAAAATCTGAAAATAATATTTCAAGTACTCGATTTGTAGATAAATTTTTTCAACTAGAAATTTACTTACCTGAAATCGATAAAACCATCCTAAGAAACTTTGTGTCTAAAAGTTTAAAAGATTCAATACTTAATAATTCCTCAGATTTTGAAATTAATTTTTCTAGAGGATTTAACCATAAAGGAAACCTTTTTGATGATTTTATAAAAAATTTAAGAGACTCTAAACGCTTAGTAAATCAAATAATATTTGATTATACTTTTTTAGGAGAAGAAATCAATTTCAAAGATTTCTTGAATTTTACATACTTTAAATTAAAGTTCCCAAAATTTATGGAGTTGTTAAGTCATAATAAACTCGATTTTCTAATTTTAAAAAATGGAGAATATGGTCTTAAACCAAAACCAGAACCTGAAGGAGAAAATACACCTGTTATCCAGTCAAATTATAGAGATTTGTTCATTTTTAATTCTATAAAATCTAATGATTATAGTTATTTAAAAAAATACGCGGTTACAGATTTATTATTGCCTAGTAGCGATTGTTTAAGAAATGTTTTAAACATTGACTGTGACGATGTTTTATTGCTTTCTAAAAGTTTAGCTCATTTATTTGGAGAAGAAAATAAGGTTGAGGATTTTAATTCTATTAAAAAGGAAAACAATTTTAATATGCTAATGCAACAAAGAGTCTTTAAAGAGTTGTTTTTAGAGAATGAATTTCAACAACTTATAAAAGAAGAAGATGAAGAAAAAAGGCATAATATTATAGAAAGTCTTTACTCTCAAAATAAATTAATTCAACTTTTTAGCAGATTAGACTACTTTAGTTCCAATGATGAAAAACTAATGTCTAATATTATATTAATAATTTTCAAACTTTACGAAAAAAGAAGAGAATATGAAGTTCAGGAGCAGCAATTACTCAATAAAATGGGTGTTTTTGTAGACAGGTACATTGATAAAGATGAAGGTATTAACCAAGAAAATGTAGATTGGGTTCAAAAACAATTATTTAAAGGAAGTATTCTTTCTTCAGAAAATAAATTATCTATTATTTGTGAGTTATTTGATTCAAAAATTGATAATAAATTATGGCATATTAAAGAGGATGAATTAACTAATAAAGCACTTTTACTGTTTAAAGGGTTTCTAGAATCCAAAAAAGATAAGCTGTGGGCAGTTAATGATTATTCTATATATAAATATTACCATTCATTAAAATTTATGCGTGAGTTAAAAGAGAAACTAAATAAAGAAATTAAGGACTTTTGGAGGGGTAATAATATAGAATTACTATGTGTGCAAAGTACAGATTCCCCAGGTTTTTCTCTATCTTCTTTTAAAATTTCTGATGGAGTTAAAGATGTTTTTGGTAGTAGATCTCAATTTCATGAGTTTATATTAAAGCATTCAGAAAACCCTTCAGATGCTGTAAAAGAGTTTATAGATCTATATAATTTGCATGAAATTACAGGCTATAGTTTACCTGTAATATATCAATTTAGTTCTTCTAAGTTAATGATAAAAAAAATAGAAGTTAATGGGGCTAACCAAAAGAGGTCTAAATATGACGAAGACGCAAACCGTTTGCAAATAGTCTTTGAAACTAATCTAGAGGGTTTGTTTTTAACATTAATTGATATTAGAAGACAAAAAGGAATTTATGATCTTGTTAAGGAACAATATCCTAAAATAAAGATATTACCCGATGAATTAGAAGCCTCTCAATTCTTAACTTTTTCCTTTAGAAAAAAAACCTATCTCTTTGTAAGTTACGATAAAAAACATAGGACGAGTCATGCTATTGAAATTTTAAAAACTTTAGAAGCAATTACTAATGTTATGTATCATCCTAAAAATAATAATTTTGAACCATATAAGACGAAGTTATCTAGTAAAGAAAATATCATAGTCGATCAAGATCATTATATGAAAGTATTATCAATTCAACCATAAAAAAATAGAATGCACAATAACTGGAAAACATATAAACTCTCAGATACTTTAAAAATAATTGGAGGAGGTACACCCAAAACTTCAGTATCAGAATATTGGAATGGTGATATTCCTTGGTTAAGTGTTAAGGATTTTCAAGGTGAGCAAAAATTTGTTTCTAGTACTGAAAAGACAATTACAGAGGAAGGTCTTAAAAAATCTTCAACCAAATTATTGCCTAAAGGAGCAATAATAATTTCAGCTAGAGGAACGGTTGGTGAATTAGCTGTTTTGGAAAAGGAAATGACTTTTAATCAATCATGCTATGGCCTGTTGCCAAATGAGAAAACTGATAAAAATTATTTGTATTATTTAGTAAAACAAAAAATCAGAGAACTGCAAGGGTTAAGTTATGGAAGTGTATTTGATACAATAACAACTAAAACGTTTGATGGATTAGATGTTCAACTCCCACCACTCCCAGAACAAACCGAAATAGCAAACATCCTATCAGCAATAGACGATAAAATAGAAAACAACCTAGCCATAAACAAAACCTTAGAAGACATGGCTATGGCATTATACAAACATTGGTTTGTAGATTTTGGTCCTTTTCAAGACGGTGAGTTTATAGATAGTGATTTGGGTTTAATTCCTGAAGGTTGGGAAGTGAAACGATTGGAAGAACTTTCAGAAATAGGGTCGAGTAAAAGAATATTTAGAAAGGAATATGTGGATGTAGGAGTCCCTTTTTATAGAGGGAAAGAAGTTATTCAATTAAGTAAAGGGAAAAATATATCCACAGAATTATTCATAACGGAAGAAAGGTTTCAAGAAATAAAATTAAAATTTGGTGCTCCAGTAAAAGGAGACATTTTAATATCTTCAGTTGGTACTATAGGTGTTTCTTGGTTAGTTGATGATTCAGATGAGTTTTATTTTAAAGATGGAAATTTAACATGGCTAAAGAATTATAAAAGCTTTATTAAAGGAGAGTTTCTTCATTTGTGGCTAAATTCAAATGTTGGTCAAGAACAAATTTTAGGAGAAACTATTGGAAGCACACAACAGGCACTTACAATTTCTGCTTTGAGAAGTTTAAAGCTAGTTATTCCTCCTAAGTCTATTTACCAAAAATTAGAAGAGAATTTAGTCAATAGCTATCGTCAAACTCAATTAAATCTATCGGAAGTTGCAACACTAACAAATCTCCGCGACACCCTATTACCAAAACTAATAAGCGGAGAAGTACGCTTAAAAGAATTTAGAGAGCAAGTAGAAAACTTAGTTTAATTAATAAGATTCCTGCTTTCGCAGGACATGAATTATGACAACAGAAGCAACCATAGAACAAGCCACCATAGATTGGTTAACCGATTTAGGTTATAAACATCAATTGGGCACAGCCTTACCACAAAATCATAATACAGAAGTAGTATTAAAAGATAGGTTGCTTCAGTTTATACAACAACAATATCCAGAGATTCCAAAGGAGATTCAAACCTTAGCAGTGTCTGAGTTTACCAATAATGCAGGAGCAGATCTAGAGCATCGTAACCGTACCTTTCATTTAAAACTAACTAAAGGTATTGAGTTTGCGTATGAGGATGCTTCGGGAAAAGAAAAGGCAGTTCATATTTACCCTATAGATTTTACAAATCCAGAAAACAATACCTTTTGGGCAGTCAATCAATTTAGTATTACAGGAAAAAATAAACGTCGCCCAGACATCATTATTTACATTAACGGATTGCCATTAATTGTATTCGAATTAAAAAACTGGTACGACCAAAACACCAATGTAAAAGAAGCACACAACCAAATACAACATTACAAAAAAGACATTCCGTTGCTGTTTGAGTATAATACTTTAACTATTATTAGTGATGGTAACGAGGCGCAACATGGTATGTTTAGTTCGGGTATGGAATGGTTTGCTGCTTGGAAAAGTATTAACGGTAGAGATACCGTACAAGAAGACGATTTCCAGATGCACACTTTGTTATTCGGCTTATTCCCAAAAGACAGAATACTAAATTATATAAAAAACTTTATTTTTCATGAAGATCATAATGGTAAACTCATTAAAAAAGGCGCAAAGTATCATCAGTTTTTCGGCGTTAACTTTGCGGTAGACGCAGCTAATAAATCGGTGCGTCCGTTTGGTGATGGTCGTATTGGTGTCATTTGGCATACACAAGGATCGGGCAAAAGTATCTCTATGGCCATTTACACAGGTATTTTGCGTAGTCTTCAAGAATTAAAAAATCCAACCATCGTAATACAAGTCGATAGAAGTGATTTAGACAGACAACTGTATGAAAACTTCGTACTCGCTAAAGATTTGGTGGGTGATGTACAACATGCCGATACTACACAAGATTTGCGTAACTTATTAAGTGCAGGCGCTGGAGGTGTTATTTTTACAACTATAGAAAAATTTAGATTAAAGCAAACCACAGAAGAAGCTTTAGGGGAATTAGAACACCCTATTTTATCCGAACGAGAGAATATTATCGTTATGGCAGACGAAGCGCATCGCACGCAATATGGTTTACTAGATGGATTTGCCTCTAATTTGCGCAAAGCTTTGCCTAATGCTTCCTTTATAGGGTTTACAGGAACACCAGTTGATAGTAAAGATGCAGACACACAAGAAGTCTTTGGTTCTGTAATACATACTTACGATATAAAGCAAGCAGTAGAAGATAAAGCAACCGTTAATATTTTTTACGAACCACGTTTAGCAAAACTGCATTTATGGAACGAAAGTATTGATGATGAGGTCGATGCTTTGGCAGAAGGCGAAGAAGATAATAGCAATCTTAAATGGGCTGCTATTGAGGATGCCGCAGGTAGTGAAGATCGCGTTAATAAAATAGCTAAAGACATACTTAACCATTACACAAACAGAACAAACACTTTAGCAGGAAAAGCAATGGTGGTTTGCATGAGTAGACGTAATTGCGTAAAAATGTATAATGCACTAACGGCCTTAGACGGTTGTCCTGAAGTAGCAGTAGTAATGACAGGTAACATCTCTAAAGATCCAGTAGATTGGAACCCACACTTTAGAACAAAAGATGCTACAGAAGGCATAAAAGCAAGATTTAAAAAGGAAGACGATCCTTTAAAAATAGTCATTGTTAGAGACATGTGGTTAACAGGTTTTGATGCACCTTGTGTGCACACCATGTATGTAGATAAAATTATGAAAGGTCATAATTTAATGCAAGCCATTACTAGAACCAACCGTGTTTTAAAAGATAAGAAAAACGGTGTTATTGTAGATTATATTGGTATTGGCGATAACTTAAAAACAGCAACTAGTAAATATACAGGAAGTGGTGGAGAAGGCAAACCAACTATTGATATTGAGCAAGCATTGGAATTGTTTTTCAATCAAGTTGAAATATGCAAAGCCTTTATACCTCAATCTATTGATTATTCCGATTGGAAACGTTTGCGTGATGCCGACAAGGTGCTTTTAGTAAAATCTGCTTTAAACCATGTGATTAAATATGACGAAGACGCAAACAATTACATGAAGGCTGAAAAAACCTTGTCTAGTTTGTTATCTATTGTGAAAAGTCAAACTGAAATACAAGAATATGCTGTAGATATTTTATTTGCGCAACATGTTTCTAAAGCGTTGCGTAACGCAAAATCCGTAACCTCCAGTCGAGGCGAGCAAAAAGAAAAAATTAAAGAATTGATTAGTCAAAGTATCGATTCTGAAGACATAGTTGATGTTTTCGCAATGGCAGGCATAGAAAAACCAGACATCTCCATTTTAGATGACACCTTTTTACTAGGTGCTAAAAATGAAAAAGATGGGCACGCTTTAAAAATAGAATTGATTAAAAATATTCTAAAAGACGAAATTAAATTAAGACTTCATAAAAACATCAAAAAGTACACCTCTTTAAGAGAAGAACTTGAAAAGGTAATAGAACGCTATCACAATAATGCATTGGATAGTTACGCTACTATTGCCGAAATGGTAGAACGCGCAAAAGATTTGCAAAACGATGATAAACGTACTTCAGAACTAGGTTTAAGTGACGAAGAATTAGCTTTTTACGACATCTTAGCAGCTAAAAAAGAGATTATAAAAGAAGAAGGTCCAATTCAAGATATTGTCCACGCAGTAGTTAAGGCAGTAAAGGCAAATCTACAATACGATTGGACAAAAAAAGAAAATGCAAAAGCAGCAATACGCTTATCCGTAAAGAAAGAACTGCGCAAAAAGGTAAGTTTGTCTAAACTTAACGAAATATTAGAAGAAATAATGCAGCAAGCCGAAGGTCAGTTTAAAGACTGGAGTGCTTAAAAAAAAATAATACGCTATTAATTAATAACCAATAAAACCAACCATTATGAAAAAATTAATTTTATTTCTGTTCTGTCCTTTTTTTCTTTTTGCTCAGACTAGTAGTGATACAGTTAAATATGTTAGCTCTAAATCCTTTTCCAAAATCTATAATAAATATTTGACAGAAGCTATTCTTGGAGATTCTGATTTAAGCAATTTAGGTTCTTATGTTAGTTTAGATATAGTAAAGCCAAAATTAAGTTTTGCACTAAGTAAAAACTGGTTTGGAAAAAATGATGAAAAATTAAAAGCAACTAGTACTTTTAAATTTGATGGAGGGATTAAAAACGATATATCTACAGTATTTAGTAATGAAGAATATAGCACAGATATCAATATTAAATTGGATCAGAGTTTAGTTTTGTCATTTTGGGGACTAACAAGGTATAAGTTTACAACAGAATATAAATCAGATTTAGACTCTAAAATAACTAAATTAAATTTAAAGAAAACTGATTATGACGATCACAAGATTTTACTTGATGACTTAATAAGTTCATATAAGTTAGAAATAAAAAATAATACGAAATTAAGTGTAATTGAAATAAAAGAAATTAAACAGAAAATTTACGATTTAAAAATAAAACTAGAAACATTAGAATTGGAGGATTATGATTCAAAAAAGGAAAAAATCGAATTAGAATCCAAATGGTCTTCGGTTAGATTAGTTTGGTTAAATTTATATGCTAAGTATGGTACTCAAAAATTATATACTTATGATTCAAACTTGAGTTTTTCTGAGCAAATAGAGAAAATTACTCCTGAAAACCATGAGTTAGGATTAGGACTCAACTTGTTTTATGACCAAGTTAATAATCTTTCTTGTGATTATAAAAATCATTGGGCGTATATTTTTAATGGTCAATATTCTATTAATTACTCCTACGCTGAAACAAATAATTCTTCAGAGCTAAGTTCTGAGAAAATTGTTACTGAAAATAATATTGGTAATACAGTAAATGGTAATAGATTTATTGAAAAAACAACTAATGCTTATTTATTAGGAAGTTTTGATACATTTAAAAGGCATCAAATAGCTTTTGATATCAATAAAAAAATTATTGATAATTTGCATTTACATATTTATGGTGATTATAATGAAATCGATCAATCCGATAAATACAATGGTAACTTCAAGAATTTTGGGCTTGGATTAGTGATTGGATTACAAAAGAAAAGCGATATAAAAAAGAAGACTATTGTGAATTTTGAATTATTTACTCTTTTTAAAGATATCGAAGATAAATTTCAAGAAACTGGAGATGAATTTTATAAAAGAGCAGTTGTCGGAATAAGAACGACAATACCATTTGATAATTTATTGAAAGGAAAATAAATTAATTTAAGAGGGAATAAAACAGCTAGTCTAAGGTCTGGTTAGCGTTTGGAGTTCTTTTTTTATAAAATAGACTGGTAAAAAAAACTTTAAAATCATCTGTTAAAATCATATTTTAAAGGTTAGTCATAAAAACATGGAATATTCAAAATTAGAATCTTTACTTACTCAGTCTGAAAATATTGTTAGTAGCCACCTTCAAAATATTGAAGAGAAAGGAGAAGACTTTAATGTTTTTTCTATTTTAGGAATGGAAACCAATGAGACTAAAACCCATTCAGCTATGATCGTGGCTCTTTTAGATCCAAAAGGAAACCATTATTATAAAGAAACGTTTTTAAAATTATTTCTTCAAGAAATTAGTTACAAAGATTATGTAGAAAAAGAATTAAATGGTGTTTGGGTAAAACCAGAGCATCATTTAGGTAAAATATCTAAAGATTATAAAAGTGGCGGTTTTATTGATATCTTAATTACTTTTCCTTCAGGTAAGGCTATTGCTATTGAAAATAAAATTAATGCCGGTGATCAGCCAAAACAAATGTATAGGTATAGTTTGTTTAAAGGTGGAGCTTGCTCATTATACTATTTAAATAAAACAGGAAAACAGCCAACCAAAAGTAGTCTCTATACTTTAACAGATAGGGATTATGAAGTCATATCTTATAACAAGCATATTTTAAGTTGGTTAGAACAGTGTTTGTTAGTTGTTAAGCCTGGGTCAATTGTAGAAAATGCAATAAAGCAATATCAAATTTTAATAAAAAAACTCACTAATAGTATGGATAAACATTTAGAAAATAATTTAAATGAGCTAATTATAAATAACCTGAAAGAAGCAAAGTATATTCATTCGCATTATCAAAAAGCAGTTGATAGTATTAGAGAGAAATTTAGGAGGTCAGTATGTAAAAAGTTAAATTCTATGCAGTTAAATGTGAAAGCTGATCTTGGTAATGACACAACTCACGTTTATTCGCAAATATGGTTAAGATCTGATGCTTTAGATAAAAAAGGGGCATTTTTTGGTTTGGAATCCTTCTCAGGTGAAGGTAATAATAAAGGACGCATTTTTGTAGGTGTATTAGATAAAAGGAATAAATATGATGCTATTAGAGATGGTGATTATAGATTAAGTAGTTTTTGGCCTCTAGTAAGCGATATAAAAACTTTAGATAACAATTCTTTAAATTTATCAAGTACTAATACACTGGAAAAGCTAATAAGTAATTCTAATTATTTTGAAGAAATGGTTGATGTAATTACAAAACAAACAAAAGATTTTATAGATATGTATCATGATCTTTATTTTAATAATGATGTAATTTAAAGGAGAGCATGAACAATAAAATTAAAATGACATGCGGTGGTACGTTTAATTGGTATGATCAGTGGGTTGTAATAAGTATTGACTTAATCGAAGCTTATGTAGAGCAATGTGAAATATCAAATAGTTTAGCTATAAATGAATTTGAAAGATATAAAAAACAAGAAATAGAAGAGCACGAACATGGTGCAAAAATTTTTACACATTTTAGATTGATTGATGGGGCTACTTTTAATGCTAAAGATATAATGTATATTGAATTTCCTAAATTGAATAGACATTCAACGTTAGTTTTAATAATGAGTATGTTCGAGAAAACATTAAAAAATTTATGTGATAGAATTAATGTCTTGTTTGAACTAAATAAATCGTTTAAAAAAATACCAAAAGAGAGTTTACTTTCAAGTATAAAGACTTATTTATCAGAAGTAGCAGGGCTTCAATTTACTCATGAATTGGATGAGCAATGGAGCGATTTAATGTGTTTGCAATCTATTAGAAATAGTATTACTCATAATTTTGGAAGATTTGAAAGAGGAACGAATTCTGTAACTGATTTTATCACAAAAAATAAAAATATAAGTCTAGCAGAAAATAGAGAGATTTATTTTAATCATGAATTTCTAAAGGATTTAATTCCTGATTTTAGAGCGTTTTGCATAGGGTTACAACAATCTATACGAGATAAGAATAATATTACTTAAAGGATGGAAACATATTTTTAAATATTGAATGATGCTTCATAAAGTTTTAGGTTTACGGAAGGTTGTAAAGATGAAAATAAATTTTTTTCTTTCTTGAAAGAAAGATACACGTCACAAATTGAACGTATTTTAATGTACGGTAGCAACGTTAAAGTAATTGAGCCAATTACTTTACAAGATAAAATAAAAGGAATTTATAAGGACGCTCAATCGCAATATGATTTAGATGCATAATATTTAAATTTAAAACCTACATTTGTAACAATTAAGGAGAAATTACAGGCGAAATTATTTTTCAGCCAAAAAAAAGTAAAATTTTAATTTTTTTTGTATCTATTTTGTACCTTATATCTTGTAAAGTGCTTATTTTACTCAATAAACACTTTCTGTATTGGTAAATAAAGCAAGGCTATCCAAAAAACACAATTTCTAAAAATGACAATTAACCAACTTCCAGGCACCTATAATATAATTGGTAGTAATCAAGATGTGGAAGGTGTAACCTATAAAGGACAATTAAGCCTGACCTTAGACCAAAACAATAGAGTAGTAGCTAAATGGTTAATTAATAATAGTCAGGAGCAGTTCGGTACAGGTTTTTTTAAAGATAATATTCTTGTTATAAATTTTAATTATAAAGGAGAGGATGACGCAATTTATAAAGGTGTTGTTGTTTATAAGTGCATTACTAACGATATATTAGAGGGATTCTGGTCTGAAAAACATGGTAATCCTTTATTTTTAGGTCAAGAGCGATGCTTTAGAATAGTAACCAACAACCAATTAGTAAATTAAGTAGGTTATTATTAGGTTAAGTTTTTATTGTTGCGCTTCAAATTTGGTAACGATTTAAATACTTGTAAATCAATAATTTAAAATTATTGATGTAGTTAGATTTTGGTGCTTGTTATCTCTTGTTTGTAGTAAGATTGCAAAAAAACATTCGTGGTTTTAAATAAATTCATTTATCTTTTAAGTGTAAATTGTTGATTTTTAATTTTTAATTATTCAATGAATTGTCATATAATGTTTTAAGAGTAACAATATGTTTTTATGAGCGATACAAACACTAAATTAGTAGAACAATTACAGCATCTATATGGATTTTCTGATAATTTTATAGAGTCGCTTCAAGATGGATTAATAATAATAACGCCTAAAGGCGAAATTGTTTTAATAAATGATGCCTTGTGTCGTTTAACAGGTTATGATAAAACAGAATTGGCAGGAGCCTTATTACCTTTCCCTTTTTGGCCTCCAGAACTACATGACGATTATAAATCGCTTTTTAAAGAGCTTTCAAAAGAACATGTTAAACGAGAATTTAAAGTTATTTACATGCACAAAAACGGGAAACGCTTTCCTGTTACTGTCTTTTTTGCAAGCATTAAAAATAATCAGGATAAGGTCATAGCCTACATAGGCTTTATTCAGAATATAGAAGGTGTTGATTATAAAACATTAAATAATCCATCTGATAATCAAGAAGTTTTTACAATTTTAAATTATCGAAAAAAATATTTAGACTTAGTACTAGAGCGAAAAATAAATCAACAATTACAAATCACTTTAAATAATATATCTGATGGATTTGTCACTTTAGACGAAGATTTATGTTATACCTACATTAATGATAAAGCAATAGAATTAATAGGTAAGAAAGGAGTAGATTTAATTGGCGAAAACATTTGGAAAGCATTTCCAGAGATCATAGGACACCCTTTTTACAAAGCATGTTGCAAGGCACTTGAAACCCAAACAACACAATATTTTAGAGGACATTTTAAGCCTTATGAAAAATGGTATGATTGCCGATTTTATCCAACAGCTAAAGGAGGTATAACTATTTATTTTCTAGATATTTCTGAACAAGAAAAAACAGAAGAATTACTATCTGAAAGCAAGAACGATTTAAACGCAATAATTAATAACATTGGTGATCCATTATTTGTAAAAGATGACCAAAGCTGTTTAATCTTAGTAAATGATGCCTTTTGTAAAATGTTTGATACTAATAGGGAATTTGTAATTGGTAAAACATTAGCCGAAGACGTTACAGAACAAGAGCGAGAAACTTTTTTAAAAGTAGATAAAGCAGTTTTAAAAACGGGAATTGAAAACATAAGTGAAGAAACCCTTACAGTTAAAAATAGCAAAACTAGAACTATTTCTACAAGAAAAACAAGATATGTTGATACAAATGGAAGTAAATTTATAATTGGTACGATTAGAGATATTACTAATCGTAAAAAAACAGAAGTAGAATTAGATTTATATAGACATCAATTAGAAGAGCTTGTTAATAGTAGGACAGAAGAGATAAATATCAAAAATGCCGAATTACAGCGTATGAATAAATTGTTTATTGGACGAGAATTAAAAATGAAAGAATTAAAAAATAGAATTGGAAAATTAAAAGAAGAAAACGATAACTTAACTAAACAATAATGCCTAATTTTTTTGATTCTTTTTAAATATGAAGCGTAGTCCAATTTATTCAATATTAAAAAAACCATTAGTTGCAGGTTTTATAACGTTTGCACTATTGTTATTTTTAACGGAATATATAACGTTCCAGAAATATTATATAAACGAAAACAATCAAAAAAGAGAAATTTCTAATCAAGTAAATTTAATTAAAGAAAAATTACAATCTTTAATTATGTTTAGTTTTTCAGCCACTAAATCCCTAGCATATATAGTAGAAAGAAATGGGATTCCGGAAGATTTTGATGATATAGCTGTAGAGTTGTTAAGTCGCAGTAAATATTTTGATGTTGTAGAGTTAGTAGATCGTAAAGGATTTATAACCCATGTCTATCCATTAAAAGATAATGACGTTATAGGGTTTAATATTATAGATAGTAAGGAGGCTAGTAGTGGTGCTTTAGCAACAATTAAAAGAAACGATTTTTTTATAGCAGGACCAGTTAACCTTAAACAAGGAGGTGTTGGAATGGTCAGTCGTCAACCAATTATTATCGATTATAAATTTGCTGGGTTTTCTGCAGTGGTTACTAAATTATCAACTTTTTTTAAAGATTTAAATATAGATCCTTCCAATAATAAGCAATACATCTATCAATTATCTAGAGTAAACCAAAAGACAGGAGAAGAGGACTATTTTTTAGATAATGATGTGTCTGGTTACAAAGCGTATGCTGTGCCAATAGAGATGACATTTGGCGAGTGGAAGCTATATGTAATTCCCACAAAACACGATTTTAATACAGCAATTATTTTTGCTATCGTAGGATTTTTATTAACCCTATTAAGCAGTTTTGGCGTTTGGTACTTTGCAGGACGTTCAGAACGCATTCATAAATTAATTAACATCGAGCTTAAAAAGCAAAAGTCACAATTAACTAAAGTATATGAAACTAGTAGGAGACAAATTAAACTAAGTGAGTCTAACCTAAATAAAGCCCAACGTATAGCCAAACTAGGTAATTGGGAGCTTTGCCTAGAATCTAGTAAGCTTACTTGGTCTAAACAAATGTTTAGAATTTTTAAAAAAAATCCAAAACAATTTAAAGTTTCACACCAAGCAATGTTGGATATTATACATCCAGAAGACAGGGATTTTGTATCCAAAACATATTCGGACTCGCTTATAAATAAAGTACCATATCGCATCACATACCGTTTAAAATTAGATGACAATCAAATTAAATTCATAGACGAACAATGCGAAACCATTTATGATAAAAATCAAATGCCAGAAAAATCATTTGGAATAATTCAAGATGTCACAGCACGAATAAAAAATGAAGAGGTACTTAAAAAAAGCGAATTATTGTATCGTAGTTTAACCTCAAACGCGCCAATTGCAATATTTAACATAAATCATAAAGGCGAGTGTACCTATGTAAACGAACATTGGATTAAATTATCAGGTATTAGTTTTGAAGACGCTATGGGTCAAGGTTGGTTAGAAGCTTTTCATCCAGAAGATAAAAAAAAGGTGATTGCAGAATGGGAAAAGGCAATGTCATCAAATATCAAATTTAAAACAGATCTTAGGTTTAAAGATAATACGGGTAAAATCACATTTTTGACCGTAAAGGCTACAAAGCTTTTAGATGAAGAAAATAATGTTTTTGGATATATTGGTATAGCCTTAGATATTACAGAAAGAATAAATAACGAGAAAGAATTATTAAAATATAAAAACAATTTAGAAGAGTTAGTTAACGTTAGGACAGAAGAGCTTAAAGATAGTAAGGATGCTTTACTAAACCTGCTTGAAGATCTAAATTTCCAATCCTTAGAGTTAGAAAAAGAAAAAGCTAAAGCACAATCTGCAGATTTAATGAAATCTGCATTTTTAGCCACAATGTCGCATGAGTTAAGGACACCAATGAACTCTATTATAGGATTTACAGGTATTTTACTAAAAGAGTTAGCTGGTCCATTAAATCCAGAACAAAAAAAGCAAATCAAAATGGTTAAAAATAGTGGAGAGCATCTGCTAGGTTTAATTAACGATATTTTAGATATTTCTAAAATTGAAGCAGGTAAGTTAAAAGTGACTTATAATAATTTTGATTACTTAGCTTCATTAGAAAATACAATTAACTTTTTGCAGCCTCAAGCTTCAGCAAAAGGAATTACTATTTTACCTCAAATTTCAACCTTAGATATTGTTTTAAATAGTGATGAGGTCAGAGTGGAACAAGTATTATTAAACCTAATGTCTAACGCTATAAAGTTTTCAAAAAAAGGAACCATAACAGTTAAAGTAGATATAAAAGACAATAATCTTATTACACAAGTTATCGATCAAGGTATTGGAATACATAAAAATGACATCAATAAACTGTTTGTGCCTTTTACTCAGTTAGAAGGTGGTTTGGATAGACACCATGAAGGCACAGGTCTGGGCTTATCAATTAGTAAAAACTTAATTGAAAAACTAGGAGGTAAAATATCTGTAGAAAGCACCTTAGGAGAAGGTAGTAATTTCACCTTTTCACTACCATTAATGCCTTCTGGTAGTAAATAATACTGTCAAAAATTATTTTAAATACTAAAAAATAATATATTTATAAAGCTATTACTATTCTTAATCATCAAAGCCCATGATGCCTACTATTTTAATAATTGAAGATAACAAGCAAAACATGTATATGTTATCCTATTTACTTGAAAAAAATCAATACCAGGTCTTAAAAGCTTACAATGGATCTGAAGGATTAAAATTAGCAAACATAAATAATCCAGAAATAATATTGGTAGACATACAGTTGCCAGACATGGATGGTTATGCAATATGTGAGCAGCTAAGAAATAGTGATTTACCAAAAAACACCACAATCATAGCTGTAACCTCATATGCAATGGAAGGTGATAAAGAAAAAGCGATGCAAGTAGGAGCGGATGGTTATATAGAAAAACCCATAAATCCCGATACATTTATAAACCAAATGCAAGAAATGTATCTTGCAAAAAACCAGAAATAAATAGGTATGAAAACAATTTTGATAGTAGATGATGTTTTTGAAAATCTATATTTATTAAGGGTAATTCTTATACAAGCAGGATATAATGTGGTAGAAGCTAATGACGGTAAAGAAGCATTAGATAAATTAACCGAAAATAGGGTAGACTTAATAATTTCGGACATATTAATGCCAGTAATGGATGGCTATATGTTTTGTCAAGCTTGCAAAAAAGATGAAAAATTAAAAGATATCCCGTTTGTATTTTATACCTCTACTTATACTGAAAAGGTAGATGAAGACTTTGCATTAAAATTAGGTGCAGCACGCTTTTTAAGAAAACCAACAGATCCAGATCACATAATAGCTTTAATAAAAAGACTTCTGGATACGTCAAACCCAAAAAATAAAGCAAAAAATAATACCGAGTTTACAGAAGAAGAAGTTTTAAAACTATATAGCAAACGACTAATAAGTAAATTAGAACAAAAAAATTTAGAATTAGAAAAAGAAATAACTGAGCGTAGCAAAATAGAGTTAAAACTAACTAATGAAAACGCAATATTAGATTTAATAGCCAATAACACCTCAATTAAAAAGGTGTTTAATCACATTATACATAACTATCAATCCTTACGTCCAGAATTTTATTTATCCATTAGTTTACTTGAAGACGATAAGGAGCATTTAAGGCTAATTTCTGCACCAAACTTGCCAAAAGACTATTGTGCTGCGATTAAAAATTTAAAAATTGTCGAGAATATAGGATCTTGTGGTACGTCTGCATATTTAAAAAAACCAATCATCGTATCTGATATAAGTACAGATCCGCTTTGGGAAAATTATAGACATTTAGCAGTTAACCACGATTTAAAATCGTGTTGGTCAATTCCAATACTTTCTGAAAAAAATGAGGTTTTTGGTACCTTTGCAATTTATAGTAGCAGTGTAAAAACGCCGACTTTTGAAAACATAAGAGAATTAAACTCTGCAGTAAGCTTAGCAAAAATGGCTATCGTAAAGTTTAATATGGCTGAAGAAGTAAAGAAAAAAGAAGAGTCTTATGAGTCTTTAGTTGAGCAAGCTACAGATGCTATCCTGACCTACACTTATGATGGAGTCATTCATAACTTTAATAAAGCAACCTACACAACACTAGGATATACAAAAAAGGAGTTTTTAAAATTAAAAATTCAAGATTTTATAATTGGAGATGTTATTCAAAATGACGTAACCCGTGACGCTATACTCAAAGGTGAAGCTGTTGTCTTTGATAGACAACTAGTGTGTAAAGACCAAACAATAATAGACGTTGAGGTTTCGGCAAAACTTCAAAAGGATGGTAAAGTTCTAGCTATAATGCGTGATGTTTCAGAACGTAAAAAAGCAGAAGCTAAATTATTAGAAAGCGAATATAATTTAAGACAATCCCAAATAGTTGCAAATCTAGGATCATATGCTGTGGATCTAACAACAATGACTTGGGATTGTACTGAGTTGTTATATCAAATTTTAGGAATAGATGAATCCTTCGTTAGAACAATAGATAGTTGGGTTGATCTTATTCATACTGAAGACAAAATAAACGTTTTAAATTATTTTGATAGCTGTGTAAAAAACAATACACGATTTAATAAAGAGTATCGTGTTATTCAATATAATTCTAAAAAAGAAATTTGGGTACATGGTATAGGTGAATTGTTATTTGATGACAACTCTAACCCTATCAAAATGATAGGGACTATGCAAAATATTACAAATCGAAAAAAAGTAGAATTAAAACTTCAGAAAAATGAAAAATCATTACTAGAAGCTCAAAAAATAGCTAAAATAGGAAGTTACTTTCTAGATTTAGAAACCAGTTTAGCTCATGCCTCAATAACCTTTAAAGAGATTGCTGGTTTAGAGAAAAAAGATACTATTTCTCGAAAATTATGGAAAGATATCACACATCCAGAAGATGCCGAAATAAATAGTGCTGAGATTGAAAGATGTATAAGAACAGGACAAGAGTTTGATTTGGAATATAGGATTTATTCTAAAACCGATAATAAATTAAAATGGATACACGGTTTAGGAGAAGTATCTTATCAAAACGGTAAAGCAAAAAGCTTTTTTGGAACCATCCAAGATATAACAGAGCGTAAAACAGCTGAAATCAAAATTCAAGAAAGTGAACAATCACTATCAACCGCTCAAAAAATAGCTAAAATAGGAAGTTTTAACCTTGACCTAATAAACTTGATCGCTAAAACCTCGGATACTTTTAATGAAATAGTTGGATATGAAACGGATAAAAAAATATCATTTGATTTTTGGAAAAATATAGTGCATCCTGATGACAGAGCAATAATAAAAGACGCAGTAATAGAAAGTGAAAAATTAAATAAAAAGTTTGATTTAGAATATAGAATTATTAGTACTAAAACTAAACAAGTTAAGTGGATTCATGGTTTAGGAGAGGTCTTTTACGTGGATGATATTCCATCAAGCTTTGTTGGAACAATCCAAGATATAACCGACCGTAAAAAAGCAGAAATAGATTTAAAAATAGCAAACGATTTTACTGAAAGCCTTGTAATGTCAATGCAAGAAGGTCTACTAATGGTTAATCTTAATGGTACTATCATGAAGGTTAATGAGTCACTATGTGATTTATTAGGATATACCGAAGCGGAACTTCTTGGCATGGATTTACCTTACCCTTTCGCAAGGTCAGAGGATTATGAGCTTATGATGGAGATTAAAGATAAAGTAGCAAAAGGCGAAGCACCTTCATTTCAACTAGAATTTATTAGAAAAAATGGAACCAGATTTATAGCGTCGTTTTTAGCAGGTATTATTTATAATAACCAAAATGAAGTTATTGCAATATTTGCTACTATAAAAGACATCTCTGAAGAACTAAAAATAAAAGAAACTTTAAAACAAATCGCTTTAAAATCCACGCAGAAAAAAGATGTTATATTAAAATTAGCAAGTCTTATTGGCGAAGATTTAGAAGCATCCTTAAAAAAGATTGCTATTACATCTGCAGAAGCTTTGCAAGCAGATTTAGTAACCATTTGGAAGTATAAAACAGATAAAACAGAGTTAGTCAGTAAATTGTTTTACAATGCAGAAGATAAAATATTTGATAGTGAAGGTTTATTAATTAAAAAAGAAAGTTTCCCCAATTACTTTAAAGCTTTTGAAGACAAAACTAGTATTAATATTAGCAATGTAGGAGCTAATCCTATTACAAAAGCTTTTGCTAAACAATTTTTTGAGCCTCTTAATATTTCTTCAAGAATTGATGTTGTAATTTATGGTCGAAATGAACATTACGGTATTTTAAGTTTTGAAACTAAAGCCACTAATAGAACCTTTAATGCAGACGAAGAGAGTTTTGTAACGTCCATTGCTAGTATAATTTCTTTAATGGTAGAAAGTACGGAACGTAAAATTGCTGAAAATAAAATAGCTCTAGCCAATGAAAAACTATTAGAAGTTAATAAAGAGTTAAACGTTTTAAGAAACCAATTAGAGCAAGAAAACGTCTATTTACGTAACGAGCTTGACCTGGTTTTTAACTTTGAAGAGATGGTTTATGGTAGTGTAGAATTTAGTAATGTATTAAACGAAATAGAAAAAGTCGCGCCTACTAATGCTACAGTATTATTATTAGGAGAATCTGGTACAGGTAAAGAGTTGTTGGCTAGAGCTGTACACAATATAAGTAACAGAAACAGCAAGCCATTAATTAAAGTTAATTGTTCTGCAATACCACGAGAGTTAATTGAAAGCGAATTATTTGGTCACAAAAAAGGATCGTTTACAGGAGCTTTTAGTGACAAAATTGGTAAGTTTGAACTTGCGGATGGTGGTACATTATTTTTAGATGAAATTGGAGAACTACCATTAGACATGCAACCTAAAATTCTTAGATTTTTACAAGAAGGAGAAATTGAAGTCGTTGGTGGATTAGGATCTAAAAAATTAGATGTACGCGTTATTGCAGCAACCAATAGAAACTTATTGGCAGAGATAGAGAAAAAGCAATTTAGAGAAGATTTATACTTTAGATTAAATGTATTTCCAATTGCGGTTCCAGCCTTAAGAGATCGTAAGGATGATATTCCATTGTTAGTAGAGCATTTTGTAGATAAATTTGGTAAAACCTATGAAAAACAGATCAAATATATATCTGATGATGCGATGTCCCAACTTAAAGCTTACAATTGGCCTGGAAATATTAGAGAGCTTGAAAACTTAATTGAGCGCGCATTAATACTATCTAATAGCGATACTTTAATTATTCCTGGTTTTGAAACCACTAATCAAAAATCTAAGCAACGCATTAACAGTGTAGACCTAAATTTAGATACAGTCTTACGCAATCATATCTTACAAGTTTTAGAAGATTGTAAATGGAAAATTAGCGGATCTAACAGTGCTTCTGAAGCATTAGGATTAAAACCTAGCACATTACGCGATAAAATGAACAAATTAGGGATAGTTAAGCCTAATTAAGACTAACGGTATTCCGTGAGTTGTCTGTTTACACAAAAGTAATACACGGAATACCGACACTTTATTTATAAGTAATAAATTCTTAAAAAATTACAAAACACTGTAAATCAATGTTTTGTAATTTTTTTTTGCTCAAAAATTATTTCTGGCATCCGTATTGGTTTAAACTTTACAAATCAATAGTTATGGAGGACGATAAATTAATTGAAAATTTCAAGTTTTGGGTAGATCATGATGTGATCTATTGCCAAATTTTGAGTGATTTAACTGATTTAGATGATAATAAAATAAAAGATATCGAGCACATTTTTTTAAATAAAATATTTATGCTATCTAAAGATGTGCACATGCCAATTTTAATTGACCTAAAAGAGTTAAATTTTTCTAACGCTATTAAGGTATTTACGTTTTTATCTAAAAATACATTAATTAAATCATTAGTGTTGTCTAAAACATTTTTAGTTAACTCCTATAAACTAAAAATGCTATTAAACATTCAAAGTTTTATTTGTAATCCTTCACTTCCTGATGTGATTTTTAAATGTAATAAGTCGGCAATACAATATTGCATAGAGGATAACCGAACGTATAACTCATTAAACTAAAAAAAACATGAAAAACATCCAAACAGTAGGACATGCAAAATTTTGGAAAGATGATAATAATATTATAAATCTTAAATTTAATAGTATTGAGGACTATTACATTTTTGATTTAACTGCAGCAAAAAAATATGTAAGCGTAATAATGGACTTGTGTAACGGTAGACCAATGTCTTTTATAATAGACTTAAGAGGGTTTCATGGTACATTCTCTACAGAGGCTGCAAACTTTATAGCTAAATCTAGTGACTTAATTAAATTAAGAATATCTGAAGCATTTATATTAAATTCAATAGGAACCAAATTATTAATAGCGTCTTATAAAAGAATATACGATCCCTTAACACCACATATAACGTGCAATGATATTGAGACAGCAAAGCAATATTCTATTGAAAATATTGAATTATACGATAAAGATAGCTGATGTAAAACAAACTAATAATAACTAACTATTTTTTACTAATCCCTTAATAATCCCCAAACCTACTACCTATGAGAAAAAAATATGTTCTATCTCATTGTCTAATTATTTTTAACCTACTATGTGTTTATTCGCAAATTGTAAACGAGGGTGTTTTGCAAATTTCGAATGCAACAGATGTGTATTTTGAAAATGAATACACAAACAAAGTTAGTGCTACGCTAAGTACTAACGGTAACCTATACCTAAACAATAGTTTTATAAATAATGGAGTAACAACGTCCAATTCAGGGACAACCTATTTTAAAAGCAATACAAACCCATTATTAAGTATTTCTGGATCTTCAAATACAATCAACTTTAATAATCTAGAAGTAGATATTACAGCTGCAAATACTAAAGGATTGTCTGTTTCGGATGGATTTTTATTAAACATTTCTAATGGACTAAATTTGGTAAATGGAGATGTAAGACTAAATGGAGAGTCTCAATTAATACAATCCCACGTTGGATTAGACGCTAATGCAGTTTCCTCAGGAAAAATATTAGTGGATCAACAAGGGTATGCTTCGGCTTACAAATATAATTATTGGACGTCACCTATTAACAATGGCGCAACGTTTTCATTATTATCAGGTATGTATGATGGTACAGATGCTAGCATTAATCCTTTTGCACCTTCACAAATAGCATTTATTTCTGGTTCTCCTTATAACGGTTTACCTGCAATCACTAATTTTTCAGGAGAAGTAACAACTCCATTATCCATAAGTACAATGTGGTTATACAAGTACATACAAGGATCTGGATCTTATTATGACTGGGTAGCGTTAGATCAAAACAGTGCATTAAATCCAGGAGAGGGTTTCTCCATGAAAGGTTCTGGAGCTTCAGGAGCTGATCAAAATTACGTGTTTTATGGTGCGCCTAATAATGGAGAGTATACATTTTCTATTAATGCAGGAGAGGAATCTTTAGTAGGTAATCCATATCCATCTGCTTTAGATACTAATAAGTTTATTTTGGATAACGCTACGGTATTTGATGCATTATATTTTTGGGTTGATGGTGGATCAACATCACATATCTTATCTAATTATTTAGGTGGTTATGCTATTAGAAATTTAACAGGAGGAACTCCACCTTCAGTGTTTTCTACTTTAATTGGAGGATTGGGTTCTGCAGGAAGTATTACTGTGCCAAAAAGATATGCGCCAATTGGTCAAGGCTTTTTTATTAAAGCATATGCGTCAGGATCCATAGTGTTTAATAACTCTCAAAGGGACTTTAAAAAAGAGTCAGAAGGAGAGGCTATTTTTTATAGAAATCAAAATGATCAAACAGAAAATCAAGATCAATTTATACGATTAGGTTATGAAGATCCAGAAGGGTTTCATAGGCAATTACTTCTAGGTTTTTTACCAGATTCTACTGCAGATGTAAATTATAATCCAGGTTATGATGCATTACTTAAAATATGCAGAGATGATGAAATGTTTTTTGTAATTGAACAAGATTTAGATAAAAAATATGCAATTCAAGGGGTTGATGCTTTTAACGATACTATGGAGTTTCCTTTAGGCATATTAATATCAGAAACAGGATTACATCAAATAATGATTGATGAGGTTGAAAATTTTCAACACACGATTTACTTAAAAGATAATATTCTAAATACAACACATAATTTATCTGATGCTAATTTTAATGTAAACCTGCCTATTGGTAATCACTTAGACAGATACTCTTTAGTATTTGTGCCTCAAAACTCATTATCAACAACGGATCAGACGTTGTCTAATCTTACGGTGTTTTATGATGGAAACAAAAATGTAGTAGTTAATAATAAGGATAGAATGCAACTTAAAAACATAACGATATACAATGTTTTGGGGCAAGAAATTTTAAGGTTAAATGATAATATAAATAATTCTAACAGAGTGCAAATTCCTTTTAATCAAAGCCAAGGAATATATTTTGTAAAGGTTGTAACAACAACAGGTGAATTAACTCAAAAAATAATAAACTACTAATTATGAGTATATTAAAACTAAAAATCAGTATAGCGCTAATAGTAGTTTTTATTAGTGTAAATTTTCAGGCAGTAGCTCAAGTTGGGATAGGAACATTATCTCCAGATACATCTGCTATGTTAGAGGTAAACTCAACAGAAAAAGGGATGTTAGCACCAAGAATGACCTCTGCGCAACGTATAGCAATTTCTAATCCAGCAGAAGGATTGTTAGTGTTTGATACAGATATTAATGTGTTTTACTTTTATGATGGCAATGTTTGGACAGCTTTAAAAGCAGAAATCAAACGAAGTAACTATAAGTTAGTTAAAGACATTTCAGACTTAGCAGATGAATTAGTCTCAGGTGGAGGATCAAAATATGTATTAAACGAAAATTACTTGTACGAAATAAACGGAAATATCAACTTTGATTTTCCAGTCGATTTAAATGGTGCTTACGTTAGCGGTCGTGATACAGGTGAAGATGCCTTAGTAAATAATTCTGGAGCAACTTTTTTTAGTGGCTCAAAAGGAGGGCATTTTAAAGATATTGTCATTCGTGGTAATAACCAGCAAGTCTTTAATATTTCAGGATCTGGAACTGAAAATCTAATTGCCTATAGCTTAGTAATAGTAGGTGCTTCTTCTGTCGGAACATTTAATAATTTAAATACTTTTTATTTTGAAGTTTTACAAGTATTAGGGACTGGAGACGGTATATCAGCTTCAAATATTTCTAATTATTATATGGATAAAGTCTTTTGGACAGACGGAAATAGTGGTACATTTTTGAAGTTTTCAGGTATATTTAGTAACTTACAGATAGCCAATGGTCGCGTAGTTGTAGATTCTGGTGAAACAGGAATAGATGTAAGCAGTAACCCAACTATTAATATTTCTGCATCTATTGCACAAGTAAGTTTTACAGGAGGTGGTAGTAGGTTAAAAGGCTACACAGAAAATACGTACGCAGGCTACAAATTTAATAGCAATTGGGATGTAGACGCAACAGGTTTACAGTTAGAAACGGATGATGCCTCAATTGGAGATATACATTTAGAATCTCCTATTGGTAGTGGTTTTCAAACAGATTTTACATCAATAGGATCTGGAGTACCAACAAAATTAGAAGGCTTATCTTATTCTAATAACTTATTTAGATTTAGTGCACCAATCAACAATAGATTGGTTTATGATGGAGTAAAAACTAGAAGTTTTCAGATTTCTAGTAGCATTTCCTTCCAAGGTGATAATAACAGTTCCATCTATATTTTTTACATAGCAAAAAACGGAGTTGTTCAAAACGATTCAAAAGTATACAGACAAGTAGGTAGCAATAACGATGTAGGAGCTGTATCTGTTGTTGGGTCTGTAAAGTTAGATCAAGGCGATTATATAGAGGTCTGGGCCGAACGTTATTCTGGTGCAGGAAGTCTACTGTTAGTCTCTTTAAATTTAATAATTAAATAGTCCAACGCGCTATAAATTCAATAATAAAATCGATTTCATAAAATTTTAAAAACTTTAAATTATGGATATTTCAAAACTAAAATTAATAACACTTACACTAGCAATATTTGCAGGTGTATCAAGTGTAGCTATTGCCCAAGTTGGTATTGGTACTGTAAATCCAGAAGTATCTTCAATGTTAGATATATCATCCACAGATAAAGGGATGTTAGCACCAAGAATGACATCTGTGCAACGTATAGCAATTTCTAGTCCAGCTAATGGATTACTAGTGTATGATACAACCGAAAATGCTTTTTATTTCTACAAATCTAGCGTTTGGTCTAAAATAGATTCAGCAAAACGTAGCATGCATAAATTAATTCAATCTGAAGCAGATTTAGCAGCAGAGCTGATAGCAGGAGGAGGATCGACTTATCTTTTATCTTCAGATACTATGTACGAAATTAATGGTACAATTGCATTATTGCACCCAATTGATTTAAATAACGCGTATATCGTTGGGTTTGATACAAACGAAGATGTATTATCTAAAGCTGGAGGAACAATGTTTGTTGGATCTACAGGAGGAAGTATTAAAGGGATTTCTTTGACAGCTCCAAGTGGTACTATTTTTGCATTATCCGGAGCAAATACACAAAATTTAATTTTTAGGGATGCTGTTGTATATGGTTCTGGATCTATTGGTACTGTTAGTGGTTTTGGATTAGCGTTTGTAAGTATTGTTCAGTTTGTTGGAAACGGAGCAGGTATCATATACAATAATATTACCAACTTATTATTAAGTAATATGGGATGGTTGTCTTCAAATTCCGGTACTTATGAAACATTTACAGGGACCTTTAATATTATTCAAAAACAAGGTGGTTTTTCAGAGGTTAATGGCTCTGCTATAGGGATTGATGTTTCTAGCAATCCTGCGGTAAGTAATGGTGTTTTAACAGGAGTTAGTTTTAGTGGTACAAGTACTCAATATATTAAGCGTTATGGTACTGGATCGTATGCAGGATTTAATTTTAATAATGCATGGACAGTTGATTGTCCTGGTATACCAGTGGAGTCAGATCAAGTAGCAACAGGTAACATTTATTATGATGGTACAATAACAACAGGATTTGTACAAAATATTACAGATAATAATCCCTTAAATTTGACAGGTAATTCAGGATCAAATTCGACAACAGCAGTAAATTTATTAAGGATGAGTTCTAGTACGGATAACAGGCTAACGTACTTAGGGAAAAAGACTAGAACTTTTCAGATTAGTGCCTCGTTGTCTGTTAGAGGTAATACAACTACCGGGAATTTTTATGGTTTTTTTATTAGAAAAAATGGGGTAACGGTAACTGGAACTACCTTAGTAGAAACTAACTCTTTAATGCGTGTAAATAATACTTCAGACATTAACAGTTTGTCTATTTCTGGAACAGTAGAGCTGGCTCCAAACGATTATATTGAGATTTGGGGACAACGACTTACAAGTTCTGGTACAACCTCGATAACAGTATTTTCTTTAAACCTTAATATCAAGTAATTTATTAATAGTAGTTTTTTAGTTAAGTTAGTAAGGCCTTCTGTTAGTTTTAACAGAAGGTTTTATGTTATTTGTAAATATAATAACCAGTAATTTTAAGTCTAATATCACTTAAGTAGTTGGTTTAAAAATTATTTTTTAATTAAATAATCAGGATAATTAATCCAAAAAAATATTGGCTTATCTTGCAGCGTTTTATTTGTAGTTAATACAAGTAATATAAAAAGTTATAAAAATGAATAATAATCGTAATAACGAGGATAAAGTCGCTCAAATTAATAAAGTAATAGATCATTACTTTGCGACTAATACAGATAAAGATTGGATACCTGCAAAAGATATCATGTCTGATTTAATTAATGCAGGTGTTTTTGTAAAAGATCAAAAAAAGGGATTACCACTTAGAAAAATCCTGAGAGTATTAGATAAAGAGGACAACCTAAAAGCAATACCAAGGGTACATCCAGAACGTGCCGAAGCAGCTACCTATTGGTACTTTTTAAGAGAAGGTGCTACATTTCCTGAAAACGAAAATATTAGTACAGTTTCAAAAAAAGATATGGCTAAAGCTAAACGCGAAAGTACAGACGAGTTTTACATAATTAATTTATGTGATGAGGTTTTAAAGGAAGAAGCTTCACGCAAGCATACATTTGCTTGGTTGTTTGGAGATATGCATAAAAAAGGTAAAACAAGAACATTGTTACCTGTAGCTGCGTTTTATAAAGACGCTAATTTAGTAATTGAATTCGCTGAAAAGAAAAATAAAACCGAAGCGCAATTAGAAAAATTAGAAGCGTTAACCACAAGTGGTATCACTAGAGGTCAACAAATAGAAAAGTACAATCACAGAAGAAAAGAAATGATTTCTAAAAAGGATATCAATTTAGTGACCATGGACTACACTTTATTTGAAACGGATAACAAAGGAAAATTAAAACGCAATACTACAGAGGATGTCGCATTACTTAAAAAAATCCTGAAAAATTATATTCAGTAAAAGCGGTTTTAAATAATACATTTAAAAAGGTCTAATCTAATACTTATAGGTTAGACCTTTTTTGTTTTCTGTTATTAATAGTTTTAATTCAAATCAAGTTTAAAAGTTAAAGTAGTATGTTAAATAAACAGTTTATTATATTTTTAGATGGTTGTTGTAATAAATCAAAATTCACTACAAAATGTCAAATAGTATAATTGAGATTAAACGAATAAAGCAATATGCTAATAAAGCTAGAGCAATCGAAATTTATATAAATAACAAAAAAACAGATACTATTAGAGATGGAGAAACCAAATCTTTTCAAGTGGATCCTATTCAAAACGAAGTGTATGCAAAAATTGATTGGTGCAAAACAAAACCACTTAAAATTAACACAAAAGAAAACGCTATATCAAAACTAGAATTAGGCTCAAATCTAACTGGCTTTAAATTATTGTTTGCTTTTTATTACGTGATTTTTAAAACGTCAGAATATCTATATTTAAAAAAAATATAAGTTGATACTCAAAACGTAAATTAAATAATTGCTTTAAAATTAATGTCAATGAATACCACTGAAAAAGCATTAAAAGAACGTATTAAGGAGTTAACTTGTCTTTATGAGGTATCTTCAATAATAGGAAACGCAAACGAAGAGCTAATCGAGGATACTTTGCAAGCCATAGTGTTTAGCATCAAAAAAGGATTTCAGTATCCTAAAAAAACAAATATTCAGATTCACACTGAAAATAATAGCATTTCAACCGCTAATGCTATAAAAAGTACCATTAGTATTCAATCTAAAATAAAATTATTTAATGAAGAAAAAGGGCAGTTAATAGCCTATTTAAATCAAGAAAAGTATTCTCAAAAGGATTTCTTAAACGAAGAGCAATTACTGTTAGATAATATAGCTTTAAAAATAGGAAGTTTTCTAGAACGTATCGAAATTCAGAAAAACGAAACATCCTTGAAACGTCAGATGGAACATGCCGACCGTTTAAGTATTTTAGGCGAAATAACTGCTGGAATAGCGCACGAGTTAAATACACCTTTGGCTAATATTTTAGGCTTTGCAGAGCTGCTAAAAGAGGATTTTAAAACAGATAAAAATGCCTCTTTGGATTTAGATAAGATTATTAAAAACGCCATATTTTCTAGAGAAGTAGTTAAAAAATTAATGTTTTTTGCTTGCGAAATGCCTCAGGAAATGAAAGAAGTAAATTTGGTGCCTAATATTAAAAGTGCCATAAATTTATTAGATGCCACTTTTAGAAAAGAAGAAGTCAAATATATTGTTAAAATAGAAGAAGAAAACTTGTTACTGCGTGCAGATCCAATACAATTAACCCAAATTATTTTTAATCTTCTAATTAATGCTATTTATTTTTCACCAAAACAAGGGTTGGTCACTATTGAGGCTAAAACCAGTAAAAAAGCAATTGTTTTAAAAATTAAAGATGAAGGTAAAGGGGTTAATCAAGCAGATTTAGATAAAATTTTTCAACCCTTTTTTACTACCAAACCTATAGGTGACGGTTCTGGATTAGGATTAAGTGTCGTCCATGGTATTGTGGCATCGCATAAAGGAACTATTACTGCAAAAAATAATAAAAATAAAGGCGTTACCTTTACCATAACACTCCCAAAATAATATTTTCTAATGCAATTACGTAAAGAAAACATACTTATAGTTGACGACGATATTAATATCCTTGAGCTATTACAGCGTCATTTACAATCTTGGAATTATCATGTGTTTAAAGCGCTTTCTGTTAAAGAAGCGGTTAGTATTTTAAGGGATTCGACTATAGATTTATTAATAACCGATTTAAAAATGCCGGAATTGGATGGCTCAGAGCTTATTAAATTTGTGTCAGAGCATTATCCTAAATTGCCTAAATTAGTGGTTACAGGTTATCCATCGGTTCAAGATTCGTTGGCTGCCATAAAATCAGGTGTAGTAGATTATTTAACCAAACCATTTACTAAAGACGAGCTTAAAATGGCGTTGGACAAATATTTGGTAAATGCAGATAATCTAGCGCAATCATCTAAAAATTTAGTAATTAATAATAATAAGCCTTACGGCGAAATTATAGGTCATTCCGACAAAATTAATGCTGTAATTCAAGTTATTGAACGTGTTAAAAATAACAAAGCAACAGTTTTTATTAAAGGTGAAAGCGGTACAGGTAAGGAGCTTGTCGCACGTGCCATCCATTACCAAGGTAAGTTTTCTAAAGCGCCTTTTGTTGCAGTAAATTGTGGTGGAATACCAGAAAACTTACTTGAAGCAGAGCTATTTGGATATTTAAAAGGTGCGTTTACAGGAGCAGAAACTAATCGCGAAGGTTTTTTTCAAGCTGCAAATGGTGGTACTATTTTTCTAGACGAAATTGGTAACGCATCACTAACTGTGCAATCTAGATTACTACGTGTTTTACAAGAAAAAGAAGTGGTAAAAGTAGGATCTACAAAAGCTGAGAAAGTAGATTTACGAATAATTGCGGCAACCAATAGTGACTTACGCGACATGATTCAAAAACAAACTTTTAGGGAAGATTTGTATTATAGATTAACAGTGGTAGAGATAGATGTGGTTCCTTTAAGACAGCGCAAAGACGATATTAAATTATTGGTTGATAAGTTTTTATTTAAATATGGCGTCGAGTATAAAGATGGCTATGTAAAAATAACTCCAGATGCTTTAAAAATATTAGAGCGCTACGATTGGCCAGGAAATATTAGAGAACTTGAAAACATCATACAACGTGCAGTGATATTAAGTGATAAAACCGTTGACGTTAGTCATTTACCAGAGCATTTAAAGTATACAATACAACACACTTCGGACACATTACAACCTTTAAAAGTTATTGAAAAGCAATACATAGAAAAAGTATTAAAAGCTACTGGAAACAATAAAACCAAAGCTGCCAAAATTCTTCAAATAGACAGAAAAACAATTCGTCAAAAATTATCTGAATAAGCTATTTAAAACTGGTGCGTTTTTACCCAGTTGGGTAATTATGTACCACTCGATATTTTGTATTTTATACTATATTATTCTATAAACCCTTTATTTTAAAGGGTTTTTTGCATTTGTAGCAGTGTGTGCATTTCCTTTGGCACAAGCATTGCAAATTGGAGTATAATCGATTATAAATTTTACACCTATGAGTCATTTTAATATTTGCCCAGATTGTATCCATCGCAATTCTTGCGTATTGACAACCCAAAAAGATACCGTTTGGTCTTGTAGCGAGTTTGATGCCTTTAAACCAAACCAACCAACTTTACAACAAGTAAAACAACCAGATCAAGAGTTAGTTTTAGTTTAATCATTTAATAATAAAAGCTATGTTTTTTAACACAATAGTTTCAGTATTTGGCAGTAAAAATTCTTTAGAAAAAAAATCTAATAAAAGCCAATCTAGAGATAAGTATATCTCACAAAAATATCACGAAAGATCAATAATCAATCGCTATTTCAAATAAAATAATAAACACTTTACAATGACAACAGTAACAGCAGATTTGAAAAAAGTAACAAAAAAAGTACCTGTAAGAGGTATGATGGATAATGTTATGGAGCAGTTTAATAGTGCTGCCGACCATATCAATTTACATCCAAATATTAGAAAAATATTAAGCATTACTAACAACGAGATTTTAGTCAACTTTCCGGTAAAAATGGATAATGGAGACGTCGAGATTTTTACAGGTTACAGAGTGCAACATAATAATGCGTTAGGACCATATAAAGGTGGTTTACGTTACCATCCAACAGTGGATATTGATGCTGCTAGAGCATTAGCGATGTGGATGACCTGGAAAACATCATTAGCAGGTTTGCCATATGGTGGAGGTAAAGGTGGTATTAAAATAGATCCTTCAAAATATTCGCAATCAGAGTTAGAGCGTATTACAAGACGTTTTACGTTTGCGTTAGCGGATAATATTGGACCAGAGCATGATATTCCTGCTCCAGATGTTAACACTAGTAGTCAAACTATGGCATGGATTGCAGATACTTACATGAGTACGCGTCCACCAGCAGAACGTACTGCAAATCAACATGTAGTAACAGGTAAGCCTGATGCAAGTGGCGGATTAGAAGGACGTGACAGAGCAACAGGTTATGGTGTGTATTTGTCCATTAAATTTTGGGCAGAAAAAAGCAATACTAGTTTAGTTGGTAAAAAGTTTATTGTTCAGGGATTTGGTAATGTTGGCTATTGGGCAGCTCATTTTTTAGAAAAAGATGGTGCAAAATTAGTAGCAGTACAAGATGCTTCTGGAAGTATTCAAAATCAAAATGGTATCAAGGTTGAAGACTTATTTAAATACAGTCAAATTAACGATGGTAGTATTGTAAACTTTCCCGATTCTAAAACAGTAGATAGCAATACGTTTTTTGCTTTGGATTGTGATATCTGTATTCCTGCTGCCTTGGGAAACCAAATTACTAAAGAAAATGCACCAAAAATTAAAGCAAAATTAATTGCAGAAGGTGCTAATGGACCAACAAATGTTGAAGGCGAAAAGATTTTATTAGAAAGAGGTATTACAATTATACCTGATATTTTATGTAATTCTGGTGGTGTTGTAGGCAGTTATTTTGAGTGGTTACAAAACCGAAATGGAGAGATTTGGCAATTGGACGAGGTGATGGCCAAATTGGATAAAAAAATGAATGAATCTTTTAATAAAGTGTTTGATTATGCTATAAATGAAACTGTGGATTTACGTACAGCTGCATTTTGTATAGCCATACAACGCATAGAAAAAGCATACATACAAAGAGGGATTTTTCCTTGATTTTAAAACAAAGAAGATGAAGTACGGAAGTTTAATATTAGAAAAAAAAGAGTATGTGTACCTAAAACGCATACTCAATATTTCGGGTTATGGAGATGATACAAGCGTCACTAAATCTTTAGTAAAGTTATCAGAAGAGTTAAAGACTGCACAAATTGTAAATGACGACCAAGTACCAGAGGATATAGTACGTTTTAATAGTATAGTGACTATAGCGTCGGATAATGGTTGGGAAAAAGAATTACAAGTGGTTATACCTATGGACAAAAACGTGGCACTTAACAAAGTGTCCGTTTTAGCTCCAATGGGAGCAGCGCTTTTAGGTTATTCTAAAAATGATACAATTGATTGGGATTTTCCTGGTGGAGCACAAAAAATTAAAATTATTGATGTCCAAAAGCAGGAGAATTTAAAAGGTGTTGATATAAATATTTAAAATAGATTATTATGAAAACAGAAAACACACAAATTTTTGATCATGATACTAATGTAGATGTGACACATAAAATTAATACAATGGAGTTAGACAATTGGATTAATCATTTAAAATACATAAAAAAAGAACTGTCTAACCTTATCAATATTTGTAAAAACGAATTAAAAGATAGGTTAGATGACAAAAGTGTAGCACATAAATTTGAGAAAAAAGAGATAGAAAACGAAACGCTTTTAAACGCGTTAAACACCTATTCTAAATCAAGACTAAATATCATCGAGTGTGAAGACACGCAATGTGATATGATATACATCACAGAGCATGAAAGTTATAGACGCAGCTACCTGTATCATTTAGATAAATACAGAAGACTTAAGGACGAGTTTTTTAATAAAGTACAAGGTAAATTCACGCTTTTAAAAGTTAATTAATAATTGAATACAGCTTCAGCCTATAAAATAGAGACACACAGACGCGTGTGCTTAGTTAAAGATTGTAAGGAGGCCAATCATTGGATTTCTGTACTAGAATTAGCGGTTAAAGAGTTTGAACATTTTTATGTTATAGAAAAACAACTAATAAAAAATATAGAGACATCCAATAATATGTTGGCTTTACGCAGAAAATTCACCTTAAGCATGGCTGATTTTTGCAAATATGAACAAGAGATTATAAATGAAATAGAATACGGAAAGACAGAATATAATGATAGTCGTGCCAAGGTGCACGAATTAAAAAGGCAGCAGTATATCCAAATTTTAAACGAGCTTCATGACTTTAGAATTAGGTTTTATACTATGCTAGCAAGGTATAAAAGGTAGCTAAAGTGACCGTAGTTGTTTAAACGATAACTCAGTTAAAAGTATAGGCTAAATATTAATTTAAAAAGTAATAAGATGAAAAAAATATTGATTCCAACAGATTTTACTTTAAATAGTTTTCAAACTATAGATTATGTGATAAAACTATTTAAAAACGAAACCTGCGACTTTTATTTTTTAAATACTTATTCATACAATGTTAATGGTTTAGATGCCATACAAATGCTTCAAGCAGACGACGATTGGTTTGATAAGCCTAAACAGAATGCATTAAAGCAATTAGGAAAACTAGTTGAGCGCTACACTTTAAATTGTCCATCATTAAATCATCAGTTTTTTGCAATATCTGACTGTTCTGATTTAGTATTAAGCATTCAAAAAAACATTAAACAGTTAAGCATAGATCTGGTTATTTTGACAAGTAAAAAGGAACAAAATTTAGGAAAAATAACACAAAATATAGTCGAAAAAATTAGATGTTGTCCAGTATTAATAGTGCCTCCACATGCTTCAGCAAGCAATAAGATTAATATAACTATCGCCTCAGATTTTAAACAGCAAATAAATACGCGTCAAATAGACAAGTTTTTAAATATTTTGGAAAACACCAATTTAGAAATTAGAGTTTTAATCTTAGCAAAACAAAATGCTATAAGCGATTGCGCATCTAACAATTTAGAGACTATGCTAGGATATCTAAAAGAAATTTCAGGACATACAGCAACATTACACTACACAGCGTCTTCTTATAATTTAAAGGCTTATGCGCAATCGCATTTAGATGGTATTATGTGTGTAATTGATAAAAAACCGCATTTATTAAGAAAAATGGGAGTGTTTAAATCAGACATTTTTTCAACTTTAAAACAACTACATACTAACACAGTGTTAACTGTTCACCAATAAAAATTTTGTTATGAGTAACCGGAAATTTAATGGTCTTATCATTGTAATTACAATCATAATTATTACAATATTATCTTTAATGGTACCACCACCAATTATGTAAAAGTAATTTTAATAGCACATAAGCAATAGTATAGTTTAATTACGTTGTATAATTTAACCATACAAAGTTGTATATTGCTTAATGCTTAAATTTAATCCTAATAATTGGTGTGACTTTAGTAAACCCCTAGTTTTACTAAGTTTGTTAATGTTGTTTACAAAATCTGTAGCACAAGATTTACCTCCAATACAATATTTTTCTCCCAAACAATACAATGCCGAAAATCAAAATTGGGAAATTTCCCAATGTAAGAGCAAACATATTTATGTCGCAAATTCTAAAGGATTATTAGAGTTTAATGGTTCAGAATGGATTTTATATCCATCACCAAATCAAACCATTATAAGATCTGTTAATGTTGTTAGTGATAGGGTTTATACAGGTAGTTATATGGAGTTTGGTTATTGGACCAGAACAGATGTTGGCGATTTAAAATACACCTCACTTTCTAAAAAAATTAGTAGCACTTTATTGGAGGACGAGCAATTTTGGAAAATAACTCATTTAGATGATTGGATACTGTTTCAATCGCTTAGTCGCATTTATATTTATAACACAAAAACCGATCAATTTAAAATTACAGAATCTAAAGCTGGTATAATCAAGATGTTTAAGGTTGATAATAGCATTTATTATCAGGATAGAATAGAAGGATTATTAAAATTAGAAAATGGACAACCTAAAGCTATATTACAATCTAATTATTTTAAAAATAAGATAATAGCTGGTGTTTATACATTAAAAAACAACTTGCTTGTTGTTACTCAAAATCATGGGATTGTAACAATAAAAAATAATGTAGTACAAGACTGGAATGCTAATTTAAACTCGCAATTAAAAGAGTATCGCATATATAGTAGCCTGCAATTAAATGACGATAGCTTAATTCTAGGGACTATCTCTAACGGAATTATACAAATTGATGTAAATGGTAATATTTTTCAAAAAATTAGCCAAGCCAATGGATTAGGCAACAATACTGTGTTGTCAATATTTCAAGATATAGAAAGTAATATTTGGCTAGCTTTAGACAATGGTATAAACTGTGTAAATATTAACTCTCCTTTCAGAATATTTAACGATGATCATGGCGTTTTGGGTACTGTTTACACCTCTTTAATTTATGACAACACGTTGTACTTAGGGACTAATCAAGGATTGTTTTATAAAAAAACAGGTCAAACAGCGTTTAAACCTGTAGTCAATACTAACGGTCAAGTATGGAGTCTTAAAATTATTGATAATCAATTGTTTTGCGGTCATAATTCAGGCACATTTATAATTAATAACAATGTAGCAAATCGTATTGCATCAGTAGAAGGTACTTGGGATATTAAAACAATTAGTGATAATCCAAACTTATTGATACAGGGTAACTATAATGGTCTTAATATTTTAGAAAAAAAAGCAGGTCTTTGGCAATTTAGAAACAAGATTGAAGGATTTAATAATTCGTCTAGATTTTTTGTGTTTTCTAAAAAGGATGAAATATTAGTAAATCATGAGTATAAAGGTGTTTTTAAAATTAAAATAGATTCGGATTACACAACTACAACACAAATTTCTAAAATTGAAACTTTAGAAAAAGGCTTGTTTTCTTCATTAACAACTAATAATAACACGTTGTATTATGCAACAGATAAAGGTGTTTTTAAAAAGCACTTAGAGGATAATACATTTGTTAAAGACACTGTTTTAAGTAATATTTATAAAACGCAAGGCTATTCTTCAGGTAAAATTATTACAGATCAGGCAAATAATGCACTATGGTTAATTACTAAAAAAGGGATTAATTACGTAAGTCCAGGTAAATTAAGCACAACGCCAGATATTTCCTTCATAGCGTTGCCAAGTTCGCTTAGGGAAGGTTTATCAGGTTACGAAAGCATCTTTAACCTAAAACCTAATTTATATCTATTTGGGACTTCTAAAGGTTATATAACTTTAAATCTTTCTAAGATAAAACCTAAAACGTATCAAGTTGAAATTAATACAATAAATAAAACACCGCTTCAAAAGTCGAAACGGTTAATTAGCTTAAAAGATGAAAATGCTTTTAAAAATAATGAGAATAACATCGAAATTAAATACAGTGTTGCAGAGTATGATAAATATTTAGAAGCAGAATATTCGCATAAACTAGAAGGTTTGTATGAGGATTGGAGTACATGGAGTACAAATGCAGAAGTATTGTATAAAAACTTACCCTATGGTGAATATACCTTTATTGTTAAGGCTAGAGTAGGAGGTGTAGAGGTGACTAATCAAGACAGTTTTACATTTACAATAGACAAGCCTTGGTTTTTATCCAACATTATGATAATGGTCTATTGTGTGATGGGTTTCATTATTATTCTTTTAATAAATTATTTTTATAAACTGTATTATAGAAAGCAAAAAGAAAAACTAGTCCTAAAATCAAAACGTGAGTTAGAGCTTAAAGATTTAGAAACTAAACAACAATTAATGGCTTTAAATAATGATAAATTAAGACAAGAAATTGACAATAAAAACCGAGAATTAGCAATTTCTACCATGAGCTTGATTAAAAAGAATGAATTTTTAAATACCATCAAAAGCGAGCTAAATGAAAAGGTAGAAAGTACTAATCTAAAATCCGTAATTAGGATTATTGATAAAAATATTAATAATAAAGATGACTGGAATTTGTTTGAAGAAGCATTTAATAATGCAGATAAAGACTTTCTGAAAAAGGTAAAAACCAAACATCCAGCCTTGACATCTAACGATTTAAGATTGTGTGCTTATTTAAGACTAAATTTATCTTCAAAAGAGATTGCTCCTTTACTTAATATATCTCCAAGAAGTGTAGAGGTCAAACGATATCGTTTGCGTAAAAAGATGGAATTAGAGCATGATGTTAATTTAACAGACTACATCTTAAGTATATAATAACACTACAATTAGTTAAAACACCTATACATTACCTCAACAAATCTAATTTTACTAGTAATAATGTGCTTTCTTTATATAAATGTTAAAATAAGGTTAATGCTTGTTTTTAATGAGATTTAGATAATTAAACCAACTTTTTTTTGTGATGTATGTTTTTTGTTGCGGTTAAAATTATCAAATCAGCATTATATCTGCTTAAATTTGATAAAAGCACAAAAACTTTTAAACATGAAAAAAACTTTTTTCTCCTTTTTGTTATTCTTAATGACTTTCTCTGCTTTTGCTCAGGAGTATATAATAACAGGAAATGTAACTAGTCAACAGGATGGATTACCTATTCCTATGGTTAATATACTAGTTAAAAATACATCTAATGGTGTAACCACAGATTTTGATGGTAATTATACTATTAATAACGTATCTAAAAATTCAACTTTAGTTTTTTCCTATATAGGTTATAAAACAAAAGAGGTAGTAGTAACTAATGGTAATCCAGTTAATGTGCAACTAACTGAAGATGTTGAGGCACTAGAGGAAGTGGTTATTATAGGTTATGGTTCTCAAAAACGTAAAGAAGTAACAGGAGCAGTATCAACGGTTTCTAGTGAAACTATTGAAGCGCTTAAACCTACACGTATAGAACAAGCCTTACAAGGTCAAGTAGCTGGAGTTAATATTACATCACAATCTGGTGCTCCAGGTAGTGCATCTAATATTAGAATTAGAGGTGTATCCACTAATGGTGACAATAGACCACTTATCTTAGTAGATGGTAATGTTATTGAAGATTTAAGTGTTGTAAATCCAGGTGATATAGAAAGTTATACAGTACTTAAGGATGCTACAGCAGGTATCTATGGTGTAAGAGCTGCCAACGGAGTTATTTTAATTACGACTAAAACTGGTCGCAAAAATAAACCAATGACATTTCAGTATGATTCGTATGTTGGTTTTCAACAAACGACTAGAAAAATACCATTACTAAATGCTACAGAGTATGCTTTAATTAAAAACGAAGCTGCTGCAGCTAGCGGAAGTACTTTACCTTTTCCTGATACATTTGGATTAAATAAAGGAACAGATTGGCAAGACGAGGTGTTTGAAACTGCACCAATATTTAATAATGCTATTACTGCAAGTGGTGGTACTGAAAAATCTACCTACTCTTTTGGAGCGTCTTTATTAACTCAAGATGGTATTATAGGAGGTAGTAAAGCTAATTTTACGCGTTACACAACACGTGCTAATTATGGATTAGAGATTATTAAAGGTTTAAACTTAAAGGCTAATCTTATATATACTGGGACATTAAGAAAAGCGTTACCAGAAGGTGGCTTAGGGTCTGTTTTATTTAATGCAGTTAACTTTGCACCAACAGATGCGCCAAGAGACGAAAATGGAGAGTATACTTCTTCTGCTAATTATCCAATAGAGGTTGTAAACCCATTAAAGCAAATCGAAAATACATTTAATAGAACAAAAGTTGATAAACTAAGTGGTGTTTTTGGGTTAAACTATAAGTTTTTAAAAGGCTTTAGTGCAGAAGCTAACTACCAATGGAATTACTCAGAAGTTAGAACAAGAGGTCTTAACCCTATAGTAGAATATGGAAATGGTTCTGTATTTGATAATACCGAAAATTTACAATTCACAGAAGGCATAAACTTTTTTAGAGATTATACGTTTGATGCTTTTGTTAATTATGAAACATCTTTAAATGATGATACTCATAATATTAAAGCAACTTTAGGGACGTCAGTTTTTAAATCAACAGGAGATTATTACTTATCTGTTGGAGACGGTATGCCTGAAAATACAACGTTCAGTGATGCAGATATTAATGATGCAACTACCATTACAGATCCTTATGCTCAAATAAGTAATCGTTTTTTCGATTCTAGATTATTATCTTATTTTGGAAGATTGCAATATAACTATAAAGGAAAATACCTATTCTCTGCAGTAGTTAGACGTGATGGTTCGACAGCTTTTGGTCCAGAAAATAAATTCGGAATTTTCCCTTCAGGTTCAATTGGTTGGGTTGTCTCTGACGAAGACTTTTTATCAAGTAGTAATACCATAGATTTCTTAAAACTTAGAAGCTCTTATGGAGTTTTAGGTAATGATAGAATTCCTGGTTTTAGATTTGAATCATTATTAGATGGTGAAGGTGTTTACGTTTTAGATGATGCATTAGCACTTGGTACAGCAGTTGGTGCGATATCTAATCCAGAAATTAAATGGGAAGAGCAAAAAGCATTTGATATAGGGTTTGAAACAAGATTATTTAACAACAAAGTAGATATTACAGCAGATTATTTTAAACGTACCACAGAAAATTTATTACTTCCTGTTGAAAGTTCGTTAATATTAGGAGGTGCTGCTCCAGGATCAGGAAATCCTATTGTAAACGCTGGAACGGTAGAAAATAGTGGGTTAGAGTTTGCGGTATCTTATAAAGATCAATTATCTGATAATTTTAAGTTTAATGTAAGCTATAATATTTCAACTTTAAATAATAATGTAGTTGAAGTTAACAATAGCATAGGTTATGAAGTTGGAGGAAGCTTTGGTATTGGTCAAGCAAATCCACCTTCTAGAATGCAAGTAGGACAACCAATAGGTGTGTTTTATGGAATGCAAACCAATGGAATTTTTCAAAACCAAGCCGAAGTTGATGCGCATCCATCACAATTAGACTTAGGTGCTAACGCACAACCTGGAGATATAAGATTTGTGGATGTTAACCAAGATGGAGTTATTGATGCAGATGACAGAACATTTATAGGTAACCCAATTCCGGATGTTACAATGGGTTTAAATTTATCATTTGATTATAAAAATTTCGATTTTCAAACCTATTTCTTTGCGTCAGTAGGTAATGATATTGTTAGAAACTATGATAGAAACAGTGCCAAAACTAATCTTACGAGTTATGTTTTAGATAGGTGGACTGGTCCAGGAACATCAAACACAGATCCAAGAGTAACAAATAGCGCAACTTCTAATAGTGTATTTTCAGATTATTTTGTTGAAGACGGTTCATTCATCAGAGCTCAAAATGTACAATTAGGTTATACATTTAATCAAGATAAATTACAAAATATAGGGTTAGATAATATCAGGGTTTATGCGTCTGTAAGTAATGCTTTTACATTAACAAAATACAGAGGTTTTGACCCAACGACATCAAATGGAGCTCCAATAGGAGACGGAATTGATAGTGGTTTTTATCCAAACCCAAGAACATTTTTAATCGGAACAAACGTAAAATTTTAAACAATGAAAAAAATAAAATATATAATCGTCTTTTTAGTTTCGACTTTTACAGTAATATCGTGTAGTGATGATTTTGTGGATGTCGCTTCTCAAAATGAAAGTTCAGAAAACTACTTTAATTCAGAGCAAGATTACCAAGATGCTTTAATTGGGGCATACGATTTATTACAATCAACCTATTTAAATGTTATGTTAGGCGAAATCGCTTCAGATAATACTTTAGCTGGAGGTGAAAGTGCTACAGATGTGCCAGGAATACAGCAAATTGATGATATGATTCATACTGCTAATAACGAACAGTTACGCTCAATTTGGGGCTGGATGTTTGCAGGTGTTAATCGTGCGAATTACATCTTAGAATTTCAGGACAAAATAGACTTTAGCGGAAAAGAAAATGTTTTAGCACAAGCTAGATTTTTAAGAGCCTATTACTATTTTGAATTAGTAAAATGGTTTGGAGATGTGCCTTTAGTAGTTGATCAACGTTTCTTATTTGGAGATCAATTTGAAGTGGACCGTACACCTAAAGCATTAGTTTACGCGCAAATTGAATTAGATTTAATGTATGCAGCAGATAATTTACCATATACGCAAACACAATTAGGACGCGTAACTAAAGGAGCTGCTGAAGCATTATTAGGTAAAGTCTACTTGTATCAAAATAAATTTGGAGCTGCTGCTCTTGTTTTAGAAGACTTAATAAATTTTGGACCTCATGATTTAGTAGCAGATTACACAACCATTTTTGAAAACGATAATGAGAATAGTATCGAGTCTGTGTTTGAAGTGCAATATGCAGATTTAGAAGGTGCAGGGTTTGGTTGTCTACAGTGTAGTGAAGGTAACGTGGCTGTTGGTTTTAACGGAATCCGTAATTATAATGGACCATTGTTTGATTCCGGTTTTAGTTTTAATGTACCAACTCAAGAAGCTGTGGATGCTTTTGAGAGTGATGATCCAAGAATAGATACTGCAATCTTAGATATTAATGCTTGGGCTACAGCAACAGGTGCAACTTTTGGAACAGGTAATGAGCACACAGGGTATTATAACAGAAAATATATAGCGCGTCAAGGCGATTCTAATATTGGTGATCAAAACTTGACCAACCCTAATAATTACAGAGCTATTAGGTATGCAGACGTCTTATTAATGGCTGCAGAAGCTTTAAATAGAGGATCTATAGCAGATGACAGAGCTCAAAATTATTTAAATCAAGTTAGACAACGCGCATTTGGAGATATGGATCACAACATTACAGCTACAGGTAGTGCCTTAACAGATGCTATTTATCAAGAACGTCGTGTGGAATTAGTAGGTGAAGGACATCGTTTTTTCGATTTAGTTAGAACAGGTCGTGCAGCTTCAGAAATTGATGGTTTTACGACAGGTAAACATGAGGTTTTTCCTATACCACAAATAGAAATAGAGTTAACAGGTAATCGTTGGACACAAAATTCTGGTTATTAAAAAAATAAATATGAAAATTAAAACACAACATAGCATGAAAAATTTTAAGTACATCCTTAGTTTATTCATAGTAGTAGCTTCAGTAATTGGTTGCTCTCAAGATGATGATTTACCAGATGTTAGTGCATTACCAGCACCAACTAATGTTGCAGCAGTAATTAGTATTGCTCAAGATAATTCTGGTTTAGTTACCATTACTCCAACAGGAGAAAATGTAGCTAATTTTAGAGTTAATTATGGTGATGACTCAGGTGCAGATTCAGGACTTTTAAATCCTGGACAAAGTACTCAAAACACGTATCTAGAAGGAACTTACGACATCGTAATTGCTGCTTCAGGTATAAATGGTAAAACAACTACTGTTGCACAAACTATCGTAGTGTCATTTCAAGCTCCAGAAAACTTAGTAGTTACAATAGAGAATGACCCAACAGTGTCTAGACAAGTAAATGTAACTGCTACAGCGGATTTTGCAGTGTCTTATCAAGTAGAATTTGGAGATGCAGCAGCAACGGTTTTAACATCTAATATTGGTGACGTAACATCATTTGTATATGATGCAGCTGGAACTTACACAATTACAGTAACAGCTAATAGTGGGTCTGTAGATACTATTTCGTACACAGAAGAATTTGAAGTAACAGAAATATTAGCTCCTTTAACTCCAGCTCCAACGCCTCCTAACAGAGACGCTAGTGATGTAGTTTCTATTTTTAGTGATGCGTATGCTAATATTACTTTAAACGAATTACCTACGGATTGGTCTGCTTCTGGATTTGAGGCTACTACTGTAGATAGTGATAATGTTTGGAGATTAACCAATTTAGACTTTATTGGTATGGTAAGTAACTATGATAACGGAGTAGATGTTTCAGCTATGGAAATGTTACATATTGATTATTGGGTACCCTCAGGAACAGAAAACGAATTATTAGTTAAAATTGTTAATACCATTGATGGTGGTGAGGATGTCGAATCTTTAGGAGCAACAGTAGGTGGTTCTTGGCAAAGTATTGATATTGACATGACAGGTTTTGATGGCGGAAATTTAGCCAACACGCAAAAAATTACACAAATCTTAATTGATGCAGATGTTGTTGCAGATATAGTTTATATAGACAACTTTTACTTTTATAAGCAAAGTGCTTCTACTGGAACATTTGATGATGGATTGTTAATTAATGGTGATTTTGAAAATGGAAGCGAGGCTTGGATAATTGGTGTAGATGATGCAGCTCTTGCTCCTGTGGTAACTAATAGTGGTAATACTTACTACTCTGTAGATGTTACTTCTGCAGGAAATTCATACGATGTCAACTTAAGTCAAAAAGTAGAAATTATTCAAGGTAATACTTACACTCTTACTTTTAATGCATGGTCAGATGTAAACAGAGCTATTGTTGCAGGAATTGGTTTAAGTGCAGACCCTTGGTCTAATGATTCACAATCAGTAGACATTACAACAACTAGTACGACATATTCTTTAACACTTAGTGCAGCAGATTTTGGAGCTATTGATGCTCGTGTAATTTTTGATTTAGGTGCAGAAGTAGGTATGGTTAATATTGATAATGTATCATTAATTATAGGCACAGGTAACACTGTCGTTAATGGTGATTTTGAAAATGGAAGTGATTCTTGGATAATAGGTGTTGATGATGCGTCAGTAATACCTGTGGTTACAGTAGCAGGTAATACATATTATTCAGTAGATGTTGCAACAGCAGGAAATTCTTATGACGTAAATCTTAGTCAAAAGCTAGAAATTATTCAGGGTAATACTTACACATTAACTTTTGATGCTTGGTCAGATGTAGATAGAGCAATTGTTGCTGGTATTGGTTTAAGTGCAGACCCTTGGTCTAATGCTACACAAACCGTTGATATTACTACAACTAAAACAACTTATACATTGACTTTGGTAGCTACGGATTTTGGAGCACCAGATGCTCGTGTTCTTTTTGATTTAGGAGCACAAATAGGTATGGTTAATATTGACGATGTTTCTTTATCAAGCAACTAGTTAATGATCTATGCTTTATTTATAGCAGTTAATATTAAAAAATAGAAGATGAAAAATAAATTTAAAATAATAGCATTCATTCTTGTAACAGCCTTATTTATAGGTTGCCAAGAAGAAGATCAGACTTTCGGAAACATCGTCGCACCATCTAATATTGTTATTGTACCAGAAATAGTTGGTCAAGATGCAACTAATCCAAATGGAGATGGTAGTGGTGTGGTTAACTTTACAGCAACAGCAGATAATGCATTAAGTTATAAATTTAGTTTTGGTAATGCAGAGCAAAATGCTCCTTCAGGAGTAACGTCGTATACCTATTCAAATTTAGGAGTTAATACGTACACAGTAGTAGTGGTAGCATATGGTACAGGTGGTGTTTCTTCAACAGCTACTATAGATATTGATGTTTTAGCAACTTACGCTCCTCCAGCAGATTTATTAAATGCATTGGTTGGTGATGGTTCTAAAACGTGGCGAATTACGTCAGAAAAGCAAGCGCATTTTGGTCTTGGACCAGTTGGAGGTGAGGTTGCTGCAGAGTGGTATGCAGCTGGTCCTGGAGAGAAAGCAACGACAGGAATGTATGATGATCGTTATGTTTTTAATGCAGATGGTACATTTACACACATCGTAAATAGCACTAATGACGATCCTTCAGTGGATGTAACAGGTACTGTTTTTGGAAGAGAACCTTTAATTACAGAATTAGGTCCACACAGCGAGACACCTATTGGAGCAGATATAGAAAACTATCCATATCAAGATTATTCAGAAAACTGGGTAATTACAGCACCTGGAGGAGCAGAAACAATAAACATTACAGGCTTAGGTTTTATTGGATACTATACAGGTGGTAATCATAAATATGAAATCTTTAGTCGTGATATACCTAACGAGTTTACTATTAGAACAACAGATGGTAACAGCGAGTTTGATTGGTGGTTTATAATAACTTCTGAAGAGGAAGGAGCCACCACAGGATTCGAAACTATTTATACAGATTTAGTTTGGTCAGACGAGTTTGACACCAATGGAGCACCAAACCCAGCAAATTGGACTTACGATTTAGGTAATGGTACTGATGGTTGGGGTAACCAAGAGGCGCAAAGCTATACCAACAATTTAGAAAACGCAGAAGTAGCAGATGGTATGTTAAAAATTACAGCAATCTCAACAGGAAGTGGTTATACATCTGCAAGATTAAAATCAGAAGGTCTTTATGATTTTACTTATGGTCGTGTAGAGGTTAGAGCAAAGCTTCCAACAGGAGGAGGAACTTGGCCTGCAATTTGGATGCTAGGTGCTAATTATCAGACAAATGTATGGCCAGCTTGTGGAGAAATTGATATTATGGAACATAAAGGTAACGAGCAAAACACAATACATGGTACGTTACATTATCCAGAAGCGTTTGCAGGTAGTGCAGATGGTAGTACAACGGTTGTAGATGCTGTTGCTGATCAATTTCACAATTATACAGTAGAGTGGACTCCAGATGTAATAAAAATATTGGTAGATGATACAGTATATCATACCTATACAAATACTAGTGCTTCACCTTTTAATAGTGAATTTTTCCTAATATTAAATGTAGCAATGGGAGGAACCTTTGGTGGAGACATAGATCCAGCATTTACACAATCGTCTATGGAAATTGAATATGTTAGAGTTTATCAATAAATATGAAAAAAATAAAGTATTATGTATTAGTCTTAGCTAGTTTTCTCATTATATCATGTAATAATGATAATGAGAAAAACTTAGCTTTAAAAACCAATACGACCTCTAAAAATTCGGATATCGAAACTAAAGTATCAGATTTGCTAGCCAAAATGACTTTAGAAGAAAAAATAGGTCAAATGAACCAGTATAATGGGTTTTGGGATGTAACAGGTCCTGTTCCTGAAAATGGAGACCAAGCTAAAAAATACGAACATTTAAGAAAAGGATATGTTGGTTCCATGCTTAATGTTAGAGGTGTAAAGGACGTAAGAGCTGTGCAAAAAATAGCAGTAGAAGAAACGCGTCTAGGGATTCCTTTAATCATTGGTTTTGATGTAATTCATGGTTACGAAACATTAAGTCCTATTCCATTAGCAGAATCAGCAAGTTGGGATTTAGAAGCGATTAAAAAATCTTCAGAAGTTGCAGCTAAGGAAGCGTCTGCTGCAGGTATAAACTGGACATTTGCACCAATGGTAGACATTTCTAGAGATGCACGTTGGGGACGCGTTATGGAAGGTGCAGGAGAGGATACTTATTTAGGGTCTAAAATTGCAATTGCTAGGGTAAATGGGTTTCAAAGTGACGACCTATCTTCTCATTTTTCAATTGCAGCATGTGCTAAACACTTTGCAGCTTATGGGTTTGCAGAGGCTGGACGTGATTACAATACAGCAGACATAGGGACTTCCACGTTAAACAATATTATTTTACCGCCTTTTAAAGCAGCCAAAGATGCAGGTGTGAGAACGTTTATGAATTCGTTTAACGAGCTTAATGGTATTCCTGCAACTGGAGACAAATATTTACAACGCGATATTTTAAAAGGAAAATGGGGTTTTGATGGTTTTATGGTTTCAGATTGGGGATCAATTACAGAAATGATTGCTCATGGTTATGCTAAAGATGGCAAACAAGCTGCCCAATTAGCAGTTAATGCAGGTTCTGATATGGACATGGAATCTTATTTGTATGTAGAAGAACTTGCAGGTTTAGTTAACGAAGGTAAAGTGGATATCAAGCTTATTGATGATGCTGTAAGCCGAATTTTACGCGTGAAATTTGAGTTGGGTCTATTTGATGATCCTTATAAATATTTGGATGAAACCAGAGAGAAACAAGTCATTGGAAGCCAGGAAATTCAGGATGCAGTTTTAGATATGGCTAAAAAGTCCATTGTATTACTTAAAAATGAAAATAACCTTTTACCATTAAAAAAAGAAGGTCAAAAAATAGCAGTTATTGGTGCTTTGGCTTCAGATAAAACAAGTCCATTAGGAAGTTGGCGTATAGCTGCTAAGGATAGCACAGCTGTTTCTGTATTAGAGGGATTAAATCAATATTCAGGAAACACAATTACCTATTCCAAAGGTGCAGATGTCGCTTTAGGTAAAACCGAATTTGCGATTGAAGTAAATATAAACACCACTGATAAAAGTGAGTTTGATGCAGCTATTAAAAACGCAAAGCAAGCAGATGTAGTTATTATGGTTTTAGGAGAACATGGTTATCAAAGTGGTGAAGGTAGAAGTCGTACAGACTTAGGCTTACCAGGTGTCCAACAACAGTTACTTGAAGCGGTTTATAAAGTTAACAAAAACATAGTTTTAGTTTTAAACAATGGAAGACCTTTAACTATTACTTGGGCAGATGATAATATTCCTGCAATTGTAGAGGCTTGGCAATTAGGCACACAAAGTGGTAACGCTATTGCTCAAGTATTATATGGCGATTATAATCCAAGTGGTAAATTACCAATGACTTTTCCTAGACACGTTGGTCAAGTTCCAATTTATTACAATTACAAAAGTACAGGTAGGCCTACTTTACCAGGTAAGGACGTGGTGTTTTGGTCACATTATCAAGACGAAACAAATGATCCATTATATGTTTTTGGACATGGTTTAAGTTATACGACGTTTAAGTATAGTAACTTAAAAATTAGTAATACCTTTTCTGATGATGAAACCATAAAAGTTTCTGTAGACTTAACTAATACAGGTAAATTTAAGGGTAAAGAGGTCGTACAGCTATATTTAAAGGATTTATTTGCTAGTGTAACAAGACCAATTAAAGAATTAAAAGGGTTTGAATTAGTTGAATTAAATCCAAATGAAACCAAAACTATTCAATTAATTTTGACTAAAGCAGAACTTGGTTTTTACAATAATCAAGGTGAGTTTAACGTCGAAACTGGAGATTTTGAAGTCTATATTGGAGGAAGCTCTAAAACTGTTTTAACAGACACATTTAAATTATGATAAAAGTATTTAAATTAGTAGTAGTCGCATTGCTATGTTTGGCTTGTAAAGAAGAAAACAAGGAAGTAGTTAAGCTTGACACAAAGTTAGACAACAATAATCAAGTGTTTAACTTTATAGATCAATTTGATGGGACGCAATTAAACGATGCTAATTGGAATTACGATTTAGGAGATGGTTGTCCAAATTTATGTGGTTGGGGTAATAATGAAAGACAAATTTATACTAAAGAAAATGTATCTGTAAAAGACGGTAATTTAATAATAACAGCTACTAAAGATTCGACTGGATATTATTCAGGAAAAATCACAACTAAAGACAAAATTGAATTTCAATATGGTACAGTAGAGGTTAGCGCTAAATTGCCAAAAGGATCAGGATTATGGCCTGCATTTTGGATGTTAGGTAATGATATTGATACTAATACTTGGCCTGCTTGCGGTGAAATTGATATTTTAGAATATGTAGGTAAGGCTCCACATCAAATTCATACGACGTTACATACGCCTGATAGTTATGGTAAATCTGTTAATACAAAAATTACAACTATAAAGGATATAGAGGAAGGGTTTCATAATTATAAAACAAAGTGGACTAAAGACTCTATTTCATTTTATATAGATGATAATTTAGTGTACACCTTTTCACCAGAAATTAAAAACGAAAAAACTTGGCCTTTTGATAAACCTTTTTACTTAATAATAAACCTTGCAATTGGAGGTAACTTTGGAGGTCCAGAAGTGGATGATTCTATTTTTCCGCAAGAATTTATTATTGATTATGTAAAGGTTTCAGGTTTAAATTAAAATAATAATGGATTGATAGTTTAAATTACCTTAAACAAAAAAAGGATATCATTATTGATATCCTTTTTTTTATAAATTAATTTTTATTTTACTCCACACGTTTTAAAGCCTGCTCATCTTCAATTTTTATTTGCTTTCCTTTGGTACTAATAATGCCTTCCTTTTTAAATTGAGATAAAATTCTAATAGCACTTTCTGTTGCTGTACCAACAATGCTAGCATAGTCATCTCTAGATAATGTTAAAGCTAAATAACCATCTGCATCATTATCAAATTTGTTTTTAACGTACAATAAAGTTTCTGCTAAACGTTGCTTTACTGTTTTTTGAGCCATATCCACAAGACTATCATCTGCATCTCTTAAATCTTGAGCCATTCGTTTTAAAAGATCCATAGAAAAGTTTACATTTTTCTGTAAATCATCTAATATTTCTTGTTTGGGTATAAAACAAATTTGCATATCATTTAAGGCTACAGCAGTTAAATTAGAACATTCATTACTAACCAAAGAGCGTTGTCCCATCATACCACCTTTTACAGATAATTTGACGACTTGATCTTTACCGTTTTCGCTTAATTTAGTCAGTTTACAAACGCCTTCTCTAATGCAATAAATACCATTTAATGCTTCACCTTCTCTAAAAATTATGTCACCTTTTTTGACTACTCGTCCAGTTTTACATGCAGACACGCGCACTAATTCCTCTCTTGTCAAGGTGTTTAAACTATTAAATTGCCTGACAATACAATGTTCACATTTACTCATACCTAATTTTGTTGCAGTATACCAAAAGTATACAATACCTGATATGACAAATATCATATATTAATTAATCACAAAATGTAACCTTTGTTACAGGTAAATGAGCAAATTATGGAATCAAAAGTATGTTATCATTGTGGCGATAATTGTACAGATACAACAATACTAATAAAGGATAAACCCTTTTGTTGTCAAGGTTGTAAAACAGTTTATGAAATCTTGTCTGAAAGTGACTTAACATGTTACTACGACTTACAATCGTCTCCTGGAGCAATACCAAAGGAGATAGAAGGTAAGTATGATTTTTTATCGCAAGATAAAATTATAGAGAAGTTAGTCGAGTTTGACGACGGTAAAACTCAAATAGCTACACTTTATATTCCGCATATTCATTGTAGTTCTTGTATATGGATTTTAGAAAATCTTAATAAATTAAATCCAGCAGTTTCTTTATCTCAAGTCAATTTTGGTAAAAAAACAGTACGAGTTTCTTATAACACCGAAGCTTTTTCGCTTAAACAACTAGTCCTTCTATTAAGCTCTGTTGGATATGAACCCTACATTAGTTTAGACGATTATAAAACAGGACAAGAAAATGTCAACCGTAGTTTAATTTATAAATTAGGCGTTGCAGGTTTTGCTTTTGGTAATGTGATGTTTTTATCATTTCCAGAATATTTTGAGGTAAATGAGTTTTGGTTAGAGCAATACAAGCATGTCTTTAGGTGGATTATGTTTGCGTTTTCATTACCTGTTGTGTTTTATGCAGCTCAAGATTATTTTATTTCGGCTTTTAAAGCTATAAAAACTAAAATATTAAACATAGATATTCCAATAGCTTTAGGCGTTGTTGTTTTGTTTTTAAGAAGTACTGCCGAAATTGTTTTTGACATAGGCTCTGGTTTTTTTGATAGTTTAACAGGTTTAGTTTTCTTTTTATTATTAGGAAAGTTTTTTCAGCAAAAAACCTATTCGTTCTTGTCTTTTGAGCGCGATTACAAGTCGTATTTCCCCATAGCAGTAACTAAAATTTTTAATAACGAAGAAGTGCCAGTTCAAGTATATGACATTAAAAAAGGAGATCGATTATTAATAAGAAATCAAGAATTAATTCCGGTTGATGGTATATTAATTAACGGAAACGCAAGAATCGATTACAGCTTTGTAACAGGTGAGTCCGAAACGGTTAAGAAAAGTTCTGGAGACAAGTTATTTGCAGGCGGTAAACAAACCTCTGGTGTTATAGAAATGGAGGCCATAAAATCTGTAGAACAAAGTTACCTGACACAATTATGGAGTAACGATGTTTTTAGTAAAAATAAAGAGGATGGTTTTACAACCCTAACCAATGCGATTAGTAAACGTTTTACAATTGCTGTTTTAAGTATTGCCTTTATAGCTACAGCATATTGGATGTTTGCGGATAGCAGTAAAGCTTTAAATGTCTTTACAGCAGTATTAATTATCGCTTGTCCATGCGCAATTGCTTTAGCAGCTCCTTTTACTTTTGGTAATTTGTTACGCATTTTTGGAAAAAAGAAATTTTACCTTAAAAACGCTTCTGTTTTAGAACAATTAGCACATATCGATACTGTTATTTTTGATAAAACAGGAACCATTACGTCTAATAAAAAAAGTGATGCAAAATATGAAGGTGTGCCATTAAGTTTGGATGAGGAAGTATTATTAAAAAATACCTTAAGAGGCTCAAACCATCCTTTAAGTAGAGGGTTGTATGATATTTTAAAAGATAATGATATTGTAACCTTAGATTATTTTGAAGAACATTTAGGGCAAGGTATTGAGGCGTCTCATGCGACCCAAAATATAAAAATTGGTTCGGCTAAATTTGTAGGTTTTAACAACGATAGTACAGTTTTAAATACTGCAGTACATATTAGTACAAATAAAGGTTACAAAGGAAAATATACATTTTATAATAGTTACCGTAAAGGCTTGTCTAAGTTGTTTAACAAACTTAAAAAGCACTTTGACTTAGTGATTTTGTCTGGAGATAATGAAGGTGAATTAGAAAACCTTAAAAAGCTTCTGCCTGCTAAAACAAAAATGCTATTCAATCAGAAGCCAGATGATAAGTTAGAGTATATTAAATACCATCAATCAGAAGGTGCAAAAGTATTGATGGTTGGAGACGGTTTAAACGATGCTGGTGCTTTGGCACAAAGTAATGTTGGAATAGCAATTTCAGAAAATGTTAATGTATTTTCTCCTGCTTGTGATGCTATATTGGATGCTACAAAGTTTAACCAATTGTATCAATATATAAAGGCTTCTAAAAGCGCTATAAAGATTATAAAATGGAGTTTTTTATTATCATTATTCTACAATGTTATTGGTTTGTATTTTGCAGTAACAGGACAGCTAGCTCCTGTAATTGCAGCTATTTTAATGCCTTTAAGCTCGATTAGTATAGTCATATTTACAACACTTGCAACCAATTGGATTGGACGTAAAATAAAGTAAAGTTTATTTCAATTTTTTGCTTAGTGTTTTTACGTGTTGCAAGTTTTCCGCGAAAGCGAAAAAAATCTTAATAAAATCTTAAAATTTTTTTAAATTTAAGTTCAAAACTTGGTTAAACATGATAAATGTCATCTTTTAAACAAGCCTACTAAATTACTTTTGTAGCATAACTTCTAATAGGTATGAGTGTTATATATATTTTACTAACAGTAAGCATAATTATCGCGATTGTGTTTTTTACAGCGTTTATAATGGCTGTTAAAAATGGACAATTTGATGATGGTTACACACCATCTGTAAGAATGCTTTTTGAAGACGAATTGGTTAAAACGCCAGTTAAAACAATAAAAAAAACTAAAATCAAAAATAAGACTAATCACAATTAATTATGGAAATGCAGCAATTTTATTACGATAACAAAATCGTTAAAAAGTTTCTTTACGCTACCATCCTCTGGGGAGTTGTTGGTATGCTTGTAGGGCTACTTTTAGCTTACATGTTTTTATTCCCAAATATGACAGATGGGATTTCATGGCTTAGCTTTGGTCGTTTAAGACCATTACACACCAATGCGGTGATTTTCGCGTTTGTGGGTAACGCTATATTTGCAGGAGTGTATTACTCGACACAACGTTTACTTAAAGCTAGAATGTTTAGCGACTTGTTAAGTAATATTAATTTTTGGGGATGGCAATTAATAATTGTTGGAGCAGCCATTACGTTACCTTTAGGTTACTCGACATCTAAAGAATATGCCGAGTTAGAATGGCCTTTTGATATTGCTATTGCCTTAATTTGGGTTGCTTTTGGTGCAAACCTTATTGGTACAATGTTAAAGCGTCGTCAACGTCACTTATATGTTGCTATCTGGTTTTACATCGCTACGTTTGTAACTGTTGCAGTACTACATATTTTTAATAGTTTAGAGTTACCTGTTAGTTTAACTGGTATGAAAAGTTACTCGGTTTACGCAGGTGTACAAGATGCTTTAGTACAATGGTGGTATGGACATAATGCGGTTGCCTTTTTCTTAACAACACCTTTTTTAGGTTTGATGTATTACTTTGTACCTAAAGCTGCTAATAGACCTGTGTATTCATACAGACTATCCATTGTACACTTTTGGTCGTTAATCTTTATTTATATTTGGGCTGGACCACACCATTTATTATACACTGCTTTACCAGAATGGGCTCAAAATTTAGGAGTTGCATTTTCTGTAATGTTATTAATGCCTTCTTGGGGAGGAATGATAAATGGATTATTAACCCTTCGTGGTGCTTGGGATAAAGTACGTGTTGATCCAGTACTTAAATTTATGGTTGTTGCAATTACTGGTTATGGTATGGCAACATTTGAAGGACCAATGTTATCGCTTAAAAATGTAAATGCAATTGCACACTTTACAGATTGGATTATTGCACACGTGCACGTTGGTGCATTAGCGTGGAATGGGTTTTTAACATTTGGTATGATTTACTATTTAGTACCAAAATTATTTAAAACAAAATTATACTCATTAGCATTAGCAAATCTACATTTTTGGATAGGTACTTTAGGTATTATTATGTATGCCTTACCAATGTATGTAGCAGGTTTTACACAAGCTAGTATGTGGAAGCAGTTTAATCCTGATGGAAATTTAAAATATGGTAACTTTTTAGAAACTGTATCAGAGATTATACCAATGTATTGGATGCGTGCAATAGGTGGTACGCTATACTTAACAGGAATGTTAATCTTAGTATTTAACGTTATTGCAACTATTAGAAAAGGTAGTGTTGTTGAGGATGAATTAGCAGAAGCTGCTGCGTTACAACGTGTATCTAAAAAACGTGTATCTGGAGAAGGATGGCACACATGGTTAGAGCGTAAGCCAATAAGATTAACTATTGGAGCAACTATCGCTATTTTAATTGGAGGGATTGTGCAAATTGTACCAACAATTATGGTTAAATCTAATATACCAACTATTAGTAGTGTTAAACCATACTCTCCATTAGAGTTAGAAGGTCGTGATATATATATACGTGAAGGTTGTGTTGGATGCCACTCACAAATGGTTAGACCATTTAGAAGTGAAGTAGAGCGATACGGAGAATATAGTAAAGCAGGAGAGTTTGTATATGACCATCCATTTTTATGGGGAAGTAAGCGTACAGGTCCAGATTTACATCGAGTAGGTGGTAAGTATAACGATAACTGGCACTTTAACCATATGTATGATCCACAAAGTACCTCTTCAGGTTCTATTATGCCAGCTTACAAATGGCTAATTGATAATACTTTAGATAAATCTCAAATTGAGGCTAAGATGGAAGTTATGGTAAAACTAGGTGTACCATATACAGAAGAAGATATTGCAAATGCACAAGCGCAAATGTTAGAACAAGGAACGCAAATTGAAAAAAATCTTTATAGTGATCCTGATTTTGCAAAAGCTTATGAAGATAGCAAGAAAAACGGAGGAGCAGATTTTGTTGAAATGCGTAATCGTGAAATTGTAGCTGTTATAGCTTACTTACAACGTTTAGGTACAGATATAAAAGTAGACACAGTAGAAGAAACAACAGTACAAAAATAGAACGCCATGTTAAAATTTGTAAAAAATCATTTAGACAGTATTGCAGGTGTAGAGATATATCCAATATTTTCATTACTTATATTCTTTGGTTTTTTTGTAGTCCTTTTTTGGTGGGTAATTACCGCTAAAAAAGACTACATCACCACTGTAAGTAATTTACCATTAGACTTAGATAACCAAAACGAAACCGAATTATGAGACATTTAATTCCATCATACGTCAGAGTACCAGCTGTATTCTTTATTATTTTTGGATTAGTAGAGTTTTTTGTAGACTCAGGAGACAAACCAGCTTTTTTAGAGTATCCAATAATCATGTTATTTTTATTACTAGTATTAGTGATACTAATTGCAATAGAAGGGATTGTAGGCTCTATTGAAAACGTACTATTTCAAAGTTTAGATGAAGCAGGTAAACAACGCTATTTAGCTAGTCAAACTAAAGTCCATCAATTTACTAAGTTAAAGGCTGTTTATGCTAAACTTAAAGGTGGTGAAAAACCAATCGAGGAAGAGCACGAAATTATTTTAGACCATAACTACGATGGTATTAAAGAGCTAGATAATAACTTACCACCATGGTGGTTATACTCATGGTACGCATCTATGGTATTTGCTGTAATCTACTTGTTTAATTTTCATGTTACAGGATCATCAGACACACAATATGAAGAGTTGGATAATGAGTATGCACAAGCAAAAATTGAAATTGAAGCATACAAAAAAACTGCTAAAAACCTAGTGGATGTTAATTCAGTAGTACTATTAACAGATGCTTTAGACTTACAAAACGGTAAAAAAATATTTACAGAAAACTGTATCGCTTGTCACATGGCAGATGGTGGAGGAGGAATTGGACCAAATCTAACAGATAAGCATTGGATTTTGGGTGGAAGCATAAAAAATGTATTCCAGACAATCTCTGAAGGTGGACGTTCTGGTAAAGGTATGGTGTCTTGGAAAAAAGATTTAAAACCATTAGAAATGGCACAAGTAGCAAGTTATGTGTTGTCTTTACAAGGTACAACTCCTGCTAATCCTAAAGAGGCAGAAGGTGATCTTTGGCAACCACAAGGTGCAGAAGATTTACAAATACCAGCAGAAATAAAAGATACAGACGTTTTAGAAGTAGAGAAATCTGTTTCAATGAACAATTAATACATATACAATGGAAGCTCCAGATAACGAGAGTTTTAGAGACTCAATAGCAACTATAAACGAAGACGGTAAACGTGCTTGGGTATTTCCAAAAAAGCCAAGCGGAAAGTTTTACGATTATAGGAAAATAGTAAGTTATATTCTTTTAGCCTTTTTATTTGCAGCTCCATTTGTTAAAATTAATGGTAACCAGTTTTTACTATTTAATGTATTAGAAAGACGTTTTAATATTTTTGGTTTTCCGTTTTGGCCTCAAGATTTTCACCTATTTGTAATCTCAATGATTATTGGTGTTATCTTCATTACTGTATTTACAGTTGCATTTGGTCGTATATTTTGTGGATGGATTTGTCCACAAACCATTTTTTTAGAAATGGTGTTTAGACGTATCGAATACTGGATTGATGGTGATAGAGGTGCTCAAATGAAATTAAAAAGAACCAAATGGACACCAGAAAAAATCAGAAAACGTATTTTAAAACATACCATTTTTGTTATCATTTCCTTTTTAATAGCTAATGTCTTTTTAGCTTATTTAATAGGTAGTGATAAGCTGTTAAATTACATAACAGAAGGACCATTTAAGCATTTAAGTACTTTATTTCCGTTGCTAATTTTTACAGGATTATTTTACTTTGTATTTTCTTGGTTTAGAGAGCAAGTTTGTATAATCGCTTGTCCTTATGGACGTTTACAAGGTGTATTATTAGACAATCAATCTATTATTGTTGCCTATGACCATAAACGTGGAGAAGGTGAGAATGGACGTAAAAAGTTTAGAAAAAACGAAGATAGAGAAGCGCTTGGTCATGGAGATTGTATCGATTGTATGCAATGTGTACATGTGTGTCCAACAGGAATTGATATTAGAAACGGTACACAATTAGAGTGTGTAAATTGTACAGCTTGTATAGACGAGTGTGATGATATAATGGAAAAAGTAGGCTTGCCTAAAGGACTTATACGTTATGCAAGTGAAAATAATATTGAAAAGAAAGAACCCTTTAAATTTACATTAAGACTTAAAGCCTATGTTGTTGTCTTATTTATATTAACAGGTGTTTTAATTGCAATGTTACAGTTACGAAACGATGTAGAAGCACGTGTTTTAAGGCTGCCAGGTCAATTATTCGAGCATAAAGCTGATAATATAATAAGTAATGTTTTTACTTATAAACTTGTAAATAAAACAACTCAGGCTATTGATAATGTAAACTTTAAACTTAAAAAGTATAAAGGAACCATTAAGTTAGTCTCTACGGATAATAGCTTTTTAGTACCAGCACAAGGTTTGGCTGAAGGAACTTTATTTATAGAGCTTGATCAAAGTGCTTTAAAAGAGGATAAAACTAAGCTAACCATTGAGGTGTATAGTGATACAAAATTAATCGAAACTACAACAGTTAACTTCTTAGGACCTAGAAGCTATAATTAAACAGATTAGAAAATGAAATTAAATTGGGGAACAGGAGTAGTTATAGCATTTATACTATTTATAAGCTTTATAATGTATTTTGTTATAGCCATGAATACAGATAAAAATCTGGATCATGATTTGGTTAATGATAATTACTACAAACAAGAGTTAGAGTATCAAAATGATATTAATAAAGAGAAAAAATCTAAAGAGCTTGACTCTAAAATAACCTGGAAAAAAACACCAGAAGGTATGCTAATTAGTTTTCCTTCAGAGTTAGACTTCAGTAATATTAAAGGTAAAGTGTTCCTATATAGACCATCTAACAAACAACTAGACTTCGAAACCACAATTTTGTTGTCTAATCACAATTTGCTCATACCTGACAAACGTATGTTAGATGGTCGTTGGAACATTAAAATAGATTGGAATTACAAAGGTACAAATTACATGTACAAACAAGACGTCTTGTATTAATGTTAATTACAGCGCTCATATTTGGTTTATTAGGAAGTTTTCACTGCGTTGGTATGTGTGGTCCTATTGCTTTTATGCTGCCTGTAGATAGAAGTAATTCTTTTAAAAAAATAACTCAAATTACGGCTTATCATTTTGGACGTATATTAGCTTATAGCATCATTGGTTTAATATTTGGTGTCATTGGTAAAAGCTTATATATTTTTGGATTACAACAAAAATTATCTATCCTAATAGGAGTTTTAATGATAGTGGTAATCCTTTTTCCGTATAAAAAATTAGGACGAAATTATATAGTTAAGCCTATTTATAAAGCAGTTGGCTTTGTAAAAAAACAAATGGGTCAAGCCTTAAAAAAGAAAACAGCAGACACCTTTTTAACCATAGGATTTTTAAATGGTTTTTTACCATGTGGTTTAGTATATATGGCAGTTTTTGGAGCCATAGCTGCAGGTAATGCTTGGCAAGGCAGTTTGTATATGGCTTTTTTTGGTTTAGGTACCATCCCATTAATGACTACAGCAATTTATTTGGGTAAATTTTTAAACGCACAAGTAAAACAACGCATTCAAAAAGCAATTCCAGTATTTGTAATAGTAATTGGCGCTTTATTTATTTTGCGTGGACTAGGATTAGGTATTCCATATATCTCTCCAAGTCCAGTGGTACAGATGGTTAATAGTGCAATTGATTGCCATTAATAAAACGTTTAAATTTATCGCTTTCGCGGAAATAAAGCCAAGCCAACTTAAACTTAAATTCATAAATAATATTTACTATTATTTTGTAAATTACAATACGCTAATTAATTTAAAATCAGTTTTATAATGCAGAATGTTTTATTACTTACGGACTTTTCAGAAAGCTCAAAAAATGCTATAGATTATACATTACAATTACTAAAATCTAAAACTGTACAGTTTCATTTAGTATATATACATAAAGCATCAGCATTTACATCTGCAGATTTAATGACTACTGGTAATGCCAACTTATATGCTTCCATAGTAAAGTCACCTAAAGAAGATTTAGAGGATTTAGCTACAGCACTTCATTTAAAATATAAAAACGATAGACATGCATTTTTAACTCATATAGATTATGATGTGTTTACAGATGCAGTCAATCAAATAATCACACAAAACGCTATAGATTTAGTCGTAATGGGAACAAATGGTGTGACTGGAGCAGATGAGGTTGTTTTTGGAAGTCATACATTACATGTTATACGTAATGTATCTTGTCCAACATTAGTTGTGCCTAAACATTTCAAGTTTACTAAACCAGAAACAGTTTTACTTCCGTTAGATGATAAGGATATTTTAAACGAAAAAAGAGTACAACAAATCTTGAACCTAGTGGACAAGAGTACAAGTAAATATCATATTTTAAGAATAACCGAAACTGCAACTTCAGACCAAGAAGATTTAAAATTATTAAACGAACTATTACACACAAGTAATTTTATTTACCATCAAGTTGTTAGTGTACCTATGCATCATGTAGTGGATACTTATTTGCAAACTAACACCATAGACTTTGAAGTGTTTATAATACAAAAAACTAGCTTTTTAGAACGTTTGTTTATGGGATCTCCAATAACAAAACATAGTAAAATAGCTAGTGTTCCTTTATTTGTACTACACGATTAATAATAGGCGTGTGTTTAAAAAGTATTTATTCTATTTCAGGAATAATACCATCGTTTTCTAAGACTAATGTTAATAGTTTAGAGTAATCATTTACTGTTTGATCAATGTTTTCTGGATCTACAATGTCTATATATCCTTTCCATATTAGTGTGCGGTCTTTTGTAGGACATAGGCAATACACGGACGTTTCGGCATTATAAACCTGATATTCTTTATAAGCATCCGGATTAAAAACCTGATCTTGATACATTAAAAAATCGTCATTAAATTTTTTGTGATTTTTATCAAAATTAGAATAGTCTTTCTTGTATTGAATTTTGTTTTTTATTCCAGCTACTTTAGTAAAAATTACAGCATCAAAACCTTCCTCAATTAATTGATTTTCTAACACTTTTAATTCTGCGTCAGTTTTTTCTGATTCTAAAAAATCTGCGTCAAACTTATCTAAGCTAACAGAAGCATCAATCCCTCTAGCGACTAATTGTTTTTGTAGTTTTTTTTCAAATTGTGATTTAGCTGTTTGATTATTTGATAATGCCACAATAAAAACTTTTTGTAATGTGTAATCGCTGGCGTCTGGACTAATCCAACGCTCTCTTAATTGCGTGCTATCACATGCATATAGCGATATAAGTAATAATATAAGTAGTGTTTTTTTCATATTATTTATTTAATAAGTGTTCGTCTTTGTCTGTTTTCATTAGTCTTTTTACCAATTCAAAAACCTCAAATTTAACCGCTTTATAGTCGTAAAAAAAAGAACTCAATGTCTTAGTTAACGTTCTATGGTCTTCTTTATATTGTTCTTCTTTTTCAATTTCATCCTTACCGTCCACCATTAAACTTAGTTCTTTTTCGTGCTTTGTTAAGTCATTAATAAGTAGTTGATTACCTCTAGTGGTTCTTAGTAAAGCAGTGGTTACTATTTTGGCTCTATCTAATATTTCTGCCTCAATTATTTTATGTGTATAATCGGTTAGTAATTCTTCTAAAAAGATTTGTTCATCCTTTATAAAGTTAAGCTCTGATAACCATGTTTTGGACATGTTATGCATTCTTTCAGCACTATACCATTCTACAATTTTGGTTTTCTTTTCTGATTTCATAATTTAATTATTGTTTTAAAAAAAAACAGGAAGTATAACATTGTCAACTTCCTGTTTATTGATTACAACTTTATGTACCACTTTTTGGTATTACTTTGACTTAGTAAACCGTTTAACAAAAAAATAATTTTTGTTGTTGATTAATAGCGTGTCGTGGTATTAATTATTGCAATCTCTTACTACTCAGTTATTATTTTCTATAATTAAAGGTACTTATATTGTTAGTCTTAAACTATGATATTTATCATGTAACTAACAGCTTACAATTTAATTTTAATCACTTCATTTAACGCTGGACAATAGCTGTCCCATCCATAAACAGTTTTTAATTTAACATGAAAGGCTTGTTGTGCAGTAGCCTCTCCATGGACTAAATAAATGGCTTTTGGTGTATTTTTAATAGCACTTAGCCAATCCAATAAACCTGATTGATCTGCATGAGCAGACAAACTATCAATATGTTTTACTTTTGCTTTAACAGGGTAGTATTTACCATAAAATTTAACCTCATGTGTGCCTTCTTTTAATAAGCGTCCTCTGGTACCTTCTGCTTGGTAACCTACCAGTAAAATGGTTGTGTTATCATGATCTATTAATTGTTGCAAATAAGTTAATACACGTCCTCCAGTTACCATACCACTTCCTGCTATAATTATTTTAGAGCGTGGATCATCTATGGTTTTCCAGGTATCTGCATAAGAGGTAATAATATTAATATGGTTACACATAGCCTCATAATCTGATGCTGACAATTTATGCCATTTTGGAAATTTTTTAAAAACCTCTAACACATTGTTTCCCATTGGGCTATCTACAAATATCGGAATGTTTGGAATTTTATTTTTTTGATATAATTTAAATAAAATAAACATTAGCATCTGTAAACGTTCTACCGCAAAACTTGGGATAATTAAATTGCCTCTATCGTTTATGGTTTGTTTGATTATGTCAGTTAGTTTTTCTTCAATAGCCTCTTTAGGATGTAGTTTATCTCCATAAGTACTTTCTATAAATAAATAGTCTGCATTATCAGGACGTTTTGGGTCGCTAAGTAAATAATCATTTGTTCTACCAATGTCTCCAGAAAATACAAAACGTTTTCCATCAATATCTAATTCTATAAATGTTGAACCTATTATATGACCATTATAATTAAATCTATAGGATATGTGATTATTAATATTAATCCATTTGTCTTGGGTTTGTACTTCAAATTTGGCCACAATTTGTTCTACTTCTTTTTGCGTATAAAAAGGTAATGCTGGATTATGTTTAGTGTAGTTTTCTGCATTAGCCTTTTTGGCTTCTTCTTCGTTTATTTTTGCGCTATCTTTTAAAATAATTTCGGCTATAGCCAAAGTTGGAGCAGTACCAATTATAGTGCCTTTAAACCCTTGTTTTATTAGTCTAGGTAAATAACCAACATGGTCTAGATGTCCATGAGTTAATAATATAGTTTGTATGGAAGCTACATCTATTGGAAGTGGTTGCCAATTTAAAAGGCGTAAATCTTTTAAGCCTTGAAACAATCCACAATCTATTAATATTGAAGTATTAAAAGCTTCAATTAAATATTTGGATCCAGTTACTGTTTTTGCTCCTCCTAAAAAGGTAATGTTAACGTGATTATTCATAGCTTTATTTGGTATTACATAGTAACTTAATTTCGTTTAAAATTCTTTTTTTACGAATTTCAGAGACGCCTAAATGATCTAAATAAAAGGCGTCATTTAATAAATCTTTGCAAAGGACAACCTCTCTGTTTAATAAAAATTGTTTTTCTCTTTTAGTTAGTAATGTGGATGTTGTAATAGGGTAAAGTTTTAATTGATCGATACGCTCTTTTAACCCATTATTTAAAGGGTAATCCCAACTTAATAAGTGTAACCCAATACAATTACCATATGTTTTTGCATCCTCTGTAAATCTTGTGTTTGTGACTACCCAACCTTGTGTCATAGTTGTGTTTGAGTGATATTTGATATTCCAGTTAAGCTGAATATCCTGAAATCTAGAATAGATATACAACGGTATTTTGACATTGCAATTTAATCCAGCCTCACCATGAAATTTGCACTCGACAAGTACAGTATTATTGGCTTTTGTTGCCAAAATATCGACCTCATGCTTCACACATTTTCCATTAATAATCTCGCCAACTTTAGTTGTATAACCTGAGGCTTCTAAAATGGCTGCTACATAACGTTCAAACGGAAATCCCGTAGGGCCTAACTCATAAATAGCTTTTTTTAATTTGTATTTAGAGGCCAAGTGACTTTTGGTCGCCTTAAGCATAGCAAAAGCACGATTGTAAATTTCTTTAGTAGAAATCCCTTGGTATAACTCATCTCTAACATTTGATGTGATTTTTTGGGCTAATGCTTTATCTGCTCCAGATTTTATTAAAGAATTTTTAAGTTTATCTATAGAAAACTTAACGTGTTCTCCGGATGATTTTTTTATGTAAAGGTCCTGTGTTGTCATATTTTATTGGTTATCTGGAATAACTAAAAAAGGGATAGAGGGATTAAAACCTATTTTTTTTATAACAGGTTCGTTTAAAAACCGTTCCATTATACTGTGCTTATAATTGACCATAATAAGTAAGTCGATATTTAAATCTTGTATAAATGTATTTATGATCTCAGCTTTTTTGTTGTAATTGGGTACTGAATGGTAATGCGTTTTAAAGCCTTGAAGTCCTTTTTGTAATATGGATAAATTATATTGTTGTATAGGTGCCAAGTTATCATTAACCTGAATGTTGACAACCCTTAAGGTGGCATTGTTGTCGTAAGTAAAATCATTGATAGTTTTAATTTCTAAATCGGTATAAAACCTATTTAAATCTGTAGAGAAAACGATTTGTTTTAAAGGTTTATAATCATATTGATCAGGTATAATTAAAATTGGGCATATTTTAATAGTGTTAACTAATCGCGTTGTATTACTACCAAAAAACAGTTGTTTGTTTCTTGAAGTACCTTTTGTACCCATAATAATTAAGTCTATTGGGTTTTCTGCAATATGTGCTTTTACTGCAACTTGTAAATCAATTAATTTTAGAACAGTCTCAAAGCTGTGATTAGCATTTGCATCACTAGATTCTATTTGGTCTTTAACTTCTTCTAATTGTCGTTTACACTGCTGTATGGTGTTTTTTAAATATACATCTGACAAATTGGATAGGGAAGAGGCAGTTAACGGATTAGCATGTAATAAGTAAAATGTACAAACTTCGTATTTATACAATTTTACAGCGTAAACTATAGCACTCCATGCATTATCAGAAAAATCAGTAGGTAGTAAGATATGTTTCATATCCTTAAGTTTTAGGTTTACTTAAAGATATTTGATATAAATCTTATAGGATATGATATATATTAGTTTTACAAAAAAAGGGTATTAAAATGATAATTCATTTTAATACCCTTAATATAACTAACTAAAAAAACAGTTATTTAATACGGAAAGTGACTACAGGCAATGCAGCATGATTTGCAATGTCTTCAGAGATACTTCCTGATAAAAAGTGTGTAAATCCAGTACGACCATGTGTAGCAACAGCTATAGCGTCTGCACCAGAAACATTTGCATAATTTAAGACTCCTTTTTCTACTGAGTAATCAGATATAAACTGTACTTCTGATAATTTATCTAAATTACCATCTGCTTTTTGTAAAAAGTTAGCAACCGTTTTTTCCATTTCAGAGGTGCTACTAAAGTTATCTCCTGGAGTATTGATATATACTAAATGTAAGTTTGAACCTAATGTTTCAAATAACTTAGAAGCATTTAAATATGGAGTGACTGTTCCGTCAGAAAAATCTGAAGCAAATACTACATTATCAAAACTTAAAGTTGTTGGTTTGTTTTTAACAACCAGTACAGGTATTTCTGCGTGACGTACTACTTTTTCTGTATTTGAGCCCACAAAAATTTCTTTTAAACCACTACTACCATGAGAACCCATAACTATTAAGTCTGCATTATGCTCTTTAGCAACATCGTTTACTTCACTAAAAACTTTAAAGTGTTTAACTACAGGTGTTACTTTTACATCTTTTAAAAAGTCTTGATCTAAAAATTCTGTAAATCTATTTTCGGCTAATTTTAAAAAGAAAATAGTTTCTGATTGGATATCAGCTTCACCTTGGGTTAAGATGGTTTCAGAAATTTCTAACATGTGTAATGCAAATATTTCTGCATTATATTTTTTTGCCAATATAGCTGCTGATTCTAAAGCATATTTTGAATGTTCAGAGAAGTCTACTGGTACTATTATTTTTTTCATATTGATAGTTTTAAAGGTTGTGTTTTATGTTTTAAAGTTATCGATTGTGTTGGTAATTATCGAGCTTTTATAAATTAATTAACAGTCTAAATGGTCATGGAAAATAATTGCGTTTCTGGTTTGTTTCGCTGTAAAAGCAAATCAAAAGCCATACATATATTTCTAACAAACGGTTTTCCTTTTTCTGTAATAAAAATTTGATTTAATTCTATGTTTAATAAACCATCGTCTTGCATTTCTTTAAGCTTTAATAGGACTTCTGGTATGTCTTCAAAATATAAATTATTAGCCATCCAATTGGTTTTAAAGTGGCACATTAAATTTAAAATGTGCTGTCTAATAATTAAATCTTCAGATGATAAGATGTGTCCTCTAAAAACAGGAATACTGTTGTTTTCAATTAAATGATAATATTCTTCAATACCTTTTACGTTTTGTGCAAAAGCATACCAACTGTCACTAATAGATGAGACACCTAAACCTATCATCACTTTAGTTTTTGAGGCTGTATAACCCATAAAATTGCGATGCATAGTTTCGGTTTGACTTGCTTGATACAAACCATCTGTTTTAAGTGCAAAATGATCCATTCCAATATCATGATATCCTGCTTGTGCTAATAGTTTTTTACCTAATTGATATTGGTTTTGTTTTATACTTGGTGTTGGTAAATCACTGTCTTTATAGCCTCTTTGTCCATTTCCTTTTATCCAAGGGACATGTGCGTAACTATAAAAAGCAATACGATCTGGCAATAATTGTTTTGTTTTTTTAATGGTGTCTTCTACATGTGCTTCCGTTTGAAAAGGTAAACCAAATATAATGTCATGGCCAATAGAGGTGTAACCTATTGTTCTTGCTAACTCTGTAACTTTTTTTACATTTTCAAAGGGTTGAAATCTGTGTATGGCTTTTTGTACAATAGGGTTATAATCTTGCACTCCAAAACTGACACGTCTAAATCCTAAATCAAATAGCGTTTGTAAATGTGTTTTTGTGGTATTGTTAGGGTGACCTTCAAAACTAAACTCATAATCATCTGCTAGTTTAGCTTTGTATTTAATACCATTGATTAAAATTTTTAAATTTTCAGAATCAAAAAAAGTAGGTGTTCCACCACCAAGGTGCAACTCTTTAATTACAGGTTTATCGCCTAATAAATCACAGTATAATTGCCATTCTTTTAAAACTGCATTTATATAAGGTAACTCTACATCATGACGTTTAGTGATACGTTTATTACAACCGCAAAACGTACAAAGACTTTCGCAAAAAGGTAAGTGTATGTATAAGCTAATACCTTCAGTACTGTTGCTTTCGTCAAAAGCTTTTTTAAGGCTTAGTTTCCATTCTTTTAATGAAAAAGTATCTAAATCCCAATAAGGAACAGTAGGATAACTAGTATATCTAGGTCCAGCAACATTATATTTATTAACTAAAGACAAGCACATATTTTAACTATTTGATAAGTCAAAGTTAATGGGCTTGTGCCTTTTAAAATATGACATATGTCATACAGGTCGTAAAGCTTTAGTTTTAGTTTAGAATATTGTATATTTTGTTATACTGTATGTCCTTAAAGTGAGAAACAACTAAATCTGCTTGTGTATAATCTTGGTTTTTAGAATGAAAACTATCATAACCAATACAATAGCTTCCCGCAGCTTTTGCAGCTTTAATACCATTGGTAGAGTCTTCAATAACTATACAGTGTTGTTGTAAATGACCAGCTAATTGTGCTGCTTTTTCAAATATTTCGGGATGTGGTTTTGAGGCTTTTAAATCTGCACCACTTATTTTAGCTTTAAAATATTGGTCTAAATCAAAACGTTTAAAAACATTATTTATAGTTAGCATAGATGCCGAAGAAGCTAAAACTAAGGTTAATCCATTACTATGATAGTCTTGTATTATATCCAACACACCATCAATAAGTTGTAAACTTGGATCACTATGAAAAAGATTTACAAATATATCACGTTTATATTGCACTAACTCCTCAGGCGCATTGTCTAGTTTAAATAGGTCACACATACGTTTACAAACATTAATTGTAGATTGTCCTGTAGTAGACTCATACAACGTCTCTGACACTTCAATTTTAAAATGATCAAACATTTTAAAGTAGGCTTTTTTATGTAAAGGTTCAGTGTCAACAATAACACCATCCATATCAAATAACACAGCTTTTAACATACATTTTGTTTTTTGCGAAGATACTTAATATGTGGTTTTTTACCATAGATATATTTTTTAGTCTATTATAATTACAATATTTTGCGATAACACTTTTAAAATATGATTTACACCATTGTTTTTATAATTTTTATTGGCTTTATAGTTTACGCTTTTGTGCTAATGAGGCCAAGGACAGTAAAACAAATTCCGCTACATTGGCACGCCATACTATTAGATAAGGTTTTATTTTATAAAAAGTTATCTAAAGCAAATCAAGACGTGTTTAAAAAACGGATAGCGCTTTTTTTAACCGAAATAAATATTGATGGTGTAAATACTACAATTGATGAAACTGATAAGTTACTAATCGCGTCTAGTGCTATTATTCCTGTTTTTGGATTTAAAGAATGGAGTTATAATAATCTATCAGGTATTATAGTCTATCCAGACAGTTTTAATGAAGATTTGCAATTTTCTGATATCGATAAAAACAGAAAAATTTTAGGGATGGTAGGTACAGGTAGGTATGAAAAACAAATGATTTTATCCAAAAAAGCAATTCGTTTAGCCTTTAATAATAAAACAGATAAGCATAATACACCTGTCCATGAATTTGTCCATTTACTGGATAAAATGGATGGAGAAACGGATGGTGTACCTGAGTATTTTTTAGGCAAAGAATATATACAACCTTGGTTAGAGTTAATGCATACCGAAATGGAAAACATTAATAACGATACTTCTGATATTAGAAAGTATGGAGGTACAAGTCAAGCCGAGCTTTTTGCTGTAGCTTCCGAGTATTTTTTTGAACGTCCTAAGTTATTCAAACAAAAGCATCCTGAGTTATATAAGATGTTGTCGTTATGTTTTCAACAACCAAAACAAAGTTAAATTAATTCAAATTAGTTAACTTTACAATTGAAAAAAACAAACCATGTTAGAAGAGTTACAACAGCATTACGGATATTTATTTGAAGATGAATTAATTCAAGAAATTAATAATGTTGGTACTTATAAAGATATTCCTGAAGGATTTAAATTAATTGAAATTGGTGACTATATAAAAACAATGCCACTTTTAGTTAGTGGAGCGATTAAAATTTTAAGAGAAGATGAAGATGGCGATGAGTTAATCCTTTATTTTATCGAGCAAGGAGATACGTGTGCAATGACATTATCTTGTTGTTTAGGAAATTCTAAAAGCGAAATCAGAGCCATAGCAGAAACAGATACCAAGTTAATTATGATACCTGTTGCTAAAATGGAAGAGTGGTTAGGTAAATATAAGACTTGGCAAAAATTTGTCTTACAAAGTTATCATAATCGTATGTCAGAGTTGCTAGAAGCTATAGACACTATTGCTTTTTTAAAAATGGACGAGCGTTTATTTAAATACCTAAAAGACAAAGCAATGGTTAATCATAACGAGTTAATCCATGTGACACATCAACAAATTGCTAGAGATTTGCATACGTCGCGTGTAGTAATTTCAAGATTACTAAAAACACTTGAAATTGATGGTAAAATTGAATTGCACAGAAACAACATTAAGGTTTTAGATTTATAAGCGTAACAACTGTTACAAACCATCTCCTATATAAACTTTAAGTTTGTATAAGATTATTAAATTATGGATTTTATACAAGTAATAACATATTTAGCAGCTTTTTTAATTGGAGCAGTATTAGGACTAATTGGAGGAGGTGGATCTATTTTAACTGTTCCATTATTAGTTTATTTTTTGGCTTATAATCCAGTTATTGCTACAGCATATTCCTTGTTTGTCGTTGGCTCGTCGTCATTAGTTGGTGTTTTTCAAAAACATCGCGAGGGATTAGTAGATTTTAAAACAGGTTTGGCGTTTTCATTTCCATCATTTATTGCTGTTTATATTTCTAGACGTTTTGTAGTACCAGCAATACCAGAAACTATACTATCTATTGGCACATTTAGTTTGACCAAGGATATGGCCATCATGATATTTTTTGCAATAATCATGTTTTTGGCAGCTTTTTCAATGATTAAAACTAAACAAAACACAAAATCTACAGCGACCTCACAACCTTATTATAAGACATTTATGCAAGGTGTGATAATTGGTGTTATTACAGGATTAATTGGTGCAGGAGGAGGATTTTTATATGTTCCAGCACTAGTATTGTGGGCTGGATTAGACATGAAAAAAGCAGTAGGTACATCCCTAATTATAGTCGCAATAAACTCGCTAATAGGTTTTTCTGGAGATATGCAAACCCTAGATATTGATTGGGTATTTCTATTATCATTTACCGCTTTAACAATAATTGGTATTTTAGTAGGAGGCTATTTTTCTAAATATATTTCTAGTAAAAAACTTAAAAAAAGTTTTGGATGGTTTGTATTGGTAATGTCCATTTATATTATATTAAAAGAGCTAGTTTTTTAATTATGTAACTTAAGTTGCTATAAAAATTTAAAAACATTAGTAAATTTGAATAATTAAATAAGATTTTTTAGCCTTACGGCGAATTTCGTTTAGTAAAAAAAAATAGAATTGAAAATGAACCGAGCCATCAAGGCGAACACATTTTACCAAAATATAAAATAGAATTGAAAATGAACCGAGCCATCAAGGCGAACACATTTTACCAAAATATAAAATAGAATTGAAAATGAAGATAGAGCAGATTTATACAGGTTGCTTAGCACATGCAGCATATTATATAGAAAGTAATGGAGAAGCAGCAATTATCGATCCATTAAGGGAAGTGCAACCATACATTAAAAGAGCACAAAAAGACAACGCAAAAATAAAGTACATTTTTGAAACGCATTTTCATGCAGATTTTGTGTCTGGACATTTGGATTTAAAAGAAAAAACAGGTGCTCAAATCGTATTTGGACCTACTGCTAAACCTTCTTATGATGCATTAATTGCAACAGATGGTCAAGTATTTGAAGTTGGAGACTACAAGATTAAAGCTATCCACACTCCAGGACATACAATGGAGAGTACAACATACCTTGTTATTGATCAAAATGGTAAAGAACATGGTATAGTTACAGGAGATACGCTTTTTATAGGCGATGTTGGTCGTCCTGATTTGGCACAAAAAATAGCTTCGGATTTAACACAAGAAAAACTGGCAGGTTATTTATTCGATTCACTTCGTAATAAGATAATGCCATTAAGTGACGACTTAATAGTGTATCCTAATCATGGTGCAGGTTCTGCTTGTGGAAAAAACATGAGTAAAGAAACTACAGATACTTTAGGAAATCAGAAAAAAGTCAATTACGCTTTACGTGCAGACATGACTAAAGACGAATTTATTGCTGAATTATTAGAGGGTTTATCAGAGCCACCAGCGTACTTTCCTCAAAACGTTATGATGAATATTAAAGGTTATGAAAGCTTTGATAAAGTAATGACTAAATCTCAAAAACCATTAACACCAAAGGCTTTTGAAGCAGCAGCTAACGAGACTGAAGCTATTGTTTTAGACGTACGTAATCAATCAGAATTTGTAAAAGGACATATTCCACGTTCTATATTTATTGGTATTGATGGTGGATTTGCTCCTTGGGTTGGTGCATTAATTGCAGATGTTAGTCAACCAATTTTATTGGTCATTCCAGAAGGAAGAGAAGAAGAGGTAATCACACGTTTGTCACGTGTTGGATTTGATAATGTAATTGGGTATTTAGACGGTAGTTTTGAGGCTTGGAAAAGCGCAGGAATGGACTACGACACCTTAACATCAATCTCTGCAGAAGAGTTTGCAAAACGATACGAAGACAATAAAGACGTGATTTTTGATGTTAGAAAAGATGGTGAATTTACTGCCGAACATGTCGATGGAGCTAAACATACTGCGTTAGATAATATTAATAGTCATTTAAGCGAGTTTCCAGAAGATAAACCGTTTTATATTCATTGTGCTGGTGGTTACAGATCTGTAATTGCAGCATCAATATTAAAAAGCAGAGGTATCCACAATTTAATAGATGTAGCAGGTGGTTATGGTGCCATTAAAAAAACAGATATACCAAGAACAGATTTTGTTTGTCCTACAACATTAAAATAATATTATAATTAATTTTATTGGTAAAAGCGCGTATTGCATTATTGTAATACGCGCTTTTTTTGTGTAACATTAGTTACCGTTTAGGTATATATATTGTGGTAACTTTATCTATTAATATAAAAGTTTGCCTTACGGCGAAATAGTTTTACAAAACCTCAAACTTATATTAAAAATGAACCCAGCATTTTAGCGAACATATTTTACCAAAATTTAAAACAATATTATAAATGAACACTTCAATAACAGTACAAAATTTAAAATGTGGTGGTTGTGCAAACACCATAACTACAAAATTAGCAGAACTAGAAAATATCTCAGAGATTTCAATAGATGTTGACAATAGTGTAGTAGCATTTAGTCATAATAATCAAGCGGAAGCTATAGCAGTAAAAGAACGCCTTAAAACATTAGGTTATCCATCAGTAGATGATGATAATAACTTGGTGTCCAAAGCTAAATCTTTTGTAAGTTGTGCTACTGGCAAGCTTTCACAATAAAAAAATAGATTATGAAAAAATCCTATCTACTTATTGCTTTAAGCTTGCTTATATTGAGCTGTAATAATACCAACAATAAAAAGCTTTCTGCTTTTGATTTACAAATGGAAGCCAATAAGCATCCAGGAAAAAAGTTAATGGAAATTAACTGCTATACGTGTCATAGTCCATCTGCAAGTCAGTCGGATAGGATTGGACCACCAATGGTTGCTATTAAAAGGCATTACATTGATGAAAACACTACAAAAGCACAATTTGTAGAAAATATGCAAGCATGGATTAAAAATCCAAATGCACAAGATGCAAAAATGTTTGGAGCAGTAAAACGTTTTGGTGTTATGCCAAAACAATCATTTCCAGAAGAGACAATTGCTAAAATAGCAGATTATATGTTTGATTATAATATTGATCAACCTGACTGGTTTGAAAAGCATTATAATGAAGAAAAAGGACATGGTAAAGGGTTTGGAAAAAGCCAACAAGAAGAGACTAAGCAACAACAAACAGAAATAAACTATCATGATTTACCTTATGCGGAACGTGGCCTAAAGTATGCATTAGCAACAAAAGCGGTATTAGGAAAAAATCTAATGGGTTCTATCCAAAAAAAAGGAACTTTGGGTGCTTTAGCGTTTTGTAATGAAAAGGCCTATCCGTTAACAGATAGTATGTCAGTGGTACATAATGCATCTATTAAAAGGGTATCTGATAAACCAAGAAATCAAAATAATTTAGCAAATAATAAAGAATTGACGTATATTAATTCTTTTAAAAACGATATTAAAAATAATAAAGAACCTCAACCAATAGTTGATTTATTAGACGATAAAGTACAAGTATATTATCCAATTACAACCAATGCAATGTGCTTGCAATGTCATGGTAAACCTAATCAGGATATTGAAAAACCTACGTTAACTAGGCTTGCTAAACTATATCCTGAAGATAAAGCTACAGGTTACAATATAAATCAAGTTAGAGGTATTTGGACTGTTGTTTTTGATAATTAAATAAAAATAAAATGAGTAAATTTTCAGAAATAATTAATCAAGATTCACCTGTTTTGGTGGATTTTTATGCAGAGTGGTGTGGACCTTGTAAAACTATGAGTCCTATTTTAAAAGACGTAAAAGATAATTTAAAAGACCGTGTGTCTATTATTAAAATTGACGTAGATAAAAATCAAGAACTAGCATCTAAATATCAAGTTAGAGGTGTGCCAACGTTATTGTTATTCAAAAAAGGTAAACAAGTTTGGAGACAATCAGGAGTGCTTCAAAAAAACGAATTAATTGATGTTATTACTGCAACGTACTAATGGACTTAAGCGCAAATTTTTGGGATAATAGATACCAATCTAATGATATTGGTTGGGATTTAGGTACTATTTCTCCACCATTAAAAGCTTATTTTGATCAGTTAACCAATTTGGATTTAAAAATTTTAATTCCTGGTGGTGGTAATAGTTATGAGGCAGAATACCTTTTTGATAAAGGTTTTAAAAATGTATATGTAGTCGATTTATCTCAAACCGCTTTAGATAATTTAAAAAATAGAGTGCCCGATTTTCCGTCATCAAATTTAATTTTAAATAATTTTTTTGATTTAGATCAGACGTTTGATCTAATTATAGAGCAAACTTTTTTTTGCGCAATTAATCCTAGTTTGAGAGCTGATTATGCTAAAAAAGTTTCAGAGATTTTAAATGTAGATGGTAAAGTTGCAGGGCTATTATTTGATGCAGTTTTAAATACAACACATCCTCCTTTTGGAGGCAGTAAGACAGAGTATTTAGGCTATTTTACACCCTATTTTGATATTAAGATAATGGATGCTTCGTATAACTCCATAAAGCCAAGAGCCGGAAGAGAATTGTTTTTTATTATCCAAAAAATATAAAAATTAGAAAGCTTATTTAAAACTGATAATTGTCATATTAAATATTAACCAACAACAGTAAATTTGTGTTTTACGATAAACACTAAAATTTTAAAATTATGATTTCTCAAAACATCGCATTATATAGTTGGAGTAACGGAGTAGTAATGATTGCTATTTTTGCAGTAATTTGTTTACTGCTTATTGGTTTTTTAGTAAAATCAATGTCTAGTAGTGACAGAAAAGATGACGAAGCAAAAGAAAGATAAGGTCTAGTTATATTTAAATAAAAAGAAGGAGCACATATTAAATGGGCTCCTTCTTTTTTATCTACACTTTTTTAGTTTTAAAACTTATACTGTAAAAATACTGAAAAGTTACGTCCAGATTCTGTAATAGGTGTACGTCCAAAATCTTCTTGATTAGTAAAAGAGAAGTTTAAATGGTTATTATAAGCTTCATCTAAAGCATTAATTACAGCAACACCTAAAGTAATATTCTTAACGGGTTTAACGCCAAAACGGATGTCTAAAGTTTGATAACCATCCGTTTCGGTTTCTCCAAAACTTCTAGAAATATTATCCTGTTTAGATACGATGTTATATTGTGCATTTCCCCAAAATTTTTCTTTCTGAAATCCTAAAACTAATTTGGTATTAAAAGGAGGCGTTAAAGGCAATGACTCTGCTAAATCTTTGTTTTTAGCATAGACATAAGCAAATTCAGTTTTGAAGTAATAATAGTCTAAAAAATCGATTTCAGCCATAGCTTCAAACCCCGTTTTATAAGCTTCATTTATATTTTGAAATACTTTTACATTAGTTGGGTCCGAAGTAGGATTAAACTTTCTTGTTAATGTTGGATCTATAACACCAACAATATAGTTTTCAAAAAACGAATAATAAAAAGATGTTTCGTATTTAAAGCTATTAAATCCATTTTTTAATGGTTTTTTTCCTTTAAATCCAATTTCAAATTGATTATTTACTTCAGATTTTAAATTAGGATTTCCTACATATTCATAAGGGTCTTGACCAACAGTAAAATGGTTAATAAAACGCTCAATCATATTAGCAGATCGCACACCACGTCCATAAGCAGCTTCCAGTGTAAAATTATTGGTTACTCTTTTTTTAATTGAAATGGTTCCGCTAACATTGTGTTCCGTTCGTCTTTTTAAGTCGTATAAAGCTTCAAAATCGGCTTCTGGATCTTGTATGTCTGAAGTTACATTGTCATAACGTAAACCTGCTGTAATAATGGTTTTAGGATTAATAGAATACTTAGCTTCTGTAAAAACACCCAAATCTGTAATGTATGAATCTTGCCAAACCTTATCGTTAAACGTTATTGGAGTAGCTAACATATTCCCATTCATAATTTTAATAATTCTAGTTCTGCCACCATCTCTAGCAACATGCATAGCATCTAAACCAGAAAATATATTTAGTTTTTCAAGCGGTTTCCAATTTAATTCTAATTTACCACCAATAGTTGTTGCATCTACCGCAGACGACGCTTCCATCATCATAAACGACGGTCTGTTATTGTTTGTCATTAAGTGATCAACATAGCTATAATATCCTTTTGCAGTCAAAGATTTAAGGACGTTACCAATGTTATCCAATTTATAGTCTAAAGATAAAATACTGCTGTTATCAAATTCAGTATCCATTGGTAAAGCTGTATGTAGGACATCACGACCAAAAGATTGTCTCCAATGTGCTTGTAAACGTTGGTCTTCAGTAAAATTATACCCTAATTTGATGCCGTAATCGGTACTTCTAAAGGACGAAGGGATTTCTGTTCCATTACCGTCTTCATAATTTCCAAAATCTCTGTAACCAGCATTAGCTACAATATCATATTTTTCTTGAATGTATTGTAATTGCGCTAAATTGACTAATGACCTTCCGTTGCTTTCATAACCACCAGATACTTTTCCGTGTATGCCATAATCTTCATAATCTGGTTTTTGTGTTACTAGATTAACAACACCTCCAAATGTCGCACCATAACGCACAGTATAAGGTCCTTTTATAATTTCAATTTTAGAAATTTCTTCAGGAATAATATGTGTTGTAATGGGATCCATTCTATTTGGACAGGCATGCATCGCTTTGGTGCCACCATCATATTGGATGTTTAATTGCTCATATTGAGATGCTCTAAAAGATGGGTCTATAGCATAGTTCCCTCTTTTAATTACCGAAAACCCATTGATGTTGTTAAACAAATCAGCAACGTTTTTAGGTTGTACAATGTCTTTTTCATAATTATTAGAAACAATTGTTAATACAGGATCTGTGTTTAATTTTCCAGTAACAATAACTTCGTCTAATTTGTGTACTTTTTGATTTGTAGTGTCTTTTTTAGTTTCGTTTTGATCTTGACTAAAAGACATAGCTGTAATTAGCATGCATAAAAGCACGCTATATATTTTTTTCATTTATAGTAGTATTATATTTAACTTCTGTGTTTGGGGTAGATCAACTACCTATACTAAAAGATAAATTATACCTGTGGAGGATGGAAACAATCGTTAATACTGCTAAACGAATACAGGTTTTGGTAAATCGTAAGGTTTTGTCTTTTAATGTAGTCCTTATGATGGAAAACTATGGCGTCTAACGTTGTTGTAAATAATAAAAGCTCTTTAAAATCCACAATGTTTTCTGGTGTGTTTTGCTCTTTATCTTGCGATTTAAAGACCTTATTTAAATGACATTTACCATTACATTGCAACTCTGGTTTGTCCTGATTGACACATAAAGCTTCTATAAAACCAATTGGGTCCAATTTATAATACGCATAAGTTAACGATACCCTTGTGCTATTAAATAGAATAAGGCATGTTAAACATAAACTGAAAATATGTGTCATTACTTTCATAATAACAAAGATATCTAACCTCTTTTTTTCTGAAAGTAACATTGGTCACCTTCACACATTAATTTTTAGGTATTGAAAACCTTTATTCTTATATAGGTTTTACAGATGGTTTAAGTGACAAATGTTACAAACCACTTTTGTGTTGTTCAGTAATTTTACACTATAAATAATTTAAAACATTACATCTTATGAATACTTTAGAAACAACACAACAAGAGGTTTTTGCAATGCCAAGAATTGGTGACAAAGCACCAGAATTTAAAGCAGTAACAACTCAAGGAGATATTAATTATCCATCGGATTATAAAGGAAAATGGTCTATACTATTTAGTCATCCAGCGGATTTCACACCAGTTTGCACATCTGAGTTTATGACATTTGCGCATTTAGAAGAAAAATTTGAAAAAGCAAATTGTAGTCTTATTGGTTTGTCAATTGATGGTTTATACAGTCATATTGCTTGGTTAAGAACCATTAAAGATAAAATTGAATTTAACGGAATGAAAAACATTGAAGTTAAGTTTCCTTTAATAGAAGACATCTCCATGGAAGTTGCTAAAAAATACGGAATGATTCAACCAGGAGAAAGTAAAACGCAAGCGGTTAGAGCAGTCTTTTTTGTAGATCCAAATGAAACTGTTAGAGCTATCATTTATTATCCATTAAGCTTAGGACGTAACTTTGATGAGCTTTACAGAGCATTAATAGCTATGCAAACCTCAGACAAGTTTAATGTAGCTACTCCTGCAGATTGGAATCCTGGAGATGATGTTATTGTATCACCAGCAGGTTCTTGTGGTGTTGCTGAAGAAAGAATGACTTCAACAGAAGATCTAGATTGTAAAGACTGGTTTTTCTGTACTAAAAAATTAGATAAAGATTTAGTATTGGATTCAATCTTAAAAAAGTAAGTCAATTACATTTAAAAAGAGCCTTTTATTAAGGCTCTATTTTGTATTTTAATTTCTAAATAAAAAAAAATCATGATTATTAAACAATTTGAAGATAAGCCATTAGCTCACTATTCTTATGCAATAATTAGTGATGGTAAAATGGCACTTGTAGATCCATCAAGAGATGTAAAACTGTATTACGATTTTGCAGAACAACATGATGCTAAAATTATTGCTGTTTTTGAAACGCATCCACATGCCGATTTTGTGAGTAGTCATTTGCAAATACATAAGGAAACTGATGCAAAAATTTATGTAAGTAAATTGGTTGGCGCTAATTATCCGCATCAAGCATTTGATGATGGAGATACTCTTAATTTAGGAACGGTAACTTTCTCGGCTATTAACTCGCCAGGTCACTCACCAGATAGTATAACAGTGATTGCTGTAGATGAAGAAAATAATCATGCTATGTTCTCTGGAGACACCTTATTTATTGGAGATGTCGGAAGACCAGATTTAAGAGAAAAAGCGGGTAATATGAAAGCTAAAAGAGAAGAATTAGCAAAAAGTATGTATCATACCATACATCATAAATTCAATCATTTACCAGACGCTACCATAGTTTATCCAGCACATGGTGCAGGATCGTTATGTGGTAAAAATATGAGTACAGATTCATCAAGCACTTTAGGAAGAGAACGTAATGAAAATTGGGCGTTTAAAAATTTAACTGAAGATCAATTTGTGAATCATATTTTAAAGGATCAACCCTTTATACCTTCTTATTTTGGATTTAATGTGGATATAAACAAAATAGGTGCTGATAATTTTGAATCTACATTTTGTGGTATACCTTTTTCATTTGGGATAACCAATTTTATTAAAGATGACAGATTAATTATTGATGTAAGAAGCGCAAAACAGTTTAAAAATAATCACTTAAAAGGAAGTATTAATATTATTGCAGAAACGGAAGATGATAAAGTAGAAACTTGGTTAGGATCTATTGTTACACCTAATGAAGCGTTTCATTTAGTAATTAACTCAATTAATGACAGAAAAACAATCCTAAGTCGTATTGCTAAAATAGGTTATGAAAAGCAAATCAAATCGATTATTACACTAGGTGCTAATACCTTTGAGGCATTTAAAGTATTAGATATTGAAGACTTCAAAAAACACCCAAATCAATATACCATTATTGATATTAGAAACGCTAGTGAGGTTGCAGAAGGTAAAATTTTTGAAACTGCGATTTCAATTCCTTTAAATCAATTAAGAGCTTCTAGAAGTCAAATCCCAACGGATAAACCTATTGTAGTACATTGTGCAGGAGGTTATAGAAGTGCAGCTGGAAGTAGTATTATTTCAAATATAATAAAAACAGTCCCTGTATATGATTTAAGTGATGCTGTTAAAGCATTTACAGCTTAAAAATAAATAACACATATTGATTTTGAAAAGCCACTTTTTTGAGGCTTTTTTGTAATATAAGTTACACAACGTTTAAGCCTTGTGTCGTATTTTTGTATTAAAATAAATAAGCTATGGATACCGAAATTTTAGCCAGAATTCAATTTGCCTTCACCATTGCCTTTCATTATATCTATCCTCCATTAAGTATTGGTATAGGTTTGATCATGGTTATTATGGAAGGACTATATCTTAAAACAGGAAATAAGCATTATGAAGTATTAACTCGCTTTTGGTTAAAAATCTTTGCTATAACTTTTGGTATTGGTGTCGCAACTGGTATTATTATGGAGTTTGAGTTTGGTACCAATTGGGCAGTATATTCAAGATATGTTGGTGATATTTTTGGAAGCGCTTTAGCAGCCGAAGGTTTATTTGCATTTGGGTTAGAAAGTGCCTTTTTAGGAGTTTTAATTTTTGGATGGAATCGTGTATCTCCTAGAGTACATTTTATATCTACAATTGGTGTTTTTCTTGGTTCCATGTTTTCTGCAGTTTGGATTGTAGTAGCTAACAGTTGGCAACAAACACCAGCTGGTTATCATATAGTTGGCGAAGGATTTAATGCTAGAGCAGAAGTGACAGACTTTTGGGCAATGGTTTTTAATCCATCTAGTGTAGATAGGATTATTCATGTTTGGCAAGGCGCATTTTTAGCAGGTGCGTTTTTAGTTTTAAGTGTGCATGCTTACTATTTACTTAAAGGTCGATATGTTGAGATTTCAAAAAAAGCATTTAAAATTGCTTTAGGTTTGGCAACTATTATATCATTAACTCAATTACTTTCAGGGCATAGTTCGGCAGATGGTGTGGCTGTAAATCAGCCAGCAAAATTAGCAGCTATGGAAGGGCATTATGACAAATCTGCACCTGCTGATTTATACTTGTTTGGTTGGGTAAATGATAAAACGCAAGAAGTGACAGGTATTGGTATACCAGGAGGTTTGTCTTTTTTGGTACATCAAGATTTTGAAGCTCCAATTACTGGATTAAATGCTTTTCCAGAAGAGGATAGACCAGGTCAAGTAAATGCAGTGTTTCAATTTTATCATATTATGATTTCTATAGGTATGTTTTTAATTGGATTAACATTATATGCTTCGTTTTTATGGTGGAAAGGAACATTATTTGAAAAACGATGGTTATTAAAAATCTTTGCATTTTCAGTGTTACTACCACAAATTGCAAATCAAGTCGGATGGTTTGCTGCAGAGATGGGACGACAACCATGGATTGTTTATGGGCATTTAAGAACTAATGAAGGGTTTTCGCAAGAAGTATCTTCTAATCAAATTTTATTCTCTTTAATATTATTTTTAGTAGTCTATGCTATATTGTTTTTATTATTTATCTATTCTTTAAATAAAAAGATAAAACACGGACCATATGATGAAGCTAATAATACACTAGACATTATTTAAACAAACACTTATGGAAACAATATTAGGTATAGATTATCCAACACTTTGGTATTTAGTTGTCGGCTTATTATTTTCGGGTTATGCTATTTTAGAAGGGTTTGATTATGGTGCTGGTGCTTGGCACTTATTTTTAAAAAAAGACTTAAGTCGTCGTATTGCAATTAATGCTATTGGTCCATTGTGGGACGCAAATCAAGTGTGGTTAATTATTGGTGGAGGCGCCTTATTTGCAGGATTTCCTGTTATGTATGCTACTATGTTGTCGGCAATGTATATACCTTTTATGTTGTTTTTAATGCTTTTAGTGTTAAGATCTTCTGCTATAAAATTTAGAAGTGCTGAAGACATGACTTGGTGGCGAAAAACATGGGATATTATTTATTTTGTTTCCAACACGTTAATAGCTTTTTTATTAGGTGTTGTCTTAGGTAATGTTTTGCAAGGTTTTGAATTAGGAGAAAACTTGACCTATCAAGGTGGTATTTTCTTCTCATTTTTAAGTCCTTATGCTATTATGGTTGGTTTTACAACATTATCTATTTTTATGACACAAGGTGCAATTTTTTTATTACTAAAAACGGAAGGTCGTTTGCATGCTAGATTAACGTTTTTGCTAAAAAAAGGAATGATTTTCTTTATTATAAGTTTTGCAGTAACATCATTATATACTTTGACTTTTTTACACGGAGTTACAGATAAATTTAAAGAAAACCCTGTGTTTTTTGCATTACCTATTCTAGCTTTTTTAGCGGTAGCTAATGTACCTAGATTAGTGTCTCAGAAAAAATATGCTAATGCTTTAGTTTTTTCATCTTTAACTATGGCTTTTTTATTAATGTTAGTTGCTTTTCAATTATATCCAGTATTATTACCTTCGACTATAGACCCTAAATACAGCGTAACTATATACAATGCAGCGTCTTCGCAAAAGTCACTTGGTATTATGTTAACTATTGTTGCTATTGGAGCACCATTATTAGCTGGTTATTTCTTGTTTTTATATAAAACATTTCATGGTAAAGTAAAATTGGACGATACTAGTTACTAGTTATGTAACATAAGTAGCTGTGCAGGTTTTAAGTATATAATATCTTTATTTAAAATTCACAGATTATGTCTAAAATCGTCATTTTAGGAGCCGGAATTTCTGGTCATGTAGCAGCTTCTCATTTAAGAAGAAAACTATCTAAAGATCACGAAGTTATTGTGGTATCTCCTAACAGTAATTACCAATGGATTCCTTCCAATATTTGGGTTGGAATTGGTAGAATGAAATCAAAAAAAATCTTATTCCCATTAGCACCTTTATACAAAAAGAAAGGAATAGGTTATAAACAAGCTAAAGCAATTTCGTTTTTTCCTGAAGGCGATAAAAATGAGGATAAACCATATGTTTTATCAGAGTATGTCGCAGGAGCTAATAAAGGTCAACAAGAAAAAATAACTTACGATTATTTAATTAATGCTACTGGACCAAAATTAAATTTTGAAGCGACAGAAGGCTTAATTCCTGGACAAAATAAAACCTATTCTGTTTGTACTTATACACATGCTGACCATGCTTGGGAAGGTTTAAATGAAGTTATTCAGCAAATGAAAGCTGGTAAAAAAGCTAAAATATTGATTGGTACAGGACACGCCAAATCAACTTGCCAAGGTGCTGCGTTTGAGTATATTTTAAATGTAGAACAGGAGTTGCGTAAGCACAATGTACGCGATATGGCAGAAGTCACTTGGATTTCTAACGAATACCAATTAGGCGATTTTGGGATGGATGGTATGTTGTTAAGCTACGGAAGCATGACCATGAAATCTCATGAAATGGTCGAAATGATTTTTGAAGATAGAGACATCAAGTGGATATTAGGAGCAGGTGTTAATAAAATTGAAGATGGTATTGCCCATTATGAAAACTTGGAAGGAGAATATAAGACTGAAACTTATGATTTTGCAATGTTAATTCCATCATTTTCTGGTCATGGTTTTAAAGCTTTTGATAAAAATGAAAATGACATCACAGAAAAACTATTTAAAGGGTTTATGATTGTAGATGCCGATTATACAACAAAACCATACGAAGAATGGTCTGTAAAAGATTGGCCAGAAACGTATCAAAACCCAAGTTATAAAAATATTTTTGCTCCAGGAATTGCATTTGCGCCTCCACACGCCATTTCTAAGCCAAGAACTAGCAAAAACGGAACGGTTATTTCGCCAGCACCTCCACGTACAGGTATGCCCTCTGGTATTACTGCCAAATTGGTCGCAGATAATATTATTGACTCTATTAAAAGTGGATCAGAGTCATTACATCACAAGGGAAGTTTAGGTAATATGGGAGCAGCATGTATTGCTTCTGCTGGTTACGGGATGACAAAGGGAAGTGGTGTTAGTATTACCACGTTTCCTATTGTTCCTGACTACGAAAAATATCCAAAAACACAAGGTAGGCAATTAGGTAAAACTTTTGGAGAAATTGGGTTAGCAGGACATTGGTTAAAACTAGCATTGCACTATGCGTTTATCTATAAAGCAAAAATGAAACCTTTTTGGTGGTTGATTCCAGAATAAATATACTACGCGTTTTTATTTACTATTTATCACTTATCCTGAAAAATCAAGTAGATATTTAGGTTTGCTTCAAAATTTTACAAGAATTTAATAAGTATCAAAATGACAGAAAGAATATCAAAATATCAAAGATTTAAAATGATGAATCCAATCATTCAGTTTTTTAAATTCATTTATTTAAGCATAAAAATAATGGTTGTTGTAGCAGGAGGACATGGTGGTACCAGAAGCTAATCAGAAGTAATAGCTGGTCTCTTTTAAATAGATTCTGAAGTTATAATATGCACACCCATAGCAACCATATTAATTTTAATATTTTCAAATGCTTCTAGATCTAAAGGTTTAGAAGCATCTTCAATAAAATAGCATTCAAAACCTTCTTGAATAGCATCGCGGATAGAAAAGTAAACACAAATATCAGATGCTAGACCACAAAAATAGAGTTTTGTGACCTCCTTTTCTTTTAGATAACCTGTTAATCCTGTTGCTTTTAAATGGTTGTTGTCATAAAAGGCGCTATAACTATCAATGTTAATATCGGTTCCTTTTCTAAAAATAGCTTCGTATTTTGTAATGTCTAATTTTGGATGTAATTCAGCACCTTTACTGCCTTGTACACAATGTTCTGGCCACAAGGTTTGCATTTGTCCACGCCAATCAATACTCTCAAAATCAGATTTCCCTTCGTGATTTACAGCAAAGCTAGAATGCGCTTTTGGGTGCCAATCTTGTGTGGCTACAATCAAGTCGAATTTATCTTGTATGCTATTTATTAGAGGTACAATATTATTACCGTTGGGAACAGGAAGTGATCCTCCAGGAATAAAATCGTTTTGTACATCAATGACTAAAAGTGTTTTCATAGTTGGACTATTTTTTAATAAATTAGACTTCGATTTATCTAACCATCTGCAGTATTACTTTAGTTTTTATGTTTGTTAATTAGATCATTTCGTTCCTTTTTAAGTTGACTACTTAATCCAATTTTATAGGTATGCGGATTTTGAAAACGTTTATATTCATCCGGGAGTTGAGCTAAACGCGATTGCGAATATTTAGCAATTTCGTTAACCGTTCTTACAGGTATTACACGCTTACCATCCTCCATTACTAGCTCTAATAATGGCTCTTTTTTTAACGCCTTAATATTTATTTGTTTGGTTACATCAAAAGGGTGTTCCATTTGATCAATCTCACCTTCGGTATAAATCGCGACAGCATCTGCGCCATAAAATTGTCCATCGTTATCAATCATGCGATACACTTGTTTTTTAAACGGTAGTGATACTTTTATAATGTTTTCAGAGAGTTTAATTCTTGGATCACCATTGTATTCAGATAATTTATATACACCATCTAACGCAGCGTCTGGTCGTCCTGTAACCAAATTAGTACCTACACCAAAAACGTCAATAGGTGCCTGTTGTTCTTTTAAACTTTTTATAACAAATTCGTCTAACTGATTAGAGACTACAATTTTTACATAACTTAAATTTGCAGCGTCTAAAATGGCTCTCGCTTTTTTAGATAAATAGGCTAAATCACCACTGTCCAATCGGATTCCAAAAAGTTTCTCACCTTTTTCTTCCATTTCTTTGGCAACTGTAATCGCATTTGGAAGTCCTAATTTTAGAGTATTATAAGTATCAATTAAAAGCACACAGTTTTTAGGTCGTACTTGCGCAAAATCACGAAATGCGTCTAATTCATTATCATAACTTTGGATAAACGAATGTGCCATTGTTCCTGTAGATGCGATGTTGTAATCTTCCGCAGCTTTCACATTACTAGTACTATCAAAACCACCAATAGCCGCAGCTCTAGACGCATAATAACCACCTGTAGCATGTGCACGACGTAATCCCATATCTAATAAAATGGCATCTTTTGCACTATAGCGTATTCTGCTAGCTTTGGTTGCAATTAAGGTTTGAAAATTAAGAATATTTAGTAAAAGGGTTTCTATAATTTGTGCTTCTATAATATTTGCTTCAACTTGTAAAATGGGACGATTAGGAAAAACAACATCGCCTTCTTTACTAGAACGAATACTTCCTTTAAAGCTAAAGTTTTTTAAATACTCTAAAAATTCGTTCTCAAATCCTTTTTGCTTTAAATAAGAAATATCAGACTCTGAGAATTTAAGCGACTCCAATATATCTAAAACATCTTCCAATCCTGCAAATATGGCATACCCATTATCAAAAGGATTACGACGGTAATAATAGTCAAATACAGCTTTACCATTTGGTTTAGTAACAAAATAGACTTGCGCCATTGTAATTTGATATAGATCCGTATATGCTGCAGTAATGTCCATAAATTTATAAGTTTAGTTTACAAGATATTCAAAATTTGAAAGATTTCCATTCTCAAATTCTAAAGAAATTAATAGTATTTAATAATTAGTCTAGTTGAAATTAAATAGTGGTTTTAAACCGAAATTAATTCCCTTTCACACGTTGCCAAAGTTCTGATAACAGCTTTTTACCGTCATTAGAATCTTTTGGAGCTTCAATAAATGAAACTTTACCAGAAGGATCAACGTCTAATTTGTATTTAAAAACAAAACTGTCTGATTTTGGTTTTAAACTTAATAATCCAAAACGTAAATCGTTAAAATAAAGGGTGTTTTCTGTTTTAGTAATTGTGTACCAACCTTCCGTAATGGTAATCATTTGCTTTACACTTTTATCTTCAACAAGACTACCTAGTAAGTCGTGGTTTTTTGGATAGCTTTCAAAAGTGATAGGTTGGCTGTCAAAAAACGAATAATTCCCCAATAAATAAGCATCATCAGTTTGCACATTAGCACTCCAAAGTATCGTGTTTAATGCAGATGGTCTAGTGTCAATATCTAAATAAGCAATGTTTTGTTCTTTTAAAGCAGATTCAAATTTTGTGTAAGCTGCCCATTTTAAAAGTAGCGTAATGGCTAAGTACGATGTACTTATAATCAAACCCATGTTATTATAAAAACGTCGTTTTGCAGTGGTCCGTTTTTGACGCATCGCTAAAATTAAAAATATCAGAAAAGGGACTGTGTACAAAGGGTCAACTACAAATATGTTTTTAAAAGCTAACCGTAAATCAAAAGGCCAAAACAGTTGTGTTCCCCAAGTGGTGTGTGCATCTAATATAGGATGAGTTACAAAAGCTAAAAAGAATAGCCAAGTCCAGTTTTTAAAGTTTTTATAGGTTTCGTAACGCGTGACAATCCAAGCTAAAATAGGTGCAAAAAGTACTGAAAACACAATAGAATGCGTAAACCCACGATGTACATAAAGTGCTGTAACATTGTCCGTGAAAAAAGAGGCTAAAACATCTAAATCAGGAATTGTACCTGCGATAGCACCATAAAGCATGGCCTTGTTTCCAACTTTTCTTCCTAAAACAGCTTCTCCTACAGCTGCTCCTAATACTATTTGTGTTAATGAATCCATATAACATGCAAAAGTAAGAGATACTAATTTATTTATAACAAGACTTCGGTTTTATGTTGTTTTTTACTTGGTAACTTATGTTACCGACCAAGCTATTTATGTAATGTACATTTGTATTGTAAATTAATTATTGATGAAAAAACACATTTATATACCATTATTACTGTTAGGATTAACACTTTCGGTTCATGCGCAACAAGTGGTACCCATTGCAAAATCTGATGTTTTGTCAAAAGTATCTGAGAATAATACTAGTATAAAAATTTCTGAACAAGATTTTAATGCAGCCAAAGCAGATTACAGGCAAACCAATGCAGTGTTTTTGCCAAACATTACAGCAAGTCACACTGCAATGGCGACGACTAACCCTTTAATGGCTTTTGGTTCTAAATTAAATCAGGAGATTTTAAGCTCAAACGATTTTAATCCTGCATTATTAAACGATCCTTCGCAGATTGAAAACTACGCAACCAAATTCGAAATTCAGCAACCATTAATTAATTTAGATGGTATTTACCAACGTAAAGCTGCTAAGTCAAAAATGGAAGCCATGTCTTTAAAGACAGAACGTACACAAGAGTATTTGGTGTTTGAAGTGGATAAAGCCTACATGCAATTACAATTAGCCTATAAAGCGGTAGACGTGTTAGTAAAAGCATTAGAAGCTGCAAATGCTAATAAAAAATTAGCAGAGGACAGTTTTAAACAAGGGTATTTACAACGTGCAGATGTGCTAAATGTTGAAGTACGTGTGACTGAAGTTCAAAATCAATTACAAACAGCTAAAAGTAATGTGCAAAATGCCTCTAATTATTTGTCTTTTTTAATGAATGATGATACTTATGTTGTGTATATGCCAAGTGATGAATTGTCCATTGCAACGTTTACTTTAGACGATAAAAAGGTTTCAGAAAATCGTTCTGACATTAAAGCTATGCAATTAGCAACCAATGCTTATGAAGCGATGAATAAAGCGGATAAGATGGCGTTTTTACCACGTTTAAATGCGTTTGGGAGTTATGAGTTGTATGACGATCAAATTTTCCAAGGAAGTGCTAATGGGTACCTTTTCGGAGCACAATTAAGTTGGGATATATTTCAAGGGTCTAAACGTATTGGTAAAGCTCAAAAAAGTAAATCAGAATTCGAAAAGTCTAAATTAGAGTATCAGCAATATGTATCTAAAAGTAATTTAGAATTAAACAAAGCTAAACGCGCCTTTATAGATGCTGATAATAAGTTGAAATTAACAACTTTAGCATTGCAACAGTCAGAAGAATCTTTACGTATTAGAACTAACAGATTTAAAGAAGGTCTAGAAAAAACATCTGATTTATTAATTGCCGAAACGCAATATGCACAAAAGCAATTGGAATATTACCAAACCATTTTTGAATACAATTACACACAAGCATATTTACAATTTTTAACTAAAGAATAAAAAAGATACAAGAATATAGAAGCAAGAATCAAGATTGATTTCCAAGAGTTCTTAATTATAAAAATGTCACACTAAGCGCAGTCGAAGTGTCTTAAATAAAAAATAATAACCATGAAAAAAATATATACAATCCTTACACTTTCTATAGCGCTATTTGTAGCCAGTTGTGGTAGCGAAGACAAAAAACCAGTGGTAGATAATTCGCCAGCAATTAGTGTAAAAACTAGTCAAGTTGCAGCAAATAGTAACAGTCCTTTTTTATCGGTAAGCGGAAAAATTCAAGCTACAAATAGTGCAGATTTAAGCACTAGAATGATGGGTTATGTTAATAAAGTATATGTCAACGTTGGCGATAAAGTACGTAAAGGACAATTATTAGTATCAATTAATAATAGCGATTTACAAGCTAAAAGAGCTCAGGTTAATGCAGGAATTACAGAAGCTAACGCAGCTTTAAATATTGCGCAAAAAGATTACAACCGTTTTAAAAACTTATTTGCAGACAATAGTGCGTCTCAAAAAGAGATGGATGATATGACTGCAAATTACGAAATGGCTAAGGCTAGAGTAGAAGGTGCCAATCAAATGAAAAACGAGATTAACGCACAGTTTGCTTACAGTAATATTACTGCACCTTTTAGCGGAACCGTAACTAGTAAAAATGTAGAAGCTGGTAATATGGCAAATCCTGGTGTGCCATTAATAAGTATAGAAACACCTGGAAATTTTGAAGTGATGGCAATGGTACCTGAAACTGAAATTTCAGAGATTAAATCAGGAACTACAGTAGATGTTTTGGTTAAATCGATTAATAAAACTTTAAAAGGAAAAGTAAAAGAAGTAAGTATATCAGCCAAAAACACCGGAGGACAGTATTTAGTAAAAATTGATTTAGATAAAACAGAGGCTAATATTTTATCAGGCATGTTTACAACAGTGCAATTTCCTGTAGAGAGAAAAGCAACGTCATCAATGGTTTTAATACCTACTGAAGCTATTGTCACAACCGGACAATTATCTGGAGTTTATACAGTAAGCCAAAGCAATACAGCATTATTACGATGGTTACGTTTAGGTAGAACTTTTGGAGATCAAGTGGAAGTGTTATCTGGTTTAAATGCAGACGAAGCATACATTGTTTCTGCTGAAGGGAAATTATTTAATGGCGCTAAAATTTCAATTCAATAACTAATAAGTCGCGTTAAGGATAGAAGTGGAAATCCTTTTTACGTCAGTCCGAGTGAATTTGCCTAAGCAAATTTGTATCGAGAACAAGTAAAAAGATTGCAACGGATAGCCTGTTAAAACGCCCAAAATATAAAGATTTCCATTGTCATGGGAATGAAAAAAAGTAATAATTATGAAAGAAGGAATCGCAGGTAAAATTGCCAAAGTCTTTATGCAGTCGAAGCTTACAGTGCTTTTAATGATTGTATTTATGGTAGTTGGTGTGTACAGTTCGTTTTTAATTCCGCGTGAAGAAGAACCGCAAATTGATGTGCCTATGGCAGACATTTTTGTGGGTTATCCTGGAGCAAGTCCTACCGAAGTGGAGTCGCGTGTGATTAAGCCTTTAGAGCAATTAATTTCGAATATTAAAGGTGTAGAATATGTGTATTCTACGTCTATGAAAGAGCAAGGAATGGTCATCGTACAGTTTTATGTTGGCGAAGATATTGAGCGTAGTTTCGTGAAATTATACAACGAAATTAACAAGCATATGGACCAAATGCCTGAAGGTGTTACGTTTCCGTTAGTAAAAACGCGTGCGATTGATGATGTGCCAATGTTAGGGTTAACGTTGTGGAGTGAAAATTATGACGATTACCAGTTAAACCAGATGGCTCAAGAGTTGGAAGCTGAAATTAAGAAGATAAACGATGTGGCTATTACGCATAAAATTGGTGGTAGAGATCGTCAATTACGTGTGGTTTTAGATAAAGATAAATTGGCTGCAAGTGGTTTGGATTTCTTGTCGGTTTCGGAAATGATTAAAGCAAATAACAGCCAATTAAGTGCTGGTAGTTTTGATAAAAATGATACTGAGTTTTTAGTAAATACAGGTGCTTTTTTAGCTTCGGTTACTGATGTTGAAAATCTAGTGGTTGGTGTGCAACAAAATCAACCAATATATTTAAAGCAAGTCTCTAAAATTATTGATGGACCAGAAGTACCACAAAATTATGTGAGTTTAGGTTACGGAAAAGGGAGTGTAAAATCGGCTGATTATAAGTCGGAATATCCTGCAGTAACTATTTCGGTTGCTAAACGTAAAGGTGCTGATGCCATGAAAATTGCCGATGTGATTATTGATAAAGTAGATCACTTACGTAGTACTTTAATTCCGGATGATGTACATGTAGAAGTCACTAGAAATTATGGTGAAACAGCGTCTCATAAAGTATCGGAATTGCTATGGCACCTTATCGGGTCTATCTTTGCGGTTACACTTGTAGTGATGTTAGCCATGGGTTGGCGTGGTGGATTGGTCGTGTTTTTATCGGTTCCAATTACGTTTGCTTTGACCTTACTAAGTTACTACATGATGGATTACACGCTAAACCGAATTACCTTATTCGCGTTAGTATTTGTAACGGGAATTGTGGTGGATGATTCCATTATTATTGCCGAAAATATGCACCGACATTTTAAGATGAAACGCTTGCCATTTAAAGAGGCTGCTTTGTATGCGATAAATGAAGTTGGAAACCCAACCATTTTAGCAACATTTACTGTAATAGCATCAGTTTTACCTATGGCTTTTGTATCAGGATTAATGGGTCCATATATGGCACCAATGCCAATAGGAGCATCCATTGCTATGATATTATCCTTATTTGTAGCTTTAACTATTACACCATATTTAGGTTATATTTTCTTAAGAGAAAAAGATAAAAAAGGCGCAGAGGAGAAACCAGAAAAACCAGTTGAAGACACACTTATTTATAAGGTTTACAACAAGTTTGAACGTCCTTTATTAGAAAGTAAGAGCAAACGTTGGTTGTTTTTAGGATTGACTTTTATGGGTTTAATGTTAACAATGGTGTTGTTTTTTACCAAATCGGTTGCTGTAAAAATGTTACCTTTTGATAACAAGAATGAGTTTCAGGTGGTTATTGATATGCCTGAAGGTACCACACTAGAACGTACAGGAGTTGTAGCACAAGAAGTGTCGCAATACTTGTCAACACGACCAGAAGTGGTTAATTATCAAAATTACGTGGGTACATCTGCACCAATTACGTTTAACGGTTTGGTACGTCATTACGATTTACGTGGTGGATCTAATATGGCAGATATCCAAGTGAATTTAATTGATAAAGGCGAACGTGATATTCAAAGTCACGGTATTGCTAAATTAATGCGTCCAGATATTCAGAAAATTGCTACAAAGTATAATGCCAATATTAAATTGGTAGAAGTGCCACCAGGACCTCCAGTATTGTCAACGATTGTTGCAGAAGTGTATGGACCTGAGTATAATGAGCAAATTAAGATTGCTAATAGCGTTCAAGAGATTTTAAAAAACACAACTGATGTGGTGGATATTGATTGGATGGTGGAAGCGGATCAAACCGAATATCAATTTGATATTAACAAAGAAAAAGCAATGTTGTATGGTGTTGCACCACAACAAATAGCATACACAATGAATATGGCATTGTCTAATAGAGCTATTACTAATTTATATGATGAAGATGCTGTAAACCAAGTAGGATTAGTATTGACTTTAGATGAAAAAGAAAAATCTACAATTACTGATATTTCGCAATTAAAGGTAAAATCTAAACAAGGTAATATGGTTCCTATTGCAGATTTGGTAACTATTACCGAAACCATAGCTGCAAAAAGCATTTACCGTAAAAATCAAAAACGTGTGGTTTATGTTATGGCAGATATGGCTGGAGATTTAGAAAGTCCAGCGTATGCTATTCTAGGTATGGAAGAAAAGCTGAATGAGATTCCGTTACAAAAAGGCTACGAGTTAAACGAAATGTATTTAGGTCAGCCAGACTTTGAAGACAATTATACTGTAAAATGGGATGGAGAATGGCAAATTACTTTGGAAGTCTTTAGAGATTTAGGTATTGCCTTTTTAGGAGCCATTATCTTAATATACATCTTAATTGTAGGCTGGTTTCAAAACTTTAAAGCACCAATTGTTATGATGGTGGCAATACCATTATCATTAATCGGAATTATTTTAGGACACTGGATTATGGGAGCATTCTTTACCGCAACGTCGTTTATTGGTATGATTGCGTTAGCAGGAATTATGGTTAGGAATTCGGTTTTACTTATTGACTTTATAAATTTAAGAACAGCGGAAGGTGTACCTCTTAAAGAAGCGTGTATTGAAGCAGGAGCAGTGCGTACAACACCAATTTTATTAACAGCAGGAACGGTTGTTATAGGAGCATTTGTGATACTGTTTGATCCAATTTTTCAAGGATTGGCAATATCATTAATGGGAGGGACTATTGTGTCTACAGTATTGACTTTACTGGTTGTGCCTCTTGTTTATTATATGATAGAGAAGAAGAATTATAAATAATGGGAAACTGTGTCGTTAATAATGAGATTCTGAAATGAATTCAGAATGACGAGCGGTTTGCAGATAAGATTGGGTAATAAAAAGAAAGTTGAGTTGTGAATAATTAGGTTCTGAAATAGGTTCAGAATGACATGAATATTAAGTTGTAAATTTAAAAAAGAAGAAAAATGTTAAATACATATTTTAGAGTAATTGTTGGTGTAATGGTATTATTAAGTGTGGTGCTTTCGGTTTATGTAAGCCCAAAATGGATGTGGTTTACTGTATTTATTGGCGTAAACTTAATACAATCAGCTTTTACAAAATGGTGTTTGTTAGAAACTATATTAGTAAAGTTAGGTGTGAGGAAAGAAAGCGCAGGTTGTAGCGTTAAATAGCATTAGTTTTATAATAAGTTAATTCCTATAAAATTAGTAGACTAAAAGTCCATAAATTGATTTGTAGCATGTATTTTTGCGCAAATTTAATTTATGGATTTTTTATTTCAACCTTGGCATTGGTTTGTTTCAGGATTTTTAATTGCCTGTACAATGCTATTTTTATTATTAATGGGAAAAAAGTTTGGTATGTCATCAAACTTAAGAACTTTTTGTGCTGCTTGTGGTGCTGGAAAAGTCAATTCGTTTTTTAAATTTGATTGGAGATCGGATGTGTGGAATTTATTAGTTGTAATAGGAGCAATGATAGGCGGTTTTATAGCATCACATTATTTGTCATCCGCAGATATGCCTGCCATTAGTGATGCTACAAAAGCATCGTTGTCTAGTATAAATATTTCGACTGAAAACCAATACTTACCTGTCGAGTTATTTTCTATTTCCGCTTTAAGCGATATTAAAACAATTGCTATTTTAATTGTTGGAGGAATCTTAGTTGGTTTTGGAGCACGATATGCTGGAGGTTGTACTTCTGGTCACGCTATTTCTGGTTTAAGTAATTTACAACTACCGTCTTTAATTGCTGTTATTGGCTTTTTTATTGGTGGATTAATTATGGTTCATTTATTATTTCCTTTAATTTTTTAATATGAAAAAACTACTATTTATTTTTATAGGGCTTTGTTTTGGGATTATAATGTATAAATCTGAGGCTGCTTCGTGGTTTAGAATTTATGAAATGTTCCGTTTTGAAGCGTTTCACATGTATGGTATTATAGGTACCGCTTTAGCGTTTGGTATTTTGTTTGTTCAGATTATTAAAAGGTATAACGTAAAATCGTTTGATGGTCATCCAATTATAATAGCACCAAAGGAAAAATCGTTTTCTAAATACTTGCTTGGAGGTATTATTTTCGGGTTAGGTTGGGCATTAGTTGGCGCATGTCCAGGACCTATATTTGTACTGGTAGGTGCAGGTTATTTGCCTATAGTTATAGTGTTTTTATCTGCTGCTTTAGGGACGTTTTTATATGGTGTATTAAAAGATAAATTACCACATTAATTACATTTTATTTTTAAAATCTGTAACATTTTTACAAATTATACGTCATATATGTATAAATGTTAAAGTGAATTAAAGTAAAAATGAAAACAGACAGACAGTTATTAGTATTAACCCATTTAAGTCAATTAGTGTCTTTAATTATAGGTTGTGGTAGCTTAATTTTACCACTAATAATATGGTTAACACAAAAAGATAAAATATATCAAATGGACGCTCATGGTAAAACCATTGTTAACTTTCAATTAAGTATAGTGGTTTTATATATTGTATGTGTACCTTTAATTTTACTTTTTGGTTTAGGACTATTAGGCTGGTTTGTTTTAGGATTAGTATCTATAATTTACCCAGTAATAAATGCCATTAAGGTTAGTAATGGCGAAGAACCGCATTACCCTTTATCTTTTAATTTTATTAGTTAGTTTACATTACATTGATAAAGAAGAAAAACGCAACCTGTTAAGGTTGCGTTTTTTGTTATGTGATTACATGAAAGGTGTTTAGAATTATTGTTTTGTAAATTCTAAGTCAGAAAAACCTTCAATTTTTAGATGACCTTCATCAGTATATTCTACGGTCGTGTTATGCTCAAAATCTTCATTATCAATAATAGTAAGTATTTCATTATGAATAGTCCATTCAAAAGGATTTGCACTTGATATTACATTGTCCTCTGTTATTACCATAGTTACTATTTTACCAAAGTTTTCACTTTCAAAGTGAATGTGATATTCAAAAGAGTCAGTAGCATCTTCGCGAAGCCAATCACCAATAATGGGATTGGTAGTGGTATTATTTACGTTAGAAGCATCGTCATTATTATTACAAGATAATAGAGCGATACTAGTTATTAATAAAAAGAATAATTTAAAACTGTACTTCATATTCTAGATTAATTGTTTAATCAATTGCTAAGTTATTTAATGTTGAGGGTAACTTAGATTATTGCGTTGTAAAAGTATTAAAATTAAGGGAATATAATATTTATTATAACAAAAAAAGCAACTCAATAGAGTTGCTTTTTTTGTTATATAGGTTTAAGTTATTAGCTGTTTAACATTACAGGCATCACTAACATAGTTACTTGTTCTCCAACTTCTAAATCATCAATAGGCGTTAAGATACCTGCTCTGTTAGGCATGCTTAGCTCTAATTGTACGTCGTTAGATCCTAAGTTGTTTAACATCTCTGTTAAAAAACGAGAGTTAAAACCAATTTGCATGTCGTCTCCTTGATAATCACAAGTCAAACGTTCTTCTGCTTTGTTAGAGTAGTCAATATCTTCTGCAGATATATTTAATTCTGCTCCAGCAATTTTTAATCTAATTTGGTGTGTTGTTTTGTTAGAGAAAATACTAACACGACGTACAGAGTTTAAAAACTGTGTTCTGTCTATTGTTAGTTTGTTTGGATTTTCTTTTGGTATTACCGCTTCGTAATTAGGATATTTACCGTCAATTAAACGACAGATTAATATTGTGTTTTCAAAAGTAAACTTAGCGTTAGAGTCATTATATTCAATAGTAATTTCCTCGTCACTTGCACCAAGTATTCCTTTTAATAAGTTTAAAGGTTTTTTAGGCATAATAAACTCGGCTACCTGAGAGGCTTTAACATCTTCTCTAGAGTATTTAACTAATTTATGAGCATCTGTAGCAACAAAGGTTAAACCTTCAGTAGAAAACTGAAAGAATACACCACTCATAACAGGTCTTAAATCGTCATTTCCTGCTGCAAAAATAGTTTTGTTGATAGCTGTTGCTAAAATATGACCAGGCATTTTTGTACTGCTTGGATCTTCTAAGCTAATGGCTTTTGGAAACTCGTTTCCGTCTGCATAAGCTAAAGCATATTTACCATGATTTGAACTAATTTCAACGGTATTGTTTTCTTCAATAACAAACGTTAATGGTTGTTCTGGAAATGTTTTTAAAGTATCTAAAAGTAAACGTGCAGGAATAGCTACGCTTCCTTCGTTGTCACTATCTACATCTAAAACAGCAGACATGGTTGTTTCTAAATCGCTTGCAGATACAGTTAATTTAGATTCATTTAATTCAAATAAAAAATTATCTAAAATAGGTAATGTATTTGAACTGTTAATTACACCTCCTAAAACCTGTAATTGTTTTAGTAAGTATGTGCTTGATACGATAAATTTCATCTATATGTGTAAATTAATACTATTAATAATTTGTCTTACAAATATATTGCTAATGTGTTAAAATAAGAAACAAACTTATTAACACTTACTTGGCATATTTTTTCTTACGAAGGTAGTTAAATATTAAACCAAAAACACCTAATAAAACCAATGGTAATAAGAGGTTTAGTAGTTGCCATTTTGTTTTTTCTTCTGTAATTTTTTCAGGATTTAAAAAGGCAACTGCAATTTCTTTGGATCTAATGTTTATAAGTCCTGTGTCATCTAAAAGATAATTAGCCACATTTGACAAAAATTCTTTATTACCAAAGGTTTGTCCTGTGTATTTGTCAAAACCTAGCTCTTCAGGACCTAATCTTCCAACTTCGTTTTTAATGACGTCACCATCAGATATGACTACCATTTTGGTTGGTATACTGCTGTTTTTAGAGTTTGAAATAGCAAAAGGTTTTACTCGGTTATTATATGCCGACGTAAAGGTGCCTTCTAGTAACACAGCTAATGTTTGTGGACCTTTATTAAAGGTTTTAGGCTCTAACTTATTATTGACCATATCCAAGCTGATTTCGCGAGGTGTACCTTCTAATTTAGTTAAAGGCGCAGTTTGAAGCAATATTGTTTTTTTTGTACTACTTTTAATAGTATCCATAGGATTGGCAAAATCAAATTTTAAGAAATCTAAATTATTGACAATAGGATGATTGCTGTTTCCTTTTGCTAAAGGCGAATAGGTCCAAGGATAGCTTTGAAATTGACTATCACTACCTTCTCCTGACGCTAAAGTTATAGGAGCAGAGTACATAGAGCTTACTATAAGTGGATTAATACGTATACCATATTTAAAGAAAAAATCGGTTAAATTTAAATCTAAAGGGATAGCAATATTTTTACCATAATCGTTATAAAGACTATCTTTATCCATTGCGACTTGCTCTAGTAACCATAGGCTTTTACCACCATTCATGGTATACTGATCTAAAACAAATTTTTCTTTTTCTGAAAATGCTTCTGTTGGCTTAGCTGAAATAATTAAATCGTATTCCTGTAATTTTTTTAGAGTACTTTCTGCGTAATTAGTAACGCTATCTAATGTAAATGGAGCAATAAAATAATAGTCTCTTATACTTTTAATATAGTCTGCAATGTATTTGTTTTCTAGCTGTCCATTACCTTTTAAAACTGCTATTTTACGTCGTTTAGGATTAACTAATTTGCTAATACCATCTGCAAAAGCATATTCTAATTGTTGTACAGAGTTATTAACTAATTGTTGTTGAGTCGCTCCAAGGGTGTTTTTTACTAACGGGATTTTTACCGTTTGATCATTATAACTTGCCAAAGCCCATGGAAAAATAACAGCTTGACTAGTTTTTCCGTTTTCTTGAACGTTTAATTGCATTGGTGTTAACCCTCTTGCATTTAATTGCTGGATATTTTGATCTCTAGTAGCTTCGTCCTCTATTGGATTTATAAAATTGAAACTAATGTTATTATTATAAGCCACTAACTCTTCTAATAATTGTCTGGTTTCAGATTGTAATTTTCTAAATTCTGAAGGAAAATCATCACCTTCTAAAAATACATCAACCAAAATAGGAGATTCTACCTTTTCTAATATGGTTAAAACCGAAGGATTTAAAGTGTAGCGTTGATCTGTCGTTAAATCAAAACGTTTATAAAAAGTATTGGCTATTACATTAATTACAATTAACCCAATAACTACAAATGCGATATTTTTGATAGACTTATTCAAATTTTTTCTCAAGTTGATAGGTTTTTACTGCAACAACAGTATCGTTTTTAAATTGAAGTTCAATACATTCTTGGTCTTTAGTAAAAGCACCAGGTTTAAAGCCCATATTATAATTCCATTGATCTTTAGAGTTGGCTTTAATACTATCATCCCAACCATACCATTCTGCTGTACCAAAATCTGTTTTAATTTCAGCTTTAGTTTTGCCAATTAATTGGTTATTATCATTTAATTGATCCATCATTTCAAACCTAAGTTCTGGGTATTCAGCCCAATTATCAGCATCAAAATGTTTTTGGTGATGGTAACTAGAAAAGATATTAACTATTGGATAAAATAAGTAAAAATAGAGTAGAGGTGTTGCTATTACTGTAAGTAATAAGCTTATCCATTTATTGTCTCCAATGGTTTTTATAAATAGCCATGCTAAGATAAATACAACTATAAACGATATTATTAAAATGGGTGTAATTACCATACTATTGTTTTTTAATATTGAATTTGGTTAGCGCAATAAACAAAATAGTAATACTTAAAAAGTACATTAAGTCTCTAGTATCCAGAACACCACGACTCATACTTTTATAATGTGCATTCATACCCAATTGCTCCACAGTATTACTAGATATTACATCTGCAATGCCTTCAAAACCAATATAAAAAAATAGACATAAAAACACAGCAATTATAAAAGCAACTATTTGATTGTCTGATATGGTTGATGCAAAAATACCAATTGCAGTATAGGCTGCTACTAAAAATAGTAAGCCAAAATAGGATCCTAATGTGCTTCCAAAATCTAAATTACCTAATGGGTTACCTAATTGATAAACGGTATAAACGTATAATACTGTTGGTATTAGCGCTATTATTATTAATAATAAGGCTCCAAAATATTTACCTAATACTAATTGTAATGTGGTTATTGGTTTAGTTAAAAGTAGCTCTAAAGTGCCTTGTTTTTTCTCGTCGCTAAAACTACGCATGGTAACCGCTGGAATTAAGAATATTAAAATCCATGGTGCCAATAAAAAAAACGTTGACAGATCTGCAAATCCGTTATCAAGGATATTAAACTCGCCTTTAAATACCCATAAAAAAAGACCGTTTAATAATAAAAATATAGCAATAACTAAGTAGCCTATTGGCGAAGCAAAAAATGAGTTTATTTCTTTTTTAAGTATGGCTAGCATGCTTTATTTATTAATGTTATTTATAATTTATTTTAACGAAACTAATTTGTCAACACTCCAAGCTTCTGGTTTTGCATTAAACAGTGGTTTAGTTTTAGCCCAAACGCCTTTAAAAAGGTCTGAATTGCGATAGTTTTCTAAATCACTTTCATTATCCCAATAACTGTAAGTAAAAAATATATTGGGATTGGTTTTGTCCTGATACAATTCTAACAATTGGTTGCCTTTAAAGTTTCTTATTTTAAATTTTACGGTTTCAAAATTAGCTAAAAAGATGGCTATATTTTCTTCGGCAAAACTTAATTTAACAATTCTTACAAACATGGTTTGGGTTTTAATGTGTTTCCGCGAAAGCGATACTTTTATTTATTTAAAAAAATTAATGGTTACTGTATCTCGCAGTCCTAATCCCATTAGGCTACTTGCACTACCAACCGTTTGGTTATTACTTTTATATATGGCTATTTCTAGATAGTTGGAACTGTTAAAGACGACTAAACCACGTCCTTCGTCATTACGTTTATCTTCTGGTGTGTCAAAGTTAACAATATCGCTATATTTGGATTGTATTTTTTTGAACTTATAATTTCTTGCAGACACTTCGTAAGAACGTCCTTTTTGAAGCGTTTCAAAAAAGTTTTTTCTAATATTAGTAACGACATTACCATAATTGTCAATGTAGATTATGCTGCCAATTATTTGCGTTTGCTCCTCATTAACGTAAGGCACTAGATTTTTAATTGGTTTTATTTTATCAATAGCTTTGCCTATAACTTCTAATGTTCCACCACGTGCTATGTGGCATGCTACTTTTACAAAGACATCTAAAACAGGAAAACTGGTTTCTATTTTATCATGTATATTAATTTCTACTAATTTAGAATGTGCAATCTCATTAGCTATCATGCTCATAATTCCGTTATTGGCACAGATAAAATAATGTTCGTCCAGCTCTACAGCAATATGCTTGTTTTCTGGATTAATTTCGGAGTCTATACCAATGACATGGATTGTACCTTTAGGAAAACTACTATAGGCATTTTGTATAATATAGGCTGCCTCAGCAATATTAAAAGGAGAGATACTATGAGAGATATCAACAATTTTAACTTCTGGCAATTCGCTGTAAATAGCGCCTTTTATTGCGCCAGCAAAGTGATCTTTCTCTCCAAAATCTGTGGTAAGCGTTATAATTGGCATGAATTATTGTTGATATTTTTTTAACCTAGAACACACAAAAAATGTGTAAATTTGTTAGATACACAAAACTAATAAAATTGTACAGATTAATTTAATAAATCAGCGCTTTTGAACGAAATAATTATTGAACTACAGGAGATCTCTCCAAAAGAGTTTTTTGGAACCGGAAATGAGAATATTACGCTACTAAAAAAATACTTTCCAAAACTCAAGATTGTAGCTAGAGGAAATACCATTAAGGCTTTTGGAGACGAAGAATTATTGGATGAGTTTGATCGTAGAATGACCATGCTATTAAAGCATTTTTCTAAATACAATAAATTAGACGAAAACGTAATCGAGCGTGTTTTAACTAGCCAAAGTAGTGATGATTACAGCACTTCTGAAAAAAGTGGCGAAGTCTTAGTACATGGTGCCAATGGTAAACCTATTAAGGCTATTACTGCTAACCAACGTAAAATGGTCGAGCTAATGCGTAAAAACGATATGGTATTTGCTATTGGACCAGCAGGAACAGGTAAAACGTATACAGGAGTAGCATTAGCAGTTAAAGCATTAAAAAATAAAGAGGTAAAACGTATTATTTTGACACGTCCAGCAGTGGAAGCAGGTGAAAATCTAGGTTTTTTACCTGGAGATTTAAAAGAAAAATTAGATCCTTATATGCAACCATTATATGACGCATTAAGAGATATGATTCCTGCGGAAAAATTAGCACAGTATATTGAAAATGGTACCATACAAATTGCACCTTTAGCATTTATGCGTGGTCGTACATTAGATCATGCTTTTGTTATTTTAGATGAAGGTCAAAATACAACGCATGCACAAATGAAGATGTTTTTAACCAGAATGGGTAAAAGCGCTAAATTTTTATTAACAGGTGATCCAGGTCAAATTGATTTGCCTCGTCGTACTATTTCTGGTTTAAAAGAAGCTTTACTTATTTTAAAAGGAGTAGAAGGTGTAGGAATGATTTTTCTGGATGACAAGGATGTTGTTAGACATAAACTAGTCAAAAAAATTATCGAAGCTTATAAAAACATTGAAAACAGAGAGTAAATTTATATTACAACAACAACAACAACAATACAACTAATGAGTAATACTATTATAGACACTAATTTTAAATTTCCTAATCAAAAAAGTCTATACAAAGGAAAAGTAAGAGCAGTTTACAATATTAATGATGAAGAATTGGTAATGATTGCAACAGACCGTTTAAGCGCTTTTGATGTGGTTATGCCAAAAGGAATCCCATATAAAGGACAAATCCTTAATCAGATTGCCACTAGCATGATGAAAGCTACCGAAGATGTTGTGCCAAATTGGTTAACAGCAACTCCAGATCCAAACGTTGCGGTTGGACATTTATGCGAGCCTTTTAAAGTAGAAATGGTTATACGTGGTTACATGTCTGGTCATGCAGCGCGTGAGTATAAAGCTGGAAAACGCATGCTTTGTGGTGTTGTAATGCCAGAAGGAATGAAGGAAAACGATAAGTTTCCGGAGCCTATTATTACGCCTGCAACTAAAGCAGAAATGGGTGATCATGACGAAGATATCTCAAGAGAAGACATCCTTAAAAAAGGAATAGTTAGCGAAGCAGACTACATTGTTTTAGAAGACTATACGCGTAAATTATTTAAAAGAGGGACAGAAATAGCTGCTTCACGTGGCTTAATTTTGGTGGATACTAAATATGAATTTGGTAAAACTAAGGATGGGAAAATTGTTTTAATTGATGAAATCCATACACCAGATTCTTCGCGATATTTTTATGCTGAAGGCTATCAAGACCGTCAAGATAATAACGAAGCACAAAAACAATTGTCTAAAGAGTTTGTAAGACAGTGGTTAATTGCTAATAATTTTCAAGGTTTAGAGGGACAAACTGTACCAGTTATGTCTGACGACTATATTGAAACCGTATCAGAACGTTATATTGAATTATACGAGAATATTATGGGAGAACCATTTGTAAAAGCAGATGTGTCAAACATTCAAGAACGTATTGAAGCTAATGTTTTAGCATATTTAAAATAAAATATAATTTATTTTTGAAATAATAAAAGAGCTTGCAATTGCAAGCTCTTTTATTTATAAAATAGTTGAATTAATTTTTAAGATACTTATCTTCCAACGCTAGTAAAGCTAAGTATGGATTGCCTTTTAAACCAAGTAGTTTAGCAAAAGCAGGTTCGGTTTTAAAACCTATTAATTTTAACGAAATGATATCTTTTTTAAACTGAAGTCCTTTTTGTTTTAAAATTTCATTTTCAATAAGCATATGTCTGTATGCATTTTGTTGTTTTGAAGGAATAGCTTGACCAAAAATTTCATATAAAAACTGATCAGTTTTAAAAGTAGCAATGGTTGACGGTATTGTATTTTGTATGGTTTGGTAGACTTTAAAGTCTTGATATCCTGAAAATTGCTGTTTTAAAAATAAAGGAAAGGTATCATGGTTTTTACACTCGCAAATAATATCTAAATCACTATTAGGTATATCTATATCAATTGGTATAGTGCCTGTTAAAATGGGATTAAAAGGTAATAACTTGTCTAAAACATTATGTTTTTTTAAGTCTAAATACGCAATTTTCTGTTTCTTATTTCCGTGTTTTAAGTATTCAATAGTTGTAAAATCTACGTTCAAAATGTTAATTTATAGTTGGTTTTAAAAATCACTACTTATAAGTCACCAAAATATCTGCTACTTTTTGTAAATCACTTTCATTAATCTCCGTTTTTGGTGCTAACGGAAATGTCTGTTGTCCTGGCCTACCAACAAAAGCAGCACGCCAACCAGCCCAAAGTGCACCAGCAACATCCCAACCATGCGCAGCAATAAGCATACAGTCTTCTGGTTTTATGTTCATTTTATTTGAAGCCCAAATATAAACATCATTAAAAGGTTTAAATTTTCCAACCGATTCAATACTTAACAAATCATCAAAATATTGGGTCAAACCAGCATTTTCAATTTTAATTTTAAGGCTTTCATCGTTAGAATTGGTTAAAGCTACAAGAGTAAAACCTTCAGTTTTTAACGTGTTTAAAGCGTCTTTTACTTCCGGATGAGGCGGTAAATTTTGCATCGATTTTACAACAATATCTCTAGTTTCCTCTTCAGAAATTACAATGTTATTATTGGCTGCAACCATTTGTAAAGCAGCAGCACCAATGTGTCCAAACGGTTTATATTGTCCACTTGCAGATACCACTAATGAATACTGTAACATTGTAGTAAACCATAAAGACAATAAATCGGATTTACCGCCTAAAGCATCTCCAACCTGTTTTTTCATTACGGTTAGATCTAAAAGTGTTTCGTTTACATCAAAGAATAATACTTTAGGTTTAGTTGTCATTAGTGTCGTTTTTTATTTCAATTGTTTTACAGCTGATAATATTTCCGATGGTTCTGCACGCTGTGTATAATCTGCGTCTAAAAAGGCATAAGTAATTATTCCGTTGGTATCTATAACATAAGTTGCAGCTAAAGGTAAGGTATTACTAATATCTCCATTAACTTTGTTTAGTCCAAAACCAGCGTTATAAATAGTAGCAACATCATCTGTTAGCGTGTAAACCACACCATATGCTTTTCCAATAGTGTTTTCTAAATCACTTAAAACGGTAAATTCAAGATTGTTTTTTTCTGAAGTACTTAAAGAATTATCTGGCAATTCTGGAGTCAAAGCCAAAAGTGTAGCACCTTCTTTTTTAAATTCAGGTAATTTTTCTTGTAAAGCGTGCAAAGTAATATTGCAATATGGACACCAACCACCTCTGTACCATGTTAAAACTACTGGTCCGTTTTTTAATTCGTTGTATAAAGTAACCGATTCGTTTAAGGCATTTTTTAAAGTGAAATTATGCGCTTTGTCTCCAACTTTTAAAGCAGAATCTAATACTCCAGAGTTTGCTACACTAGAAATTCCATCTGCATATATTTTTTTCTTTTCGTCTGTAAATTTAGATGCACTTGCTTGACGGACTTCATCTAACAATACATCTAAGTCACCTTTATTATTTGAACTCATATGTTTCTTTTGAAAAATTATAAAATTAAACCGCTTGTTGTTCAGCAATTAACTCCGTTAATACTTGTTTAAAAGTATCTACAGGTTGTGCTCCTGTTACTGCACTTTTACGATTAAAAACAATAGTTGGCACAGAATTTACACCCATGTTTTTCCAATAGTTTTGTTTGTTTCTTACTTCCAATTTTGCTTCATCGCTATCTAATTTAGCTAAAGCTTCATCTGCATTTAAACCAACTTCTAAAAGGGCTTCTTTTAAAACATCTCTTTTAGATACATCTTTTCTATCGCTAAAAAAGGCTTTAGTTAAAGTCATTTTTAATTCGGTTTGCTTTCCGAAGTCTTTAGCATATTCTAATAAAACATGAGCATCAAAGGTGTTAGCCATTCGCATCTCATCAAAATAATCGAATTTAAACCCTAGTTCTTCACCAGCATCAGTCATCATTTGTTGCGATTCTCTTTGTTGGTCTAATGTAGAACCATACTTTTCGGCTATATGTTCAATAACATTTTGACCTTCGGCTGGCATATTTGGATTTAATTCAAATGGCTGCCATTCAATTTCTAATTGATCTTCAACACCAAGTTCTTTTATTGCTTTTTCTAAACGCTTGTATCCAATGGTACACCAAGGACATACAACGTCAGATACGATATCTATTTTTAATTTATTTGCCATAATTAAAATGTTATTATTTCACTAATTTGAAGTTCAGCCTGAATATTAGTATAATTTTTTACATCTGCAGCAAAAGTTTCTGCATGAGGTCCAAAGGACTCTTGAAAAGCCTTCACACTGTCAAACTTTAAATGCGCAATAGCTACGTAAGGCGCAAGTTCTCCAGGAACTCTGCTAGCTATGCCTAAGTCTAATTCTAAATCTTTTAAAGCGCTACCAACTAATTTTGACACCATTGGTAAGTGCGTGTTTTTATAATAGTCTGCATCAAACTGTACATCTTTACTGTTTGGATACATTACGGATACTTTTATCATATTCTATTTTTTATAAAATTAATAAACCTTCCTCAAAAAAGGAGGAAGGTTTACAGTTATTAATCAACCTATAGTTTTTTAATTTTAAAACTAGATTATTTTTTTGACCAAGCAAATTTTTGAAAAGCCTCATCAACAGGTGTATTTGCAATGTGGTTTGTGTAATTACTAATTACTTTTTGAGATAATCCTAAAATTATTTCTAATACTTGTTGCTCACCATATCCAGCTGCGTAAAAAGCTTCTAAATCTGCTTGCGACACATTTCCACGATTACGTGTTATAGATAATGTTAGAGTACGTAGTGCTTCTAATTTTGCATCTGCAAGAGGCGTTTCATTACGTAAAGCGTCAATAATTGCATCATCAACTTTCATCATTTTAGCAATACCTGTATGTGCTGGCACACAGTAATGACAAGCATGTTCTACGTTAATGGTTTGCCATACCACAGTAAGCTCGTCGTTATTAAAAGATGTTTCTGTAAATAATTGGTGTAACTCTTGGTATGCTTTTAATAATTCAGGAGAAGCTGCTAAAACACCATGTAAACCAGGAATCATTCCGTATGCTTTTTGAGAGTTTTCTAATAAAGCTTTGCTACCTTCTGGAGCAGTTTCGATGTTGTGAATTTTTAAAGTTGTCATAAATTTTTGTTTTTATTTTAATATTCTGTTAATCTTTTCTAAACGTTCGTTTAGTTATTGTGTAAAAAAAATGTTTATAAATTTTTGAAGACCATTTCTATATAATCCTCAATTTCTTCTTTTGTGTTAACTCTAGATGCTGCTGCTAACCCGTGTTTAGCTAATAATAAATAGTTAGCTTGTTTTGCTATAGTTTCTTCGTTTTTTGAAGTATCCAATTTAAGTTTTTGAATAATTATGGATTTTAAGCTATCCATAAAACTATTCATTTGCTTTTGAATGCATTCATCTTCTTTTTCAGAAAACTCATTATAAGTATTAGTCACAAAACAACCTTTAATGTTGTCGCTTTTAAAACTAGAACTTACAGAATGGTAAAAAAATTGTTTAATATCTTCAACGCCTTGTGTTCCTTTTTTAAGTTTATCCAAAACCTGACTGACATTAGAACGGTATAGCTTTAAACTTTCTAGAAACAAACCATGTTTATTACCAAAACTAGAATATATTGAAAACTTGTTGATGCCCATTTCTTTCTCAAGCATTTGCATAGAAGTAGTTTCATAGCCATTTTTCCAAAAAAGATGCATTGCTTTTTCGACTACTTCAGTTTCGTTATATTGTTTTGTTCTTGCCATTTTTAATTTCCGTGTAAACGGTAACTTCTAATTACAGGACAAAACTAAACGATTGGTTAGTAATAAAAAAGCTTTTAACATTTTTTTAGTTTTTAAGCTTTAAATAAAGCTTACGAATCTTATTATACAAATAGGTATTAGTTTGCACATAATAAAAAGAAATAAAGCACACAACCACCATAAAAACAATAGCTCCAAGGATAGCTTGGGTTGGATTTAAACTTTTATAAAAAAAGTGTTTTAAGCTTAAACCTGTAAAACTACCGTAAATAATCATAAAATGAATCACATAAATAGACAACGTTTTCTGTCCAATTTTAGTAATTATAGCTTGTTTAAGATAAGTTTCAAAAGTGTAAAATATCCCAAAGATTACTAATACATTTCCAAGTCTACTAAACAAATAATTATAGTTAGCACTTCTGGTAAATAAAGGTAAATTAAATAGGTTATCTAGTAGTTTTAAAGTTGGACTAGAATAATAAATCATAAACACACCAATAATTAAAAAGGCAGCAATTTTAATAGGTTTGTAGTTGTTTTTATGTCCAAATTTAGCAAATAGTACAGCAATAAAACCACCAAAAGCAACGTAGCCAAACCATGGGATTATAGTAAATACCGATCCATGTTGTATGCTCAAGTAATTAGAGAATAATATTGGAGCGTTTTCAATTTTTAAGGTTCGGTATAATGGCTCTGATACAAAAATACTAAAGCCTATTATTAAAAATAATGCGGCTAAAACCCATTCATTTTTAAAACTTATTTTAAATAAAAAAATTAAAATTAATAAGGATAAACCTATGCATTGTAAGACATCTACTTGTAAAAAATTCATGTTAACTTGCCCATACATTAGACTAATAAACGAAAAGCGCAAGGCATAACCTAGTACAATTAGCAGTAAGCCTCGATTTATTCCTTTTTTAATTCGCTCTTGTTCTGTACCTTTTTCTTTAGCTTTTAATAATAAAAATACAAATACTAAACCTGTAATGGTAAAAAAGGTTGGAGCTGTAATCCCTCTAAAATAAGCCCAAATATTATAAATAGTATTGGAAGTGTCCCGATAAATTGGGTTTAAAAGCGAGTCTATAAAATGACCTTGTAACATCATTAGTATAGCAAAAGCTCTGACAGCATCAAGAAAAAAAAGTCTGGTTGGTTTCAAATGGTATTTTTGTTAGGGTTGTAAAGATAATAGTTATATTTAAAGTCTAAAACTTTGTAGTTATATGTATGATAAAATAAATGACTTTATAGCAGATTTTGCCTCTTTTGTTTGGGGTTTACCACTACTAATTTTATTAATTGGAGGTGGATTATACCTGCTAATTTTATCTAAGTTTTTACCGTTTAGATATTTAGGTCATGCCATTCAAATATTACGTGGTAAGTATGATAATCAGGATGACGAAGGCGAAATCACACATTTTCAAGCCTTAACCACAGCATTGTCATCTACCATTGGTATGGGAAATATTGCAGGCGTTGCAGTAGCCATCTCAATTGGAGGACCAGGAGCAGTATTTTGGATGTGGATTAGTGCAGTTGTAGGTATGTCTACCAAATTTTTCACCTCTAGTTTAGCCATAATGTACAGAGGTAAAGACAGTGCAGGTAATACACAAGGTGGTCCAATGTATTTTATAATGGAAGGTCTTGGTAAACACTGGAAGCCATTAGCAATTTTATTTAGTTTTTGTGGTTTAATTGGAGCATTACCAGTATTTAACGTTAACCAATTAACGCAAGCAATAAATGATATTGTATTAAAACCCAATGGAATTACAGTAGATTTTACCTCTAATTTAATTATTGGTTTGGCTTTAGTAATCATAACATCTATCGTAATTTTAGGCGGTTTAAACCGAATAAGTAAAGTTGCATCCAAATTAGTACCAAGTATGGTGTTGTTATATTTTGTGTTGATACTTATTATTTTGTTCGCTAATGCGGAAGTCGTGCCAACTTATTTTAAATTAATATTTACAGATGCTTTTGCAGCAGAAAATTATAAAGGAGACGCTTTTTTAGGAGGTCTTTTAGGAGGATTGATAGTTTTAGGAATCCGACGTGGCGCATTTTCAAACGAAGCTGGTATAGGTACAGCACCTTTAGCACATGGAGCTGCAAAAACCAACGAGCCTATTCGTGAAGGTTTGGTTGCTATGTTAGGACCAGCAATAGATACTTTAATAGTTTGTACGCTTACTGCTTTGGCAATTTTAGTAACAGGTGTTTGGCAAACTACAGAAGCTAATGGTGTTAGCCTAACAGCTAATGCTTTTGGAGCAGCAATGCCAACTTTTGGACGCTATTTACTATTGCTTTGTATTGTAATATTTAGTGTGTCATCATTGTTTTCTTATGCATATTATGGCGGAAAATGTCTGTCGTTTTTAATAGGAGATAAACACAAACATTATTACAACTATTTTTACATTTTAAGTATAATTCTCGGAGCAACAACATCACTTGCGCTAATGATTAATTTGATTGATGGTGTTTTTGCTTTAATGGCAATTCCAACTATGACAGCAACTTTAATATTGGCTCCTAAAGTTTTAAAAGAAGCAAAAGCATATTTTAAAAGGATGAAAGAGATTTAGATTACAAATTAAAATAAATAAATATAAATTACGTTTTAACTTTTATAACCACAAGATTAATACGCATATAAAGCAAAACTACTTTCTAACTTTAACCAAAACTAAATTTTATGAAACGTTTGCTCTTATGTACATGCTTTTTTACACTTATTTTTTCTTGTTCTACATCAGATGATGTTCAAGAGAATAATCTAGAACTTAATTTTTACGGACTAACAGTAGGTAATTCTTATACATATAAATTTTATAAGTATAACTCAGATACAGAAGATTACGATGAAACTTTAATTGTCCAAAATGTTATCATAGAGGATACAGAAGAGGTTTCTGGACAGCAATACTTTAAGATTAAAACAACTACAAGTGGAGTAGATGGTTTTAATTTATTTTATCTTCAAAATGGTGAAGAAATTGACTATTTACGAGAAGTAGACGGAACTTTAATTAATGATAATAACGATGTTCTTTTTGTTAATAACGAATTTTCAGAGCATTTGGTTAATAGTGATAATACGTCCTTAAATTTATACAGAAAAACAATTGAGGAACCAGTAATAATTAACTCTAACACAGGAAGTTTTAATTGTATTGAGATGCAAAATTATATTGTAACTGAAGATGGTACTACACTTGATGGTGTTAGTAAAATTCATTATTCCGAAGGGGTAGGGTTGGTACAACAAACTTGTGTTTATACTAGTTCATCTACACCAGTGATGATAAAAAAATTAAATTCTTACAATATCCAAAACTAAAACAAAATCTAGTTATTTATTAAAGTAGAGAATTTATATACTCATATTTTATTAATTAATACGAACTATGAAATTAAAAATTCACTTAGGATAGTATTCAATACATCCTAGGTTTTTATATACTTAAACATTTAGATTTTATTTACTGAAGCCTTAAATTGCTGTGGCGTCATTAGTTCCATTTTTTTAAACTGTCGGTTAAAATAACTGGTGTTATTAAATCCAGATTTAAATGCAATTTCGGACATTCTAAAATCTTTAGATTCTTTAATCAGTTTTTTAGAAAATTTAATTTTTTCTGAATTTATATAATCAATAGGAGAGATGCCTAAGGTGTTTTTAAACTGTTTATGGAAGTGAGACGTACTCATGTATGCTTTTTTTGCCAATAAGTCTACGCTGATATCTTTATTGGTTAAATTATCTTTAATAAATTTAATAACCGTTCCAATTCTAGTATCGTTAAAAATCTGATTAGGATCATTTATAATTAAAGATTTTGCTTTAGTTTGAAGTAGCCTAACAATCAATTCTTGTATCATTAAATCTAATAAAACATCTTTAGATTTGTTGTTGTTAGTAAACGTGTAGGTTAGTCTTTCAATTAAATGATTAACATCCGTATTGTTTATTAAATGCGAAGTGGTTTCATTTAAATCCCAACTATTATTTTCATTTTCAATAGCCACTTGTTGGTTAAATTTTTCTACAACCTCATTAATTTTAAAAGCATCAATACCTAAGGCTAAACATTGTGTTGGTTGTTCTTTTGTGGCAATCGGAAAATCAATTACCATTTCTTTATTGGTTGGCATCACTACAGATTCACCTGGAAAAAAATCAAAAGCTTCAAAACCATCTAAATGCATAATTTTCTGTCCAGTTAGCATACTTGCAATAATCGGGAAGTTAAACGTCAACGAGACTTTTTCCGCGAAAGCGTGAGTTTCAAAAATATTAAGCTCGGCATAATCTGCATTATACGTTGTTCTGTTTTCCACTAAGGTGGTCAGTTTTCTGTTGCTTTTATGATTGTTTAATAAGGACTGCATAATCAATACTACAATAAAATTTGAACATAAATTTGTTAATAATAGATATGTTCAAGATTATGATAATTCTGTTCAATTAAATTAGAATATGATAAAATAACTTTATCAAAACTAAAGATAATCTATTTTTTAAACTAATAAATTATCTATTTACTAATTTAACATGAAATTATATGAGTTATTCTAAACCTGAATTTAAAGAGAAATATGGCAATTTTATAAACGGAAAATTTGTAGATCCGTTAGGTGGGCAATATTTTGAAAATACATCTCCAATAGATAATAGTTTAATTGCTAAATATCCAAGATCTCAAAAAGAAGATGTCGAAATGGCTTTAGATGCAGCCAATGCAGCAAAGGAAGCTTGGGGAAATACCTCAGCAACAGAAAGGTCTAATTTATTAAACAAAGTAGCAGATATTATTGAAGCTAATTTAGAAGAATTTGCTTTAGTTGAAACTTGTGATAATGGAAAACCAATAAGAGAAACGTTGAATGCAGATGTCCCATTAGCAGTAGATCATTGGCGTTATTTTGCAGCTTGTATTAGATCGGAAGAAGGAAGTGCAACCGAGTTAGACCAACACACACTATCCATGAATATTAAAGAACCATTAGGTGTGGTTGGACAAATTATACCATGGAACTTTCCATTATTAATGTTGTCTTGGAAATTACCTCCAGCTTTAGTGACTGGTAATTGTGTGGTTTTAAAACCAGCCGAACAAACACCATCTTCTGCAACTTTATTAATGGAGAAAATTGCAGATGTATTTCCTCCGGGAGTTGTAAATATTGTACATGGTTTTGGACCAGAAGCAGGTAAACCTTTAGCATCAAGTCCTAAAGTAGATAAAGTTGCCTTTACAGGAGAAACCACAACAGGTCAATTAATTATGCAATACGCATCCAAAAACTTAAACCCTGTAACAATGGAGTTAGGTGGTAAATCACCAAATGTATTTTTTAATTCTGTAATGGACGCAGACGATGCGTATTTAGACAAAGCTATTGAAGGTGCAGTTTTGTTTGCCTTTAATCAAGGTGAAGTTTGTACTTGTCCTTCCAGAATTTTAGTACAAGAAGATATTTATGATGCGTTTATGGAGCGTGTTATTGAGCGCACAAATGCTATTGTACAAGACAATCCTTACGATGTTAACACAATGGTTGGTGCACAAGCATCTAATGATCAATACCAAAAAATACAATCTTATTTTAAAATTGGTAAAGACGAAGGAGCAAAAGTATTAACAGGAGGTGACGCCAAAAAATTAGAAGGAGATTTAGCAAATGGATTTTATATTCAGCCAACTATTTTAGAAGGACATAATAAAATGAGAGTTTTTCAAGAAGAAATTTTTGGTCCTGTAGCTTGCGTTACAAAATTTAAAGATGAAGCAGAAGCAATAGAAATTGCTAACGATACACTTTATGGGCTGGGAGCAGGAGTGTGGACTAGAGATGCACACCAATTATACCAAATACCAAGAGCGATTAAAGCTGGTCGTGTTTGGGTAAATTGTTACCACGCCTACCCAGCACATGCACCATTTGGAGGTTATAAAAAATCTGGATTTGGTAGAGAAAACCATGTGATGATGCTTAATTACTATCGTCAAACTAAAAATATGTTAATCTCTTACGATAAAAACAAATTAGGTTTCTTTTAGTAGAAATAAATTAATAGCATAAAGGCTGATTTATATTATAATTCAGCCTTTTTTAATAACTTTAAATTATGGAAAGAGTAGTAATCACAGAAGAGGCAGCAAAAGTATTAGAACAATTGAAAACAAAACATGGTGATTTAATTTTTCATCAAAGTGGAGGCTGTTGTGATGGTTCTGCACCTATGTTATTCGAAAAAGGCGATTTGTATTTAGATGAAAGCGATATCCTTTTAGGAACTTTAAATGGTGTTAATTTTTATATGAATCAAGACCAATTTGAATATTGGAAACACACGCATTTAACGGTGGATATAACAGAAGGTCGAGGAGCTAGTTTCTCTTTGGAGATTCCGTTAGGTTTACGATTTTTAATTCATTCAAGATTATTAACTAAAACTGAAGACGCGTTTTTTAATAAGTAATACTGTAAATTAGTTCTATTATCATTTTAATATTTTAAGCTTTAAAAATTAGTGTTATTCGCTATTTTAAAGCTTTTTTTATGGGTAATATTTAAATAATTAACGAATGCGTGTATATTATATTGCTAAATTGATATATTTATGCTAAATTAATATATATGACAGTAGATTTGTGCCCAAATTGTGGATCAGACCATTACATTAAAAGCGGAATTGTTAATGATAGGCAACGTTATAAGTGCAAAAAATGTAACTATTTCTTCTCTGTTAATAAAATAGGTAAGAAGATAGACGACTACTACGTTAATAAATCGTTACAGTTATACTTAGAAGGCTTAACCTATCGGGAAATTGAACGCATTTTAGGAATTTCTCATGTAAGCATCATGAATTGGGTAAAAAAGTACAACATAAAACGCCCATACAATTCCAATTACCACCCAACATATAAGATTTTAAACGCATCAGAGTTAGCTATTTATTTTAGTGATTCAAAAAATATAAAAGGTGCAGGCGTTGTAGTTACTGAGTTAGGAGATAAATTCATGTTGATTAAATGGGAACGCTTTAAAGATTAGTATAATAAATTAACAAAAAAATATATTAATTTTTTGTTAACACATTGTTTTTAAGAGCTTAGTAGTGCACACAAAACCAATTAACTACTAATTAATCCTTAAAACAATGAAAAAAACAACCGTATTATTGGTAGGACTCTTTTTAATGTCCTTTCAATTAATGACAGCTCAAGGCTCTCCCGATTACGATGGAGGTCTTAAGTTTAAGTTTAACGAAGATGGTTCTAAATATCTTCGGCTTATTTCTTGGGCGCAAGTCCAAGCTAATTATAACACAGATGACACTTTTGATGCTAACGGAAACGAGAACAGTAAATTAAATTTTAATTTGCGTCGTGCTCGTATTTTAATGTTTGCACAAATTAATAAAGACTTTTTAATCGTAACACACTTCGGATTAAACAGTTTAACAAGTTCTACATTAAGTCCTACTGGAAAAGGAGATGGTTCTCAACTCTTTTTTCATGATGTTTGGGCACAATACAATTTAGGCAAAGACCATACAGTTGGTGGAGGTTTACACTATTTTAATGGGATTTCTAGATTAAATAATCAAAGCACGCTTAACATGATGACCTTGGATAACAACCGACAATCATGGGCAACTATTGGCTTGTCAGATCAATTTGCACGTCATTTGGGTGTTTTTGCAAAAGGTAAATTTGATAAACTTCAATATCGCGTTGCTATTAATGATGCTTCTGTATCATCGTTAGATGCGCGTACTGCTGTTGCAGGTGGCGAAGCAGTTTATAATGGTCGTGCTACTTTAGGTTCTAAAGATGCAGGTAAAACATATGCAGGTTATTTTGATTATAATTTTTTAGATCAAGAGTCTAATTTTCTGCCTTATAAAGTGGGAAGTTATTTAGGCGGAAAAAAGATTTTTAATGTAGGAGCTGGTTTCTTTTTACATCCTAAAGGCTCTGTAATAGACACAGGTACAGCATTAACACCAAACTTAGAAGGTGAGGATGTTTCCATCTTTGCAGTAGATGCTTTTTATGATGCGCCTCTTGGTGATAACGGAAGCGCAATTACTGCTTATGCAGTATATCAAAACAGTGATTATGGTAAAGATTATTTATACAGTGCTTATGGTACAGGAAGCATGATTTACGGTCATGTTGGTTATGTATTTAAAGGTGATGTTGCAAAAACAAGGTTTCAACCTTATGTAAGTTACGGTACACATAGTTATGATGCTGTAAGTGATGATAGATCTACTTTAGGTATTGGTGTAAATGCGTATATGAGTGGACATAATTCAAAATTAACTTTAGAATATACAAATCAAGAATTTGGAGCATTAGATGCAAATACTATTTCGCTTCAAGCAATGATTTATCTATAAAAACTAACAACTATGAGTGATAAACAAAAACACGCGTCAGCGTACTGGAAAGAAAACATTAAATACTTAGCAATATTGCTTGTCATATGGTTTGTAGTGTCCTTTGGATGTGGCATTTTATTTAGAGAAGAATTAGACCAATTTAGACTAGGAGGCTTTAAACTAGGCTTTTGGTTTGCCCAACAAGGATCCATTTATGTATTCGTAATTTTAATTTTCGTGTATGTAAGATTAATGAATAAACTAGATAAAAAATACGGTTTTGACGAGTAGTCTAAACTAATAACTTAAAAGTATAATATTATGAGTGTACAATTTTGGACATGGTTATTAGTAGGACTTACTTTTGCCTTATATTTTGGAATCGCAATTTGGGCAAGAGCAGGCTCAACTAAAGAATTTTATGTTGCTGGTGGAGGTGTTTCTCCGTTAGCAAATGGTATGGCAACAGCAGCCGATTGGATGAGTGCAGCCTCTTTTATTAGTATGGCTGGTATTATTTCCTTTTCAGGTTATGATGGTTCTGTTTACTTAATGGGTTGGACAGGTGGATATGTGCTTTTAGCTTTATTATTAGCACCATATTTGCGTAAGTTTGGTAAGTTTACAGTGCCAGATTTTATTGGAGATAGATATTACTCAAACACAGCAAGAACGGTAGCGGTAATTTGTGCATTAATTGTATCATTTACTTACGTTGCAGGACAAATGCGAGGTGTTGGTATTGTATTTTCTCAGTTTTTACAAGTGGATATTAATATTGGAGTTGCTATTGGTATGGCAGTGGTTTTAACCTTTGCTTTATTAGGAGGAATGAAAGGTATCACATACACACAAGTCGCACAATATTGTGTGTTAATATTTGCTTTTATGGTGCCTGCCTTTTTTATATCAATGCAAATGACCGGAAATATTATTCCGCAAATAGGTATGGGAAGTAAGGTAGAAGGTGGTGCATTTTTATTAGATAAATTAGACACTTTACACACACAACTAGGTTTTAATGAGTATACCAGCGGAACAAAATCTACTTGGGATGTGTTTGCAATTACATTGGCATTAATGACAGGTACTGCAGGATTACCACACGTAATTGTGCGTTTTTTCACAGTACCAAAAGTAAAAGATGCACGTAAATCTGCAGGTTATGCGTTATTTTTAATCGCTATTTTATATACTACAGCACCTGCAATTGCAGTGTTTTCTAGAACTAATTTAATAGAAACGGTTAGTAATAAAGAATATAAAGAAATCCCAGAATGGTTTAAAAATTGGGAGAATACAGGATTGATAGCATGGTCTGATAAAAATGGAGATGGAAAAATTCAATATGTTGCTGGAGATGCTTTATCAGGTAAAAAACCAGAATATACAGATGCACGAGGCGCAAGTGGAGAGCGTATAGTAGCTAATGTAAGTGATGCTTCAAACGAGCTATATGTGGATAGAGATATTATGGTATTGGCAAACCCAGAGATTGCAAACCTGCCTAATTGGGTTATTGGTTTAGTGGCAGCAGGAGGTTTGGCAGCAGCATTATCTACAGCAGCAGGATTATTACTGGTAATTTCTACATCTGTGTCTCATGATTTAGTTAAAAAGCAATTAAAACCAGATATTTCTGATAAAGACGAATTAAAAGTGGCTAGAATAGCTATTTTTATAGCTATTTTAATTGCAGGTTACTTTGGTATTAATCCGCCAGGCTTTGTAGCTGCAGTCGTCGCGCTGGCATTTGGTCTTGCAGCAGCCTCCTTTTTTCCTGCTATTATTTTAGGAATATTTGATAAACGTATGAATAGTCAAGGTGCCATTTCCGGTATGGTTGTAGGTATTGTTTTAATGCTATTTTATATGATGAAATTTAAACTAAATATGTTTGGTGGTGGTACAAGTGCAGATTGGTGGTTTGATACATCTCCAGAAGGATTTGGTACAATTGCAATGTGTGTAAATGTAATAATATCATTAGTGGTTTCTAGATTAACACCTGCACCACCTCAAGATGTACAAGATATGGTTGAAAGTATTAGAATCCCTTCAGGAGCTGGAGAAGCTCAAGATCATTAAAATGTTAAGTTCTGTCTGAGTATTTTTCCGCGAAAGCGAAAATATATTGAGCTTAATTTTAATTTAGTTAGTTAGAAAGTCAGCATTACAAATTGTAGTGCTGATTTTCTTATATTAGTAACATCATAAATTTTTCGCTTTCGCGGAAAGCAAAACCAATTAACCAAATGAAAAAAAGACACGAACAAAAGCTAGTGGTATTATCAATAGCATTGTGTTTAATTTTTAATATTCCGTTTATTTTAGTTTTCAATTTTGAAGGTGCCCTTTTTGGAATCCCAACCTTATATTTTTCAATATTTTCAATTTGGTTAGTATCTATTGTTATTTCATATATCGTATTAAAACGTCACTATGAATAATTACGCATTAATAGCCATAATTATCATCTATTTAGCAGTGTTATTTTACATTGCTTTTCTTGCTGAAAAAAAACGACAGAGCAAATGGGTTAATAATCCCTATGTGTATACGTTATCATTAGCAGTCTATTGTTCGGCATGGACGTATTACGGAAGTGTTGGTATCGCAGCAAATTCAGGAATCAATTTTTTACCAATTTATTTAGGACCTGTTATAGCAGCACCTTTGTGGATTGTAGTGCTTAGAAAGATTATTAGGATTTCTAAACAACATAAAATTTCATCTATTGCAGATTTTATATCCTTACGTTACGGAAATAGTCGATTTCTTGGTGCTTTAGTAACTATTATTTGCTTATTCGGAACCTTGCCATACATTTCACTACAGTTAAAAGCAGTTTCAGAAACGTTTGAAATCATGTCTGATGATACCAGTTATGTATCAACCGCAGTAATTGACGATTCTACTTTTTACGTCGCTTTATTATTAGCAATATTCGCTACTTTTTTTGGGACTCAAAATGCGGATGCTTCCGAAAAACATAAAGGTATTATTGCTACAGTAGCTTTTGAGTCGGTTTTAAAACTAGTCTTCTTTTTAGCAATCGGTGTTTATGTCACGTTTTATCTATTTGATGGAACAACAGATATTTACGAGAAAATTTCAGTAACCGAAAACTTTAAACAACTCACCACACTTAGTGGAATAGAAGATGGTTTTAATTGGTTTTTCTTAATAGGCTTATCCTTTATGGCTATATTTTTATTACCAAGACAATTTCAGGTTTCAGTTTTAGAAAACAATAGAGAAAAACATCTTAAAAAAGCGATTTGGCTGTTTCCATTGTATTTATTGTTATTTAATCTGTTTGTTGTTTTTATTGCTTGGGCAGGAAAATTAACTTTTGGAGATGCTCAAAATGCAGAGTATTACTCACTGTTAATACCATTAGAAAACGGAAATTCTTTTCTAGCAACACTAGTTTTTTTAGGTGGTTTTTCGGCTGTAATATCAATGGTTATTGTATCAACCTTGGCATTGTCTACAATGGTGAGTAACAACTTGATTATTCCTTATGGTTTTTTAGATAAGTTTATTAAAAATCAACCGGAACGAAATTCCAAATACATTAAGAACATTCGTCGTATTTCTATTTTTACCATTATAATTTCGGCTTATTTCTTTTATGTTTCTTTTTCAAAAGAATTATCGTTGTACTCCATAGGGTTAATTTCATTTGTAATAATATCACAGTTAGCACCTTCATTTTTTATAGGATTATATTGGAATAGAGGTGCTTCTAAAGCAGCAATTACAGGTATACTTCTTGGTTTTTTTATAGCAATTTATACTTTAGTCTTACCGTTTACATTACAAGCGTATACAGGTACGGATGATTTTACTCAGTTAGGTTTATTCGGTATTTCAGCTTTAAAACCTAATGCTTTATTTGGTATCGATTTTTTAAGTCCACCAGCACATGCGTTTTTCTGGAGTATGACATTTAATATTATGAGTTACTTGGTGTTTTCATTAACGTCTAAAGGAAATTATAGAGAACGTAATTATGCTGAGATGTTTGTGGATAGTAATAATTTTACAACACTTCAGGATAGTGCTTTGGTCTGGAAAGGTGAAGCACATGTCGCAGATATTAAAAATGTATTAATTCGTTTTTTAGGTGAAAAAAGAGCCACTCGAGCATTAAACATTTTCTTCACAAAATATAAGTTGCCTCAAGACACCCAATTGGCAGATGCAAGATTAATTAATTTTTCAGAAAAACTGTTAACAGGAAGTATTGGTTCGGCTTCAGCTAAAATATTAATTGCCAGCGTTGTAAAAGAAGAACAAATTAGCTTAGTAGAAGTATTGAAGATTTTGGAAGAGTCTAAAGAAAACATTGTTAGCAACAAGGTACTTCTAGAAAAATCTAACGAATTGTCTCAACTGTCTTCAAAATTAAAAGATGCAAATCAAGAATTAATTAGCAAAGACAAACAAAAAGACGAGTTTTTAGATACAGTTGCACATGAGCTTAAAACTCCAATTACAGGTATTAGAGCTGCAACCGAACTATTAATGGATGATGACGATGATATGCCAAAAGACATTAAAGCTCAGTTTTTAAAAAACATCTTGCAAGATACCGACCGTTTAGGACGGTTAATACATAATATATTAGATTTTGAAAAGCTTGAAACTGGTCGTTTACATTTAGACTTACAATATCACGATATTCAAAAAACAATCCACCAAGCTATTAGCAGTATCTCTCAGATTGCAGCCAAAAAAGAGGTTAAAATAATTAATAATAATCCACATACATTTAGTACTAGATATGACGAGGATCGCATTCTTCAGGTTTTAATTAATTTATTATCTAATGCAATCAAATTTTGCAATCAAAAAACAGGCATTATTGAAATAGATTATAAGCTAGGAAATCAAACTGTAGAAATCTCTGTAACTGATAATGGTAAAGGGATTCCAGAAGAAGACCATAAGTTTATTTTTGATAAATTTTACCAGTCAAAACACCAAAATACTATTAAACCACAGGGTAGCGGATTAGGTTTAGCAATCACAAAACAAATCGTAGAAAAGCATAACGGAAAAATTTGGGCAAAAAAGGACGTTAAAAATGGCGCAACGCTTGTTTTTACCATACCTTTTAAGTAAATTGTTGTCGTAAAGTATGAAGAAGAAAATTTTAATTGTAGACGACGAACCTAATATTGTAATGTCGTTAGAATATACCTTCAAAAAACAAGATTTTGAAGTGTTTATTGCAAGAGATGGAAGTGAGGCTTTAGAGATATTAAAACATCATATTCCTAATGTAGTTTTGTTAGATATTATGATGCCAAATGTAGATGGTTATCAAACATTAACACATATTAAAAATACGGACAGTTTAAAGAATACTAAAGTGGTGTTTTTAACTGCTAAAAATAAGGCTTCAGATATTGAAAAAGGTTTAAAACTTGGAGCAGATAAGTATTTAACAAAACCTTTTTCTGTAAAAAAAATAGTTTCAGAAATTATGGAGCTAGTGACTTAAAACAGTTTTTTAAGTTTATTTAAAATTGGTTTTGTGTGCAAACAAACTAAGTTTAATTAAAGTTTAAAGACATGAAATTTCACATCAACCCATTAGCGTCAGATATTATAATTAGTATTTATATTATCGCTACGCTTTATCTTAGGTTTAAATTTGAAAGTCAAACCTATACAAGCCCAATGCTCTCAATTGTTTTGGGACTTTGTTTTGTGCTTATAATCTATGCACTTGTCAAATTAAAAGTACTTAATCCCAATTGGTTCGGCTTATTTAATTCTAAAAAAGTCTAGCTATGTATTATCAAGAATTTTATAGAAAAAGTATAGACCAACCAGAGCAATTTTGGCAAGAACAAGCCTCGCAATTGGATTGGTTTAAAGCGCCTAAAAACATATTGTCTAAAGATAAATATGACTATGATCAATGGTTTCAGGATGGAGAGCTTAATCTAAGTTATTTGTGTATTGACAAACATATCAAAGAAGGATTTGGAGATCAAAATGCTATTATTTACGACTCTCCTGTAACTAATGTAAAACAGCACATTACTTTTAGTCAATTACACCACGAAGTGTCCAAACTTGCAGGTGGATTACAAGGTTTAGGATTGCAAAAAGGCGATACGTGTATTATTTACATGCCTATGATTCCGCAAGCGTTATACGCTATGTTGGCATGTGTTAGGATAGGAGTAATACACTCGGTTGTGTTTGGTGGTTTTGCACCACACGAATTAGCAATTAGAATTAATGACTGTAAGCCAAAAGCAATTATTACTGCATCAAACGGAGTCGAAATCCAGAAAATTATTCCTTATAAACCTTTTGTAGATCAAGCAATCGCTAAAGCGGAAGTAAAGCCAGAACATGTTATAGTTTTTGATAGACAATTAGGTGTTGAGATTCCGAAGAAAAACTACGATGTTGATTATCAAACGTTAGTCGAAGCGTCTCCATCAATCGAAGCGATTTCGGTAAATTCCACACATCCTTCTTACATATTATATACCTCAGGAACCACAGGAACTCCAAAAGGAATTATTAGAGATACAGGTGGTTATGCAACTGCTTTAAAATTCGCTATGAAATATATTTATGGAGTAGATGAAGGTGAAACATTTTGGGCAGCAAGTGACGTTGGGTGGGTTGTAGGGCATAGTTTTATAGCTTACGGACCATTATTAAACAGAAATACAACTATAGTTTTTGAAGGAAAACCTATTAAAACACCAGATGCATCTACGTTTTGGCGCGTAATTAATGAGCATAATGTAAAAGCAATGTTTACTGCTCCAACAGCAATTAGAGCTATTAGAAAAGAAGATCCTAATGGTCAGATGTTAAAACGTTTCGATTTGTCTTGTTTAAAATATTTGTTTTTAGCAGGAGAGCGTTGTGATGTGGCAACTCTAAGTTGGACTGAAGAAAAACTTCAAATTCCTGTAATTGACCATTGGTGGCAAACCGAAAGTGGATGGCCAATGATTGCAAATATGGTTGGTGTTGCTTTGCAAGACATAAAACCAGGTTCGGCTGGATTACCTGTATCAGGTTACGATGTTAGAATATTAAACGAAGAAGGAGAGGAAATAGAATTTAGTGTAGAAGGCTACGTTGCTATTAAATTACCATTACCACCAGGAACATTAAGTAACCTTTGGGGGAATCCACAACGTTTTAAATCGGGCTATTTAGACCGATTTCCTGGTTATTATTTTTCTGGAGATGGTGGTTACAAAGACGAAGATGGTTATGTGTTTATTACAGGTCGCGTAGACGATATTATAAACGTTGCTGGACATCGATTATCTACTGCAGAAATGGAAGAAATTGTATCCTCACATAAATCTGTAGCAGAATGCGCAGTATTTGGTGTGCATTGTCAACTTAAAGGACAAAAGCCATTAGGCTTAGTGGTTTTAAAAACAGAAACAACTTTAAATAACGATGCCATTAAAAATCAAATTATACAAGATGTACGTCGCGAAATAGGCGCAGTAGCCTCCTTTAGAGAGGTATTAGTCGTAAACCGATTGCCAAAGACACGTAGTGGAAAAATTCTTCGTAAATTGTTACGTAATATCGCTGATGAGCAACAGTATAATATACCGTCAACCATTGATGATGTTACAATTATAGACGAAATAAAAATAGTATATAAAACCCATAGTATTGGTATTCATAAATAAGTTATTGGTGTAATAATTTTAAAAATATACCATTTAAACTAACGATACCTAAAGAGAACGTCACATCGAGTGATTTTTGAAATACGAGAAAATTGTATCGAGATGTAAAAAGATAAATAGCTATTTGTCAAACTTAGCGCAGTTAAAGTGTCTCGAAAAAACAGAAATAAAAACTAAATTAATAATATAAATATCCCAATAAACACAAGTAAAGTGTTTAATAAATTAAACTAATTATGAGTAATTATCACATAAAACATTTAGAAGAGTACTACCAAGTTTACCGTAAATCCGTCAGAAACCCGGAGAGTTTTTGGGAAGAAATAGCCGAAGAGCATTTTATGTGGCGTAAAAAATGGGACAACGTTTTAAGCTGGGATTTTGATAAACCTGAAGTTAAATGGTTTGAAGGTGCAAAATTAAATATAACCGAAAACTGTATAGACAGACATTTATATACAAGAGGTGATAAAACAGCTATTATTTTTGAACCTAACAGTCTAGACGAAAAAGCACTTCATATAACCTACAGAGAATTGCACGATCGTGTTTGTAGATTTGCAAACGTATTAAAAGAAAACGGAGTTGCTAAAGGAGACAGAGTTTGTATTTATTTACCAATGATTCCTGAATTGGCAGTTTCTGTATTAGCATGTGCACGTATAGGCGCAATTCATTCTGTTGTATTTGCAGGATTTTCATCAACAGCCTTAGCAACCAGAATAAATGATAGCGATTGTAAAATGGTAATTACAAGTGATGGATCTTATCGTGGTGCAAAAACAATAGATTTAAAAGGTATTGTGGACGAGGCACTTCAGGATTGTCCTGGTGTAAATACTGTTTTAGTAGCAAAACGTATTAACTCAGACATAAATATGCAACAAGGTCGTGACCAATGGTTACAACCACTTTTGGACGAAGCGTATCATGACTGCGTACCAGAAATAATGGATGCAGAAGATCCATTATTTATTCTATACACATCAGGATCCACAGGTACACCAAAAGGAATGGTGCATACCACAGGAGGTTACATGGTGTATTCTGCATATACATTTAAAAACGTATTTCAATACAGAGAGCAAGACGTGTATTGGTGTACAGCGGATATTGGTTGGATTACTGGACACAGTTATATTGTATATGGACCATTATGTAATGGAGCGACAACCGTAATGTTTGAAGGTGTTCCTAGTTATCCAGATTTTGGACGTTTCTGGGAAATTGTCGAAAAACATAAAGTCAATCAGTTTTACACAGCACCAACAGCAATACGTGCCTTAGCAAAAGAAGGCGTAGAGCATTTAGAAAAACACGATTTATCCTCACTAAAAGTATTGGGTACCGTTGGCGAGCCAATTAACGAAGAGGCTTGGCATTGGTACGATGATAACGTTGGAAAACGTAAAGCTCCAATTGTAGATACCTGGTGGCAAACCGAAACTGGAGGGATAATGATTACTCCAATCGCATTTGCAACACCAACAAAACCAACCTATGCAACCTTACCATTTATTGGTATTCAGCCAGCATTAATGGATGAGCATGGACAAGAAATAAAAGGAAATCAAGTCGATGGTCGTTTGTGCATAAAATTCCCTTGGCCAAGTATGGCAAGAACCATTTGGGGTAATCACCAACGTTATAAAGACACTTATTTCTCTGCCTACGAGGGTAAATATTTTACAGGAGATGGCGCATTGCGTGATGAGGTTGGCTACTACAGGATAACTGGTCGTGTGGATGATGTTATTATTGTTTCAGGACACAACCTTGGAACTGCACCCATTGAAGATGCTATTAACGAGCATCCAGCTGTGTCAGAAAGTGCAATTGTCGGCTTTCCACACGATATTAAAGGAAACGCTTTATACGGTTACGTAACTCTTAAAGAAACAGGAGAAAGTAGGGATCAAGATAATTTACGTAAAGAGATTAATCAGTTAATTACTGAGCAAATAGGACCAATCGCTAAGTTGGATAAAATACAGTTTACCAATGGATTACCTAAAACACGAAGTGGTAAAATTATGCGTCGTATTTTACGTAAAATAGCAAGTAATGAGACAGAAAATTTAGGAGATACAAGTACATTATTAAACCCAGAATGTGTGCAAGAAATCATGGATAATGTACTGTAGTATCATTGTAAAAAAGTAGGACAAAGCAAACTTAAATAGTAATATATAATTATTTATTTGGGCATTACACTTTTCCGCTTAAGCTACAAAGTGTCGGGCTTTCCGTTATATCTTTTGCAAAAAAAAGCAAAAGGATACCACTGCAATCCCTAATGCAAAAAACGCAACCTTTTTAGGTTGCGTTTTTTTATTAAAACGCAATAATTGAGTCTGCATAATTTATTAAAAAATTACTTTTTTGTAACAAAAACAGATTAAAAACGTCTTATTTTTAGGATAAATTAACCATTAGCTTATATTCAAGTTAATTATTAGCATAAATCAAAACCATTACCAAAATGAAAAAACTAATAGTAATTCTTATCGTATTTATCGTCAGCTTTCAAGCTAAATCACAAGACGTTCTAATTCCAGATGAAGTTAAAACATACATTCAATCAAGAGTTAATAATCAAGTTAATGTTGGTATTGTAGTTGGATATATTGATGGTCAAAATATAGACTATTATAGCTTTGGTAACACTGCAATGAAGGATGGAACACCTGTAAATAAAAATTCAGTGTTTGAGATTGGATCTATTTCAAAAACATTTACAACGACCATTTTAGCATTAAAGGTTAATAGTGGCGAAATGAGTTTAAACGACCCAATTTCAAAATACTTACCAGAAACAGTTAAAGTACCTACAAAAAATGGCAAAGAGATTACATTGCAACATTTAGCAACACACACGTCAGCTTTACCACGTATGCCAGATAATATGGCTCCAAAAGATGTAAACAACCCGTTTGCAGATTATACCTATAAACAATTATATAGCTTTATTTCTAATTACGAGTTAACTAGAGATATTGGTGTTTTTAGTGAGTATTCAAATTTAGGAATGGGATTATTAGGTCACATTTTAGAGCTTCAAAGTGGTCAAACTTTTGAGGAATTAGTAATACAACATATTGCTAATCCCTTACAAATGGATGATACCAGAATAGTATTAACACAGCAAATGCAAAATCGTTTAGCAAAAGGACATGCAGGATTATCAGAAACTAATAATTGGGATATTATCACCTTAGCTGGAGCAGGAGGAATAAGGTCAACTACCAGTGATATGGTAAAATATATCCAAGCAAATTTAAACTGTGCTTCTGGAAATACGCCATTAGATAAAGCGATGCAGCTAGCACATCAGTCTACTTTTAAAAGTGAAGAACAGCGTTTAGAAATGGCATTAGCTTGGCATATTGAAAATGGTAAATTTTTAATGCATAATGGTGCAACAGGTGGTTATTGTGCAATGTCAGCTATTGATAAAGCGGATAAAAAAGGCGTAATAGTTTTGACAAATAGTAATGAAAACGTGGATGCTATTGCTATTAAATTAATGGTACCATCATATCCATTACAACCTGTCAAACCATCGATAGCAAAGATGATGGCTAAAAAAATTAAGGATAGTAATATAGATGAGGCTATCATATTTTATAAAGATGCTAAAGTAAGTCAAGCTAATACTTTTAATTTTGATATAGACCAGCTTAACACTTTAGGTTATCAGTTTTTAGAAGAAGACCAAAAAGAAATTGCTTTAGCATTATTTAAATTAAATGTAGCACAATTTCCGGAGGCTTCAAACCCATACGACTCATTAGGTGAAGCATATTTAAAATCAGGAGAACAAACATTAGCTATCACTAACTACAAAAAGTCTTTAGCATTAAATCCAGCAAATGACAATGCAAGAGACGTTTTAAAATCGTTAGATGTGGTATTGGAAGAGGTTGTTATATCTTCAGAAATACTAAAAACTTATGTTGGTAAATATCAATTAGCACCAGATTTTTTTATTACTATTTCAACAAACGATGGACGTTTATTTTTACAAGCAACTAACCAATCAAAATTCGAAATTTATCCGTCAGAAGTAAATCAATTTTATTTAAAAGTTGTGGAGGCTAAAGTGGAGTTTAAGCCAAACAAGGAAGGTAAAATAGACCAAATGATTTTATTTCAAAATGGTCAAGTATTACCAGGTCAGCGCGTAGAATAATAAAATTAATTCGCGATATTTGCAGTGTACATGCAAATATGATTAATATTAGAGAATATATAGAAAAAACAGTGGTTATATCTGATCAAGATTGGCAACTGTTTTCGTCTAAATTAGAGAATAGAACTTTTAAAAAGAAAAGTACAATATTAGACGTTGGCGATACAGAAAACTATATTTCGTTTATAGAAAAAGGTATCGCTCGTTTTTTAATTCCGAAGGAAGAAAAAGAAATAGATTTGACCTTTGGATTTTGTTTTAAAAATGAGTTTGTAAGTGCTTACGATTCTTTTTTGACCAGAAAACCTTCATTATATAAGTTACAAGCGTTAACGGATATTACCATGTGGAGCATATCTTATGACGATCTGCAGGAAGTGTACGAAAAAAGTTTTGCAGGTAATGTAATTGGTCGTTTATCCTCAGAACGTTTGTTTTTAATTAAATCAAAACGCGAGCAATCGCTTTTAAACGAAACTGCTGAAGAGCGTTATTTAAATTTGTTTACAGAGCGTCCAAACTTAATAAAAGAGATTCCGTTAAAATATATAGCATCTTATATTGGTGTTACTCCTCAGGCTTTAAGTAGGATTAGAAAGCGAATTTCTTAACTTAGGTTCATTGTATGAGCATAATAGTATGTAGACCTTTGTAAATAAAGCAAAGTCTATGGCTATTTTAATATTTATCATAATTTTATGGTATACAGGTTTGTTCTTTCAGACCTTCTTTTTACATCGTTACGCAGCACATCAAACCTTTACAATGTCCAAAGTGACAGAGCGTGTTTGCTTTGTATTAACATGGGTTTTTCAAGGATCAAATTATTTAAGTGCCTATGGCTACGGAGTAATGCATAGGATGCATCATGCTTATGCAGATACTGAAAAAGATCCGCACTCACCTAAATACGATAGTAATTTGTTTACTATGATGTGGCGCACAAAAAATATTTATCAGGATATTAATAAAAAACGAATTGCAGTAGCAGATAAGTTTACTAAAAATGTACCACAATGGAAGGCATTTGATAAGATAGCAAGTTCTAGAATTTCAAGATTATCATGGGCTGCAGCCTATATTGTGTTTTTTAGTGTCTTTGCAACTGCTTGGTGGCAATGGTTATTACTACCTATCGCCTTTTTTATGGCACCAATCCACGGAGTTATTATAAATTGGTTTGCGCATATTTATGGCTATCGTAATTTTAAAGTTAGTGACACGTCTAAAAATTTACTGCCTGTAGATATTTTGATGATGGGAGAAGGATACCATAATAACCACCACTCGCATAGTGGACGTGCTAATTTTGGTGTACGTTGGTTTGAAATTGATTTTACATACTGCATAATGTATGTTTTAGATAAACTACATATTATAAAAATAAAAAAAACTGCTAATTAATTAGCAGTTTTTTTTTGCATAAATATTTAATCCAAAATGATTAATTTTTATATAGAGCTGTTTTTTAATGTTTTACAAATGGCTTGGGTTTAGCTAAATTAAAAGTAAAATAGGCTATTAAGCTTTAGTGACTAAAAAGTAAATTTAGTACTAAAATAACTAAATATAAGTTTCTATTTTAGAGGTATGAAAACCAACCTAAAATTATTTCTTCTTACATATATATGCGTTACTTGTCTTTTTAGTAATAAGGCTTTTTCGCAGCATCAAACAGATAGCTTATCATACTATACAAATGCTATAGAGAAAGTAACTTCTGAAGAAACGCTAGCTAAGGCGTATCAATATTTAATTGAGCATTTAGAAATTAAAAAGAAAAAAAACAGCAAATTAGGTATAGCTTATGATTTATATTTTTTAGCAAGAATAGACTACAAAGTAGGTTTTTATGATGATAGTGAAGTAAGTGCTGTTGAAGCTTTAAAGATATTAGATGGTCTAAAAGTTAATGATTATAATACTAAACTAACAACAGGAGTTTTAAACCTTTTGGGACAAGTCTATAATCAAAAAAACATGTTTGATAAAGCTAATGAGACGTATTTAAAAGCGTTATCTATTACTTCGACTTCAAGAGATAGTTTGGTGTTGTATAATAACATTTCTAATATTTATAAAAATCAAAAATTATATAATAAAGCTCAGAGCACATTAATAAAAGCAACTAATTTATTTAATAGGGTAGAAGACTCAATAGAAAAGGCCAGAGTTATTGATAATTTAGGGTTTATAAAATTTAAATTAAATAATCATGGTGCGTTTGACGATTTTAAGACAGCCTACACCATACGTCAAAATGTTGATAATTTAGCCGAGTTATATCCAAGTTATAAAAATTTATCCGAATATTACTTAAGTAAAAAGGATACAGTCCAAGCTTTATCCTTTGCAATAAAAGCCTATGACGTTGCTAATAAGGTAAACAGTTTGTCCTACAAATTAGATGCAGTTAAAACAAGGTATAATTTAGGAGATAATACGGTATTTAAGGAGTATTCATTTTTAAACGATAGCTTATTAAAAGCGACAAAACTAAGTCAAAATAAGTTTGCTTTGCTAAAATATAACGTTAGTAAAAGTCAATTACAGTCTCAAATAGAGAAAGCTCAAAAACAAATCTACCAATTATTAGCTGTTGTAATATTGATTTTAGCTTTGGGATTACTCTATTTTTTTAGAGCAAAACATAAAAAAGAAAAATTAAAAGAGGTTTATACAACAGAAACTAGAATATCTAAAAAAGTACATGATGAGGTAGCAAATGATGTCTATCAAATAATGACAAAATTACAGAGTAAAGCCACTATAAATGAAGACTTTTTAGACGATCTGGAAAAAATTTACATTAAAACTAGAGATATTTCTAAAGAAAATAGCACAATAAATGTTAATCAAGATTTTGAAATCCTACTTACAGACTTATTAGCTAATTATAGTAGTAATCAGGTTAATGTGATTACAAAGGACATTGCAAAGGTAGATTGGAAAAAGGTGTCAGATGTTAAAAAGACTGCACTTTACAGAGTGTTACAGGAGTTAATGACCAATATGAAAAAACATAGCCAAGCTAATATTGTAGTCGTAGTTTTTAGTCAAAACAATAAAAAAGTGACTATTAATTACAACGATAATGGTGTAGGAACACTATTAAAAAAGAATAATGGTTTGCAAAATGTGGAAAACCGTATTCAATCTGTTAATGGAACAATTACTTTTACATCCACAGTCAATAAAGGGTTTAAAGCAAACATTATATTATAAAGTATGTTTAGTAAAGTAATTATATCAGATGATTTAGGTAGTATTAGTCAAGGTGTTTTATCTGTCTTAAGTAAATTATCCATAACTAATGTCACACAAGTACAATATTGTGATGATGCTTATCTTAAAATATCTAAAGCAATTCTCGACCAACAACCATTTGAATTGTTAATTACAGATTTATCGTTTATTGCAGATCATAGAGACCAGAAATATAAATCAGGAGAAGAGCTTGTTGCGGCTTTAAAGCAACAGAATCCTGATTTAAAAATTATTGTTTATTCGGTAGAAGATAGATTACAAAAAGTAAGAGTATTGGTTAATAAACATAACATTGATGGTTATGTTTGTAAAGGTAGACGTGGTTTGATAGAACTTGATCAAGCTATTGTAACTACATATCAAAATGGTCAATATTTATCACCTCAAGTGCAACAAGCTTTAAGTCCAAAGTCTAATTTAGAGATTGATGATTATGACATTTTATTAATTAAATTATTATCTAATGGTTTGTCGCAAGAACAAATTAGAGAACAACTAAAAATAGATAATATTTCGCCTAATAGCTTGAGTACTATCGAAAAAAAGCTAAACAAACTACGTATACAATTTAAAGCTAACAATGCCATACATCTTGTTGCAATCGTAAAAGATTTAGGTTTAATTTAAAAAAAAACAAGTCTTTACGGGAAACCGTAAAATACATAAGCTAACAAGTCTTAAAATTGTATGCTAATTAATTAATAATGTTTTTTCTAAGGGAAAAAACTTTAGGCAATCCTTAGTGATTGCCTTTTTTATAATTTACTATAACCAAGTAAATTGATTAGAGTTTACAGGAATAATTATAGCTAATTGACTTTATGTATTCTCGATTAAAGCCTTGCAAATTTTTTGTAGGGCTTTTTTATTTTGTATTAATCTTGTAATTAAAAATAAAATTCAATTAATGGTTTTAATTTTAATTTGTATGCTACTTTTCATTACATTTAATTAATATGTAATTCATTTTTAAAAACAATAATTATGGCTAAATCACAAGACGCAAAAAAAAATGTAAAAAAGGAAGCGACCTTATCGCCTAAAGAAAAAAAGGCTGCTAAACTAGCTAAAAAAGCAACACGAAAATAATAGCTTATCCATAGACTGTTAAAACCACTCAAAAATGAGTGGTTTTTTAATTTAAAGCTATTACCTTTAGCTACGTTATAAATTTTAACTTAGCACTTATGGATATAAAATTAGCAGTACTTATTGATGGAGACAATATTCCCTCAGCATATGTAAAGGAGATGATGGAAGAAATTGCTAAATATGGTAATCCAACAATTAAACGTATTTATGGAGATTGGACCAAACCAAATCTTAATAAATGGAAAAGTTTGCTATTAGAAAATGCTATAACTCCAATCCAACAATATGGCTATACTACTGGTAAAAATGCTACAGATTCTGCCATGATTATTGATGCAATGGATATTTTATATTCAGAGAAAGTAGATGGCTTTTGCTTAGTATCTAGTGATAGCGATTTTACACGTCTTGCAACGCGTTTACGTGAAGCTGGAATGAAAGTCTATGGTATTGGAGAAAAGAAGACGCCAAACCCTTTTATAGTCGCTTGTGATAAGTTTATTTACATAGAAATACTTAAAAACCTAACCGAAGACAGTACATTAGAACCTTCAACCAAATCTTCTAAGTCCAAAAATAATTACGACACCATCACACAAAAAGAAATTAAGCTTATTGCTACAACTATTGACGATGTTGCAGATGACGATGGTTGGGCATTTTTAGGTGATGTTGGAAGTTTATTACAAAAAAAGCAACCTAATTTTGATTCTAGAAATTATGGTTTTCAAAAACTAACACCTTTAATTAATAGTATTCCAGCGTTTGAAATAGATAGTCGTGAGGACACTAGAGGTCGCATGAAGCTAATTTATGTCAGAATTAAAGAGGTAAAACCTAAAGGTCGAAAGCGATAATTAATCACACAATTATTACTACTATAATTTAAGGTAATTGCGATACTTTATATCGCGCAGCTAATAAATCTTGTACTTCTTTAACAGGTTTAAAGCAACCTTTAAGTTTTAACTTGTTGTTTTTACTAAGGTTTTTTACATCAATAAACTGACCAGAATCATTATTTTTCAATCCTTGTTTTGTTCTAAAGCGTAGCAATACTCTAAATGCATTTATGCACGAGTCAAACAAATCTTTGTGCTGAGGTTCGATTTCAACTAGTTTTTGGTAGCGTGCTATAGTATTGTTTATATCCTTAATATCATGCGACAAAATTAAAACACGTGCAGCATCAACAAGTGGCATAATAGCTCTGGATTTAATATCAAATTGATCTTTATGTTCTCCAGAATGCTCTACTAAAAAGCTTCTAAAAAAGCTTAAAGGTGCAGGTTTTTTTAAAGCATTTCTACCCATAAAAGTTAAGAAGATTTCATGACTATGTATGGCTCTAAAAATATTGTCGGACATACCACTAACTAAACTTTGGTTTCCATAAACAAAGTTATAATCAAAAAAAATGTTGCACAACATCATTTTATCCTCGTCAGAGTGGGTAATCCAATTGGTAAATTGAGATTTCCAATCAGAGACTGTTAAACACCATTTTGGGTTACTTGCCATCATGTTATCAGGACAAAACTTAAAGCCAACAATAGCTAGTTTTTTATTTACAGCAGTTGCTAATTTTAAAAAGTAAGCTTTAGTTTTATAGTCTTCTGTACTGTCTTCATACACTAAAGCATTGTCTTGATCTGTATATAATAGTTGCTCTTTTCTTCCTTGGCTTCCAATAGCTAACCAAGCAAAAGATACAGGTGGTTCTTGGTTAAATTCAGCAATAGTTAACTCTAAAATACGCGATGTAATTGCATTATTTATTGCAGAAATTATTTTGGTTATAAAACTAATTGGGATACTTTGTTTAAGATACCCTTTTAATAAATCTTGCGCTTTTTCTCTAATATATTTTAATGACTCAGCAGAATTTGCTCGTTTTATTTCTTTAATTAAAACCGAAGGATTATTACCATAAATTACAATAATATCATGCTCTGATAGGATACCAATTAACTCAGAGTATGGTGTCCCATCTTTGGTAATACATAGGTGTGAAATATCATTTTTTAGCATTGCAATTTGTGCTTCGGCAACAGATATACTGTCAGGAAACGTGATAACTGGAGAAGACATAATGGCTTCCACAGTGTCTGTTATGGTGTGTAATCCAGTAGCCACTTTATTACGTAAATCTTTGTCTGTAATAATACCAATTGGCTGTTTGTTATTAGTTATTACAATAGATCCCACTTTATTAGTGCTCATTATTTGCGAAGCTTCTTGTATACTAATTAATGGATTGCATACCACAGGGTTTTTAGAAAACTTTGCCGATTGCATTTCTGTAAAACTAGAGGCTTCAGGTTTTAAAACACCAATGTTAGCAAATAATGTACCCTTGTCTTCATCACTATAAGGGTTACGCGTATTAGTAGCAAAACTTGCAATTAAAAACTGATTGGCTTTTGGGTTATTTATTATAATGTCTTCAATAACCTTAGCAGGAATACTATAAATAATACTTTGCTCAATAGCTCTTGCATCTAATAAATAATGATCTTTACGTATTAATGCTCGTAATCCAAAAATATCTCCAGCATCACATTTATCAACTAATTTATCATCTTTAAAAATACCAATTGCACCTGCCTTTACCACGTAAAACACCTCTTGTAAAGCTTCATTTTGTTTAAAAATAAAATTATTCTTTTCAATGTAAATTACCTCAATCTCAGATGCAATAGCTAACAATTGCTCATGAATTAAAGCATCAAAAGGAGGAAAGTCTTTTATGAAATCTAAAATACGTTCTGTAATGGCGTTTTTCATCTTACTAATTTATGCAAAATTAATAGGTTAAAATTGGACTATTACTATCATTTTGTTAAAATAATTAGCAAGATAAAAAGACAATTTATTTGATTAACTTAGTGTTCTAATTATCAAGTTTATGAAAACCTAACTATTTATTTTAAGTGTCTTGTCTTTATTATGTTTTAATTGTAAAAAGATAGAAGAAACAAAAAAGGTTGAGACTACTAATACTGCAGAAAATTATTTAAAACCTAATACTGAAGATCAATTTTTAGGAGGTATAAAAATGATACCAATTACAACACCTAAAGGCGAATTTAAGGTTTGGACTAAACGCGTTGGAAATAACCCAACAATCAAGGTGCTTTTATTACATGGTGGTCCAGGAATGACGCATGAAATTTATGAATGTTTTGATGGCTACTTTCCGCAGGAAAATATAGAGTATTACTACTACGATCAATTAGGATCGTATTACAGCGATCAACCCAAAGATTTAAGTTTATGGGATTTAGATAGATTTGTAGAAGAGGTGGAACAAGTTAGAATTGCTTTAGGTTTAAATAAAGATAATTTTTACTTGTATGGTCAATCTTGGGGAGGAATTTTGGGCATGCAATATGCCTTAAAATATCAAGACAATTTAAAAGGATTAATTATATCTAATATGGTAGCTTCAATACCTGACTATCAAAAATATTCTGACCAGGTGTTAGCACCAAAATTAGATCCTGAAGTTTTAAAAGAAATTATGAGCTATGAGGATAAAGAAGATTACACAAATCAAAGATATTTAGATTTAATTGTCGAAAATTATTACACCAAGCATGTTATAAGAATGCCAGTCAAAGATTGGCCAGAACCAATTAACAGAAGCTTTAAGCATTTAAATCCTGATGTGTATGTAACAATGCAAGGACCAAGTGAGTTTGGTATTAAAGGTAATGCTACGCTTAAAAATTGGGATGTAAAAGACCGATTAAAAGAAATTAAAACACCAACCCTTACCATTGGAGCAACGCATGATACCATGGACCCAGAACACATGAAATGGATTAGTACCGAAGTCCAAAATGGACGTTTTTTGCTTTGCCCAAATGGCAGTCATTTATCTCAATTTGATGATCAAAAGGTGTTTTTTAAAGGGTTAATTAGTTTTATTAAAGATGTAGATTCTGGTGCGTTTTAATACGTGTCAGGTACATCAGTTAAGGTTTTTAGATAAGCTATAATGGCTTGCTGCTCGGTTTCTGTAAGGTTTAAATTATCAAAAGGAAGCGTTTGATGGTCCAAATCAAAACCCAATCCACCACCTCCACCAAGGTTGTAAAAATTAAGGACTTCCTCTAAAGTAGTATAGACGCCATTATGCATATATGGACCTGTTATAGCAACGTTTCTAACCGTTGGCGTTTTAAACATACCTTTATGTAAGGCTTCTTTATATTTATAATAAAAACCAGAATCGTCATCTAGTTTTTTATTTTGGGCTGTTTTTGGAACACCAACAACTTCTTTTTCTGTTTCAGTAAAAAAAGGTGGTACAGTTCCGCTAGTTAAAGGCATAAAATGGCATGTGGCACATAAGGCTTTGCCCATAAATAGGTTATAACCTAAGGTTTCTTCATCTGTAAAATTATTAAGTTCTCCTCTAATATTTTTATCAAATTTAGAGTCAAAACCGTTTAAAGTAGAAATATAAGCAGACAATGCTTTAATAACATTGGTATTGTTTTTTGGAACTTGTCCATAGGCTTCTTTAAATAATGTAATGTAAGTTGAGTCTTGTAAAATAGCTTCAGAAAAGGTGTGAACATTAGTATTAAATTCTTTATCATTTAAAAATACAGATGAAATTTGTTCAATCATGGTTTCAGATCTACCATCCCAAAAAAAGCTTTTTTGAAAGGCACTATTTATTAAAGTTGGTGTATTGCGCTTTAATGGCTTACCGTTATTATCTAAGTTAACAGTCATAGCATCCGCATATCCTAAAGCAGGACTATGACAGGTAACACAAGCCATACTGTTATTAGCAGAAAGTTGTGTGTCAAAAAACAATTTTTCGCCTAAAGCTATTTGTTTGTCGCTTGGGTTACGGTTAGTTGTTGGTGTAAAATAGTTTAAGTTGAAACTATTACTTTCAAAAAAAGTAAGTGCATCAAAATTAAAAGCTTCTGTATTAGTAGGTTCCCAAATGTTAGCTGTTTTCCTGATAGAAACCCATTGACGCGTGATTGGATTTAAGTAATCTCTGGTAAACGCAAACCTATCAAAAGCATCAAAATCCTGATGTTGATTAATGTAATTAATTGCTTTTATAATCGAGTTGTTAAACGCATCATCTAAGGATTTGTCTTTTTTTATAATCGAAGATTTTAAGGTGTTATTATATACGTTTTGAAGACTTTTTAATGAAACAGCACTTTCTTTTATACCTAAATGACTTACAGGAGTATCAAATCCTGACATACCCAAACTTACAATGCGCAAAAGCTGTTGGTGTGTAGCTATAAAAAAACGTTGTGGTGTTAATGCTCTGTTTTCCATATTTGCTTTTAATATGGCAAACAACCCTTGTGTAACATAGATTTCTTGATTAAAATCTGTGACAGACGTATCTGACTCATAAATACTTTCTTCTATTTTTTGAAGACCAATTGGTTTTAATATTTTACCTGTATCTTCTTTATACACAGGAAGTGCAGGACCATTAGCTCTGTGTCCTACTTCAGGATTTAAATACGAGGCAAAAGGCTCTGCTTTTTTAAAAGCCTCTCGTGCTAATGTAAAATAGTGTTTGGTGTTTTTACCAGTAAGACCTTCGGTTTTTAAACTATCTAAGTAATTAGAAGCAAGATCTATATTGTTTATATAATACTTTTGAGCAATGTCCCAATTTATGACGTCTACGGTTTCGGTTTTATCCGATTTGCAAGCTGATAATGTTACTAATAATACTATTATAATTAAAAATGAATGGTGTGATTTCATGTTGAGATTGTAATAAACAAAATGAATCTCCATTGTAAAATGGAGATTCATTATTAATAATAAAAGACGTCGTTTTATCTAGGTAATCCTTGTAGTAATACGATTTGGCCACCTTGGTTGTGTGGTAAGTTTGTAGATATAAAATCGTCACTTTTCCAGTAGTGTGGTTGTAAGTTTAGAATAAACGTGTCTGGCACACCAACTTTGTCAGAAATGTCAATTAAAGCACCAAACTCTCCAGATAAAGAAGAGCTTCCAGTAGGAGATAAGTTGCTTTCAATTTTTAAATCTAATACGTCTGTTGGATTATTTCCGTTTAAGTCTGTTTGGTAGATTCTAGCTGCATGACCTCTATCAAAAGAGTTAGGATCTTCTTGAATGTACACATAGTTTTCTGTTACACAAATATTGTCCGGACTTTGTAAGCTAGATAAGTTACCATCTTGGTTGTTTGTGTCTGTGTTACCACTTACAATTTGTGTTAATTGACCTTGTAATGGGTTGTTGGCATCTAGGTTTAATTTGTAAATGGTTCCCCAATCATTATAAGTTCCTGCTCCAGGACCTCTTCCTGTTACTGCAAAATAAACGTTTCTAGCGTTTTCATCACTTCCTTTTTGGTAGTCAACATCTTCAACACGCATAAACTGTGAAGCAAAAACACCAGTACAAGCTGTTTCCATTTCTGTTTTGGTCATTGACGCACCATTTTCTATTTCAACAAATTCAACATTATAGGTTGCTCCAAAATCTAAGCTTCCTTCGTTGTACACTGTATTTGGAGCAACATTTTGGATACCATTGGCACCATCAGATACTTCTTTTAAACGTAATACATATATTTTACCGTTAGTTAAATCTGCATCTCCATTTTCTGATAAATACATGATTACTTGACCTTCAGAGCCACTAGAATCGTCATCTCCACCAATAATCACAGTTTTTCCTGCATATGAATTTTGAGGTAATGGTACTGCATTTTCCCAAGAAAATTCACCTAAAGCATCCAAACCAAAATCGGCAGTAGGCGTAGGTGTTTCTATCCAAGGATCTATTGCTTTAACATCGTATGCGATACTTTCTGAAGCAGATAAAAAGAAATCTTCAGAGCCACCATGTATTGCAGCTTCCCACATTGTACCAGAACATTGTCTTGCAAAATCTGCAACTCCAGCGTTTAACAACCATTCTCCTTTTATAGGTCTCATGTTTTGGTCAAATCTAATTCTAGAGACACTATAATCGTCTTCTGCATTGACAACATAAATATATTCGTTACCATCTTTTAATAAACCTGCACCATCTTGTGCACCAACTAAACGGAATCCATTTGGTAAATAATCTGTCGAGCTAATTAATGAGTAAGCTTTTACATTGTTAAAGTTAGCGCTAATATCTACTAAAGGATCTAAAGCCGATTTGTTACTAAAAAGCTCATCGGTAGGCGTAAAATCTTGACCATCCTGACCGTTTGTTCCATCTAATCCATTTTCTCCTTCACAGCCTACTAATCCAAATCCTAGACTGGTAATTATGCATATTTGAAAAAAATGTTGTTTAAATAATTTCATTGTATTTGATTGTTTAAGTGGTTAATTTTGAACAAAACTAAGGTCAAGAGATTTAAAGAGTATTAACTTAAAATGATTGAAATTTTAAGAAAACTTTACGCTAATGTTACTATGTAAACTTTATGTTAAGCGGTATTTTTTAGGTGTTAATATGTTGTTTTACAATGCTTTGCTTGTGGTTTGTGTGCTTTTTTTGTTTTACGTTTTATTTAAGATTAGTTAATCTAGCGATAACTTTTAAACGTCAAAAAAGAACGGAATTTGCAGAAAAAACAATGGAATTATTTTTAGCAGTATTTGGAGCATTATTTTCAATTATGAATCCTTTAGGAACCGTTCCTGTATTTGTAGGCTTAACAGGAGAGCACAGTAAAAAAGAACGATCAGTCACAGCATTTTGGACAGCAATAGATGTTTTGGTTATTTTATTGCTTTCGTTTTTTGCAGGTCAGTATATCTTATCTTTTTTTGGAATTAGTCTTAATGCTTTAAAAATAGCAGGAGGATTAATAATTACATCCTCTGGTTTTGCGTTGTTGACCGGAAAATTTAGAGAACATAAAGGGATGAAACGTAAAAAGGTACAAGAAGATATACATACTAGAGATGGAATAAGTTTAACACCATTAGCAATACCTATGTTAGCTGGTCCTGGTACAATTTCGTTATTAATTACTTATAATCAAGAGTTTGTTTTAACTGCAGAAAAATTTACCATAGTTGGTGCTATGTTTTTAGCAGCAATTACTATTTATATAATACTTAAAAGTGCTTATTTTATTGTTAAGTTTTTAGGAGCTTCAGGTATTAATGCACTGTCCAGAATTATAGGTTTTATTGTAATAGCAATAGGTGTTGAGTATATAATATCTTCGGTAGTAGATATACTTTCAACAATTAAAATATAGTAACGGTTATAAAATGATATTTCGTTTTCTTGTTCTTTTAATAAATAAAAATAAAAATAGAGACATAAAACCGAAAACCGTAAACCCTATAAATAATGGTAAAGCTGTTGTGTCAACAAAACTACCAATGTAATTTGCAATTGGTACAGCCATTATTGTAGATATAAATCCTGTTATAGCAGCTCCAATACCAGCAATGTGTCCAATTGGCTCCATAGCAATAGCTCGTAGGTTTCCAAAGATAAAGCCTATGGTAAAAAATTGAATAGCCATAAATATTAATATAATAGGTAATGCAGGATTAGTTGTAGCATTCCAAAATAATAAGACATACAGTAACGCATTAACGCTAAAAACAATGATAGCTAAATAGGATAAACGCCACATACCAAGACGCATAACAAAGCTTCCGTTTAAAAAAGTGGATAAACCAACACCACATGCCAATCCAGCAAAGATGTATGGAAACTCGTCTATTAAGCCATATTGATTTTCAAAAATGACCTGAGAAGCACTTAAATAAACAATAAATGCACCAGAGATAAAACCAGAAATAATGGTAAATCCTATAGTTTCTTTATATTTTAATAATTCTTTTAAACCATCAATAAAAACATGTCTAGTAAACTTTATTTTATATTCAGGCTTTAAGGTTTCAGGCTGACGTTTCCAAAACCAAATAGCAACAACTAAAGCCATTATTAATTGAACATAAAAGATTCCTGTCCAATCGTAATGGTTTAAAATAAATTTACCCATTACAGGAGCAATAACAGGAACCAAAATAAAGAAGGTCGTAACAAACGACATTATTTTGGCCATATAATCTCCTTTAAACATGTCTCTAATAACAGCAATAGCGATAGTTCTTGGAGCTGCTAATCCAATACCTTGAATGATACGACCAACAACCATCATTTCTAAACTATGTGATAAAACACAAACTATACTTCCTATTGCAAATACAGTAAAACCAATATAAACAATGGGTTTTCTACCAAAACTATCCGATAAAGGTCCAAATAGTAGCTGTCCACATCCTAAACCTAGAAAAATCATGGTTATTAGTAATTGGTTGTTACTAGTGTCTAAACTATTAACTGTGATACCTATAGCTGACATTGCTGGTAAAATAGCATCAATCGCTAAGGCAACAATAGACATTAAAGATGCCATTAGTAATATAAACTCTAACTTAACAGGTGGATTTTTTTGCATGCTGCAAAAGTAGTTTAAAAAAGAATTATCATTGGTTTTATTAGTGTGAAATAGGTGTTAAAATAGACCCAATTAATTTGATAATTATCAAACTTTTATAACAACTTTGCAAAACAATTATATATTGAATAAATAATTATATTCGTATGTTGTATCTTGTAACAAACCTTTGATTTTCAATGAGAAATAGTGTAATAATTAGCCTGATTTTTGTGATGATTTCTAATCAATTATCAGCGCAACAAATTGCTTCGGATGTAATAAAGGAGCAAATTACTAAGTATAAAAACGATTTACGTGGTCCTTACAAGGATATTCGTTGGTTTTGTACTGATGGTAGCGTAAGGCAACCCAAAGATCCTTGTCCAGATAATGTTGGACCAGGAAATCAACATGCTAGATATAAAGATGAAGTCGAAAAATTAGCCTTAAGTAATCATATTTTTTTAGGTCAAATTTTGTCATTTTCTAAAACTGAAGCGTTTTGGGATGCATCAGCAAGCCATTCAAGATTAAAACAATACCAATTAGATAAATATTTAAGAGGCGTTGACGATGGTTGGATTAACAGAAAAAGTCAATTTTATAGAGGTGCCATTCAGTCGGAAGATGAAGAGGCTTGGGGAATTGATTTTTACAAATGGTTGCTATCAAAAGACGATGTTATAAAGCAAAATTTCTTTTTAGTTAGACAATCCTTAAAGGATATTCCGCATAATGGAGACGATAATTTAGCGCAATTAATGCGTAGTCAATCCAAAGTGCTATCGGATGCTTATTTACCATTTATGGATTTACGTGTAAAAATTCACGCACAACCAGAAATTAGTGATATTGAAAAAGTGAAAACTTTTAAAGCAAAACACGTAACAAAATTATCGGTTAATCAAATCAAGATGATTGACGATTTAATAGTTACAATGACCACCTTTTTTAAACCCATAGATTTAACTGCTTTATTGCAAAAGGCGACCTTGTTAAAAGAGACTACTTTTGGTAAAGCATTTAAGGATTATGTATCTGTACAGAATGAAACAAGTAACACTTCGGATTTAATCCAAAATACAGCAGAGGTATTAACGCTTTTAAAAACCTCTGTTTTGGAGGAAAAACGTCCTTTAGCACGTTTGCAATTACTAGATATATCGTTAAAATTAGAGGAGATGATTTTTAAAAATGCACCTCTTTGGCAACCACAAACCGTAGCACAATTAGTGGATAAAATATGCTATTTAGGTATGGCAACTGCTGCAACTGGTTATATAGAACAGCATGAGTGGGAAGCGCTAAATCTAACATTATCTGGCAACACAACAAACGATACTACTTTAGGCGAATTAACCACTGTTTTACAAAACGGAAGAAGTTTGGTGGAATGGAGTTCTGGAATGGTTAAAGCTACTTATCAAGAAACTGTAAACACCTATACTGCTTTTGAGCCTCTAGCATACGGTTTTATTGATGATAAAATTAGAGGGTCCATTGCATTGCATTTAGGTAAAGCGGTTGGAGAATTAGGTGATTTTATAGCCAATGAGTCTTCATTGACAAATAAAGTATTAAGTATTCCAAATCAAAGTACAATACGTGGTTTAAATCCTGGTTATGCGTTTGGTGAATTAGTAGTAATAGCAGGATCTCCCGATGATATTGAGGTGTCTTCAAATAAAATATATATTTTCCAGCGTCCACCAGCAGATTTAAAACCTGTTGCAGGAATTGCAACAGTATCTGAAGGTAATATGGTGTCTCATGTACAATTATTAGCACGTAATTTAGGCATACCAAATGCAGCTTTATCTGATCAAAATCTAGAGGATTTAATTGCTTTTAGCGGTCAAAAAGTGTTTTATGCAGTATCTAATAAAGGCAATGTAATTATTAAAGTAGAACAAGACATGTCTGAAGAAGAACGTGCTTTATTTGCTAAAAAAGAACGTCGTGATGAAAAAATAGAAGTCCCTGTTGAAACCATTATTTTAAACGAACATAACGTTTTAAATCTGCGAAGTGTCGATGCCAGTAATTCGGGTAAGATTTGTGGTCCAAAAGCTGCTAATTTAGGACAATTAAAAAAAATGTTTCCAGAGCAAGTTGTGGAAGGTTTAGTAATTCCGTTTGGAATATTTAGAGATCATATGAATCAAGATATGCCAGACCAAAGTAAAACTTACTGGCAGTTTTTAGAAGCAATGTTTAAAGAAGCAATTGCTATGGAATCTAAAGGTATTACAGAAGAAGAAATTGAACACTACCAGTTAAGACAATTAGAAATATTACGTGCTGCTATTAAAAAAATGCCTTTAAAAACAGAGTTTATAACCCAAATGGAAAATGATTTTAAAACTGTTTTAGGACAAGATTTAGGTGCCATTCCTGTGTTTTTAAGAAGTGATACTAATATGGAAGATTTAAAAGAGTTTACAGGAGCAGGATTAAACCTAACACTGTTTAATGTGGTTGATAAATCCAAAATATTAGAGGGTATTAAAGATGTTTGGGCATCACCTTACACAGAACGTAGTTTTAAATGGAGACAAAAATATTTATTAAATCCAGAAAATGTATTTCCATCAATTTTAGTAATTCCTAGTGTGGATGTTGATTACTCTGGAGTGCTAATAACAAAAGGATTAACGTCTGGAAACGATCAAGATTTAACTATTGCTTTTAGTAGAGGAGCAGGTGGAGCTGTAGATGGACAATCGTCTGAAACCTATTTGCTAAAGGATGTTGGTGGTTATCAATTTTTAGCACCTTCGCGAGAGCGTTATTACAATAGTTTACCAACCACAGGTGGCACGCTTAAACAGTCTGCAACCTTTGAGCAGCCTATTTTAAACGCTCAAAATATGGCAGATATTAAAGCGTTAGCTAAAACTATTAGACAAACTATGCCAAGTGCTACAGATGTAGACTATCAAGGTGCATATGACGTTGAATTAGGCTTTAAGAATGACAAACTATGGTTGTTTCAAATTAGACCTTTTGTAGAAAATAAAAAAGCATTAAGTTCTACGTATTTACAATCCATTACACCAACAGTAAACACTAATAAAGCGATTGCGCTTTCAAAAAAAATATAAATGAAAAAAGTATTAATTGTTCTAGTTTTAGTACTAATATGTTCTGCTTTTACAACAGCAACGTTATATCCAATTGATGGATATGAGTACACAGGTATTAAGCGTTTAAAACGTTTAGAATTAATTAAAAGTGGCGAAATAGTGGAGAAACAAACCTTACCTGAAGGAGCGTTTAAATCCTATTTGGATATTAAATTAAATTTAAAAGAAAAAGCAGCAGACAGTTTACATTGTTTTTTTAAAGAGAATGAAGCTTTTCAAAAAGACATTAATAATTTGTTTAGAGGATTAGATAAAAGTTACTCGTTAACTGTAATGGATATCTCAGATTTAAACGATATTAAATATGCACATCGTAATGAAACAGCTGGTTATCAGCCTGGAAGCGTAGGTAAACTAGCTGTATTATTAGGGTTATTTGATCAATTATCTAAAATTTATCCAGATAATTTTGAAAAACGCATTACATTATTAAAAACTAAAGTAGTTAAAGCAGGAGTTTGGGGATTAACAGATGAGCATACTATACCTATTTATAACATTGAAACTAAAAAATTAGTAAAACGTCAGGTTATCGCTAGTGACGAGTTTTCTTTATTTGAGTGGGCTGACCATATGTTATCTGTTAGTAATAATGGAGCAGCAAGTATTGTTTGGCGCGAAGTGTTATTAATGCAAGCTTTTGGCGAAAAATATCTAGAATTAACTGAAGCAGATGCCTTAACTTATTTTAAAACCACAGAAAAAAAGGTGCTAACAGACCTTGGTAACGATGTAGTAAATTTACCGTTACGAAACCTGGGAATAACTGCAGAAGAATGGCGTTTAGGGAGTTTTTTTACTAGAGGAGCAAATACTTACGTTGGTGATAAAGGAGGAAGTATTGGAACGCCATTTGGTGTTATGAAATTTTTAGTACAATTAGAGCAAGGTAATGTTATTGATGCGCAGTCTAGTCTAGAGATGAAACGTTTGATGTACATGACAGACAGACGTATTAGATATGCACAAGCACCTACTTTAAAAGAAGCAGCAGTCTATTTTAAATCTGGAAGTTTATATAAATGTGATAGAAGTAATGGTCAGGTTTGTGGAAAGTATATGGGTAATATTCAAAATTTTATGAACTCTGTAGCAATTGTAGAGCATCCTGATAACACAACTTATATGGTTGTATTAATGACTAATGTATTGCGTAAAAACTCGGCAACAGACCATATGACTTTAGCAGCAAATATTGATAAATTAATCAGGAAGTAAGGCCTAAAAGACTTTCGGTTTTTGCTCTAATTTTTTTATTAGTTTCATTAATTAACACCAATTCTAAAAGCGGTTTAAAGTTGGTGTTATTTGATTTTTCAATAAGATATAAAACAGCAAATTTTAGTTTTACGTCTTTTCGTTTTAAAAGCTCGTTATAACATTCAATTTCGCTAAAAACTTTAAGGTTTAATTTTTTTAATTTTTCTTCTTGATTAGAATCTAATAATACAGATTCGGCTACTGGAATTAATTCTTTTTTAAGCTGACTGTTTAGAATGTTATCTAAAAACTCGATTGCATGAATGCGCTGCTCTTCTTTACCATGCATGATGGTGTTTAAGATTGGGTCAACATCATTTGGAGGATATTTAATGCCTAAAAACCTAAAAATGCGTTGCAGTTGTCTGTCCAATCGTTGTTCTAGCAAATGGATAAGTCCGTTTCTGGCTTCGTTTTCATCTTTAGACTCCATGGTTACCGATTTCATTTTATATTGTAACACAATTTGAGTGTGTATAACAGCTAATGTATTTTGATATAATTGACATTCGTCTAAAATTTTATCCACTATAAAGCGATCTTTAATTTTTAGATGTGGATATTTCCATTTTAATCGTTTTAAGGCTTCAATAGCCTCAATTTTAACTGTATGTTCTGTATCACCAGTTAGCAACATTAATGTGTTAATGGCTTTTTGAGATTTAAACTTTTCGATAACCAATATTACATAAGCAGCATCTTCAAAATCTATTGTTTCTTTTATAACCTTTTGATATAGGACGTCTATAACAGGATCGTTATAAAAAAACAAGGCGTCTACAGCAATTTGTCTGGTTTCTTTTATTGATAAATGCGAAATAATATGGTCGATAAATTCAGGATCTAAAGTTTTGGAAGCACTGATTATTGCAGTCTTTACAACATCTAAATCTTTGGAAAGTAGTTGCGTTTTAAGCACATTGTAGTAGGTACTGATTTTTGCGTTACCAATACTTTCTAAAACAGATTTAATAGTATTGTTTTTTAAATTGGCATCAGTAAGCTCTAAATATTTATTTAAAGCAGATTCTATTTTTTGTTCTAAGTTAAAACGATTTTGTAATAGTTGGTTGTTTCTTAACTCCAAGGATAAGCCTACTAAAGCTGCATTAGCAATGGTGTTGTCTGTACTATTAATATGGTTTTCAAATAAAACGATTGTATTTTGCTTATAATTTTTTAAAAGATATCTAAAGGCAGACGTTGTAACTTGCTGGTTATCGTCATAAATCATAGCTTCAATTTGTGTTGATAAATTTTCCGTTTTCAAAAAATATAAATTATCAATAGCTAAGGCTTTTACTTTAGGAGAGTCGTGGTTTAATAGTGTTTTAATGGCTGTAAAAAAACGTTCGTCTTTAACTTCAAGTGTTTTTTCAAGCATGTTAATTATTTGGTTTTCTTTACCAGTATTTAAAACGCGTAAAACGGAACCAATGATTGAGGTGACTTTAAGTTCCTCTTTATGAACTTTGCTTTTTTTGACTTCAGCATTATCTAAAAGTTGTTTAAATGCGATGACATATTGCTGTCTTAAAAAATAGATTAAAACCAACCATATAATAATCAAGACGATAATAATAATACTAATAGATGTAGATGAAATATCTAAACCGTTAATAAAAAATATTAAAATAAAACCTGCTATTCCTGTAGCTATACTGTCCACAACAACATCTGTAAAGGTTTTAGTTTTCTTTTTTATATCCATTGGAATAGGTATGGACAATAACTCTGTAGAGGCTTTGTTTACGGACTGTTTTAAACTACCATCCACTACTTTTATAAATACAATAACCCATAACTCTGGAATAAAAAGTAGTAAAATAGAGCCTATTAAAATACCAGCAGGAAGCCATAAAAGGGATTTACCAACACCAAAAGTACCTACAATGCGTTTGGTTAAAAAAAGTTGAATTAATAATGAAATAACACTTAAAGTAGAAAACCAAAAACCAAAAAAGGAAGTTAACTCATCTTCCGTAGCTATAAATCTAGAGGCATAATCACTATATTGATAATCAATTAACTTGGCAATTAAAACACTCATCCCAATGACTAATGCAATTAAGCTTAATAATTTGGATTGTCTTATTAGTTTAAAAGGCGATTTAGTATTCGTCTCATTTTTTATAGATAACTGAAACTCGTTTAAATTTTTAACCTCATTTTTCCAGATATATCTAGATAATGGTACACATATTGAAACTAGTATTGCAGCTATAAAAAGTAAGTCTTCTGTGTATAAAATTTTAGTTAAAAAGGAAGTAAGGTAACCTCCAAAAATACCACCTGCAATAGCACCTGCACCAATAAATCCAAACACACGTTTAGCTTCTCTAACATTGTAAACCACATTAGCTAATAACCAAAATTGAGACGCAGTAAGTAATCCGTAAATAGCGACCCATACATACGGAATATATAAGAAAACGCCTGAAATGACATTAAATTTTAGTAAAATACCAAACGCTATTAATGAGGTTATAGAGGCTATTAACGTCCTATCTATTATGATGTTTAAAGTGTATTTTTCTAGAGCTTTGGTATAAAAAAAAGATCCAATTATAGCCATTAAGGCTGTTAGTACGTAACCTAAAGGTAAAGCGCTAGAGGTAAGCTCTGATAAAAACAGCGAATTTATTGTAGGCTTAATAACCAACAATGTTGTTATTAAAATAAAGATATTGAGTTGAAGTAGGAGCGTTTTGTTTAACTCTTCTTCTTTAATATCAAATGCTTTTAAAATAAATGTTTTAAGCTTTTTATTAATAGGAAGTTTGATTTTCAAGATGGTGTTTATAGGTCAAAAATTATTGTCAAATAACACTATAAAGGTATTGCTTTTTAAGTTTTATATAGGCAATAATTTGTCTAATTTAAAGGCTAGCTATTGTGTTCTTAAAACTTTTTCAATAGGTTTTATTAAGTCTCTAATAATTTGCTCTCCAGCTGAATCTTCGATTAAAGCGACTAAAATATAGCGTCTATTGTCGTCTTTTCCCCAAACTAAAACAGAGTCTGAATGGTAATTTTTCCATGAGCCAGATTTTCTAAATATTCTAGCTTCAGGTGCAATTTTATCTAAAGTGTTTACAAATTTATGGTGTAACTCTGGGTTTTCCATAATATCTAACATTTGTTTAGATCGTTTTCTGTTTACTAATTTACCATTGGCTAGTAAGTAATAATATCTGCATACTTGTGTAACTGTAGCAGCATGACTAAGGTTTTTTAAAGGTTCTCTGTTAGTATTTCCGCCACCACCATAACGTTTTCCAACCCAAAGACCACCTCCAAAGTTTTCGTCATAAAACTTATATTTTGGGCTTCTCATAACCGCTTCAATCTTATCGTATCCTAAGCGATCAATCATTCTGGTTGTTGCTTGATTGTTGGATTTGCTAATCATTAGTCGCATATCCTTTCTAATATCTTTAGTTTCTATTAATTCTTTTTTATCAATAGCATCCATTGCAGCAAGTAAAACAGCAATTTTTGGTAAACTTGCAGCATACATCATGTGGTTGCCATTAAGTCGTGCAAATTTTACATTATTAGTGTCTCTTAAGTCCACTAAACCAATTGCCATTTTTTTCTGATTAATTAAGGTTTTCCATAACGGATTAGAATTAATTTCTTTTTCTAATGTTTTTTGAAGATTATTATCAACCAAAGAAGTCAGTAATGCAATTCTGCCATCACTTGTAGGTAAAGGCAACTCATCTTGAGCAACACTATTGGTTACTAACAAAGTAACTAAGGCAAGAAAAAAAAGTTTTGTTTTCATCTTAAAATAACACAGTAATTATAATATAGCAAATGTATATAAATAACTAGTAGTTAAAGTGTTAATTTTTAATATTGAGCATTTTTATATTTATCAGCATTTGCAGTACTTGTCTGGTAATTATTATAATTATTTAGTTAATTTATTATAATTGAAGATGAAAAATAATCCTTACAAGGCTTAAATTTTAAATATTTTTTTTAAAGTAATCAATCCATTTTTTATGAATTTTAATTTGCTTAAATTTGTTTGAAACACGATATCAAAGTTAGATTTTAATGATTTTTAAGCAGTTCAGAATTAATTCCTTTTTCACTTTATTTATAACGTTAATTCTATTTTGTGGTTTTGCAATTGGTCAATCTAAAAAGCAGCAAAATTATTACAGCTTATTAGACTCTGCACAAACATATTTAGATGTAAACCCAAAAATATCAGCTCAGTTTTTAGATAGTATTCCTAATCCGATTACTTCTAATATAACAGGACGTTTAGCGTATTATTATCAATTAAAGGGACTTTTAAATGATAAAAATGAAGAACCTATCAAGCAGTTTCAAAATTTTGCTTTAGCTTTAAAACATGCTAAATTAGAGAAGGATTACGATATTGCAGGCATGGTATCTGTTGAGCTTTTTTATAATTCGTACCTAATTAATAAGGACTCTACTGCATTTAAATATTTAGAGGATGCTAAATCATTTTATACTAAAACTAATAATGTAAATGGCTTAGCAGAAGTAAGTCAAATGTACGCTTACATTCCGTTTGATCAAGGTGATTACGCCAAAAGTAACGCCTTATTATTATCTAATTTACAGCAATATAAAAATATTATAGAGGATCAATATTATTACATGTATGCCTTATTTATGTTGACCTCTAATTACGCTCATTTAGATAATTTAAATACAGCACATTATTATTTTAATTTACTTAAAAATTTAGAAAATGACAATACAATAGCAAGTGCATTGTACAAATCACATATAGTAACAATTAATAATTGTTTTGCACACATTCAGTTCAAACAAAAAGCAATGGATTCGGTAGCATTTTATCTTGATGCCTCTACTAAAATGCGTCAATCAATGAATAGCTATGATGTTAAGGAGTATTTTAAACTATATGCTGACTATTATGGACAATTGGGTAACGACGTTGCTAAAAATAACTATTTAGACTCTTTAAGTGTTTTTAACGACCAGTTATTACAAAAAGCATCTAACGCAAGTTTAGAATTAAATAATGCATTGGTTAACACTGATGAAGCATTGCTAGAGGTTACCAAAAAAAGAAATACAAACAGAATATGGATTGCAATACTTATTGGTGCTATAATTGTGTTTGGTACTTTTATAGCATTACGCTACAAGAAAATTAAACTTAAAATTATCGAGTTTACTAAACGCAAAGACGAATATCAGTTTATGCAAACCAATCATGAAAAACTGAAAGTTAAAGTTAGAGGATTAGAGGATTATATTACTGAACTTAAAAGAGAGTTGAGAACCATTTCTTCTATAGATAATTCTTCGGAACAAAAAGAAAAAACTAAAGCATTATATAAAAACATACATCATCAATCGTCAACATTTTTAGCAAAAGAAGAAAATTATTTAGAGCTAATTAATGATGTTAATATCGAGTTTTTTACTCAAATAAAAGCGATGCATCCTAATTTAAATGATTCTGAAATCATCATCTGTTATTATTTGTTTTTAGGTTTTAAAAATAAAGAAATCGCAGCTTTTTTAAATACCTCTACTCGTGCTGTAGAAAGTAAACGCTATCGTATTTCCAAAAAAATTGAGGAATTAGACAGCACACTTACGCTAATAGATTACTTAAATGACACGTTTAAGGATTCTAAAATTAGTGTACTTTAACCTATTAAAACCTTGATTTTTAGTATTTTTAAGATGTGCGTAGTTAATGCGTAGTTTATAATTTTATTAATGCAATTAGCCTTTAGTTATTTGTAGATATATAAATTATAACTCTAAATTACTAATGAAAAAAATCTACCTAATTTTATTACTATTATCAACGGGATCATTGTTTTCGCAATCCAAAGAGTATAGTGAAATGATTAATAAAGGAACTTATACAGTCCAAGAAATCCAGATAGCAGCTCAAGCCCATTTTGAAAATAAAGGCAAAGGAAGAGGTACTGGTTACAAACAATATAAACGATGGGAATATCAGGCTTTAAGATCCATTAAACAAAATGGAGTTTTAAGATCTAATAAATTTTATTATAATGAATTAGAGCGTTATAATAATTATATTAATCAAAAAGCAATTAACAGCAGAAGCGCATCTTCTGACAACGGAAACTGGGAGCAATTAGGACCATATTCTTGGAATGCAACTTCAGGTTGGAATCCTGGAACAGGTAGAATTACTTCTATAGCTTTTGAAACAGGTAACCAAAACCATATTATTGTAGGTGCCGAAACAGGAGGTGTTTGGAAAACAATAGATGGAGGAACCAACTGGACGCCTTTATGTGATAATTTTTCTAACATGAAGGTTTATGCCTTAGCTATGCATCCATCAGACCCTTCAACTTATTTTTGGGGATCAGATAACGGAACAATCTTTAAATCTACAGATGCTGGAGCAACCTGGAATTTAGTAGCTAGTACAATAGGCAGTGGAGAAGTAAACCGAATTTTGATTGATCCAACTACACCTTCAAAAATGTATTGTAGTATTGAGCATGGTGGGCTTTTTAAGTCTACTAACTCTGGCAGTTCGTGGTCATTAATTCATCCTGAAGCAGAATCTAGAGGTTATGATTTTGAGTTTAAACCCTTTGATTCTAATACAATTTATGCTTCTGGAGTCTTTTTATTTAAATCTACAGATGGAGGTGTAACTTTTACTAAAGTTGAAGCACCAACAGGCGTAACTAATTATGACACTGAGCATGTAAATGGGACTTTAAATTGGAAATCCATAAATCAAGGTTCGCAACATTTTGGTGTCACGTTAATTACGTCAAAAACAGGTTCTGGATTAGGATTATTTGAAAAAGGTACATCTGGAGCTACTGGTAATAAGACTAAATTAGTGATACCAGCTTTAAATTTAGGGACAGCAACTAATCCAGTTTTAAAATTCTCATATGCGCAACCGGATTATTTTGGAGATGTTGATGCTTTAAAAGTGTATTACAAAACAACCTCAGCAAGTTCTTGGATTGAGTTAGCTAGTTATACAACCGCTCAAGAAGCATGGTCTGATATTACTTTAAGTTTACCAAATACTTCTGCCGATTATCATATTGCTTTTGAAGGAGCTGTTACAAACGCAGGAGGTGGAGGTGTTACATTAGATGACATTAAGGTCGAAACTTCCAATTTAGGAACGGTGTTTAATGATGGCTTTGAGTCTGCAACACCTAATGTGTTTAGTGTTGGAGCAAAAATGCTTGCAGTTACAAATGCTGATCCATCTGCTGTTTATATGGTAGAGGCAAGTGGGACGTCAGGAGCTTATTTTAAAGCATTATATAAATCTTCTAACAGCGGAAATACGTTTACTACATTAGAGCATTCTGGTAAAAATTATTTTGGCTATAATCTTGTGGCTACAGATTTAAGTGATGCAACAAGTGGTCAAGCACCAAGAGATATGGATATTGCAGTAAGTCATACTAATGCTAACGAAGTGCATATTGCAGGTGTTAATACTTGGCGATCTTTAGATGGTGGTGTTACCTTTAATCCAACAACTAACTGGAATATTTCTGATACGGAATCAAATAATTTAGGTTATTCTCATGCAGATGTCGATTTACTGACGTTTGTTGGAAGTACATTGTATACAACAACTGATGGAGGTGTGTTTAAAGCTACAAACAGTGCAGGACCAATAAGTACAACCTATTTTACAGACATAACAGCAGGATTAGGGATTAGACAGTTTTACGCTTTTGGTATTAGCCAAACTAATCCTGTCGTAGTTACAGGAGGTGCTCAAGATAATGGAAGTGCTACATTAACTGCAACAGGTGTTTGGAGAGATTGGATTGGTGGGGATGGTATGGAAGGTTTTGTAGACAAAACTAACAGTCAAATTATTTATGGTACAGCTCAAGATGGAAGCTTAAATAAATCTATTGATGGTGGTCAAACATTAGCAGCAATCACTATTCCGGATAATAAAACAGGAAATTGGATTACACCTTTTGAGCAAGATCCAATTGCTGTAAACGTTATTTATGCTGGTTACGATCAAGTATATAAATCTTTAGATGGTGGCTCAAATTGGACCGCTATTTCTCAGGTTTTTGCTTCTAAATTAAACCATCTTAAAATTTCAGAGTCCACACCAAATACAATGTATGCTGCTTATTTAAATAAGCTTTATAAAACAACAACAGGATCAGGTACTTGGACAGAAGTAACTAGTTACTCTGGAGACTATATCAATTCTATAGCTATACATCCAACTAATCCTAATAAAGTTGCAATAGCAACGGTAGGTACAGAAAAGGTATATGTTACAGACAATGGAGGTGCAACATGGACCTCTTACAAATATGATTTACCAGATTTTAGTGCTTTAGCATTAGTATGGGATAACAATGGTAACGACGGATTATATTTAGGTATGGATTATGGTGTGTATTACATTGATAATACAACAAGTAACTCATGGAAACCTTTTATTAATAATCTACCTAATGTAAAAATTAGCGAGTTAGAAATTAATTATGCAGACAATAAGTTATATACAGCTACCTATGGTCGTGGTGTTTGGCGCACGCCTAGATATGATATTACAACATTAGGAATATCAGAAAGCCCAACAGAAATATCTGGTATAAAAATGTATCCAAATCCAGCATCACAAACGTTTAATTTGGTATCTAATTCAAATGAAACAGTAGATGTTAGAGTATTTAATGCTTTAGGAAAATTAATGTTCTTTAAAAAGAATCTTAACCTAATCGAAAATTATAAAATTGATATTTCGCAGTATCAAACGGGATTTTATTTTGTTAGAATCAATAATCAAAACGGAATATTTACATATAAGTTGATAGTTAAATAATAGCAATAATTAACTATGTTAGGAATCCTCAAGAGCAGCTGCTTTTGGGGATTTTTTTGTTTAAAATAGAACTGCGTAGTTATTGCGTAGTCTTTCTTAACGCAACTATGTAAAGGATATAGCATATTTGTGTTGTTCTAACCATTAAATAGAAAAACATGAAAAAAACAATTACGTTTTTATTATTGGTCTTCACGATTGTATCCTATGCTCAATCTATAGACTATAAATCGACACCTTATATAAAAGGGAGTAATTATTATCAAATTATTAAACAAGTCCGAGAGGAATTAGGAGCATTTAATAAAAATGCATCTAAAACTGAAATTAAAAAGCATAAACAATTTGAACGTTGGGCTTATTTTTGGAAAGATAGAGTAGATATTAACGGTAATTTCCCTAACGCTTTCTCAGGGTATTATAATGCAGGTATTATTGATGCCAATGGAAAAGTAGAAAACAACACTATTGTATTTAATCAAAGTAGCAGATCTTTAAATACTGGTCAAACCTGGACTAATATTGGACCACAACAAGTCCCAGATGCTAATGGTTATCCTAATTATCCGCAGCTTGGAAGGTTAACTAATTTTTTAAGATATAAACACGCTACAGATCCAAATCAAAACGTATTATTTGTAAGTGCTCCAGTTGGTGGTGTTTGGAAATCTACAGATAATGGTACATCATGGACGCCTAAATTAGATCATTTAGCAGGTATTGGTGTTACTGATATTAAAAGTAGTGCTACAGATATTAATAATCCTGGAACTATATACATATCTACAGGAGATTATGACGCTAAGCATATTAAATCAATAGGGATTTATAAATCAACTGATTTTGGCGAAACCTATCTGCCAACAAATTTGACATTTAGTTTAGACCAACAAGAGTCAACCTCTAATTTAATAGTTATTGATGCAAATACAGTAATTGTTGGAACTAATAAACACATTAAAAAAACAACAGATGGAGGTATCACTTGGACCAATGTTTATACTCATAATTATGACGATGCTGTAATAGGTAAGTTTCATAGAAATGGTAATAATATTATGTGTTCGGATAGTTGGGGTGGATTGTTTTTCTCTTCAAATAATGGAAGTACATGGAGTGTTTTAATACCAGAAGGTAACAATAGTCAACGTCATGCTATTACATCAGATCAATTAGGCGTGTTTTATGTACAAAGCGAAAATGGACAGATTTCTACATATAATACCACTTTAGCGTCACCAGTTTTAACTACCATTGGTGTGCCAGCAGTAGGATATAATACCCAAGGTTCTTATAACCAATGTTTAACTGTAAAAGATGGATTGATTATTAGTGGAGTAGTGGATGGAATAAATTCTGATGACTTAGGTAATACTTGGTATGTAACTTTAAACAATTCATGGTCTGATAATAGTTCTGCAGGTTCTTATGGACATGCAGATATACATGAAATCGGACCTTTAGATGATGGCTATTCTTTTTGGAATGTAAACGATGGTGGTTTAAATTTTGTAACCTATAGCAATATTGCAGATGAAAAACCTACGGTAGAATATAAGTCAAACGGAGTAATAGTAACGCAGCTTTATTCAGTAGCAATAACACCACAAACCACAACAGATAACATGATTATGGGAAACCAAGATAATGATGGTTACAGTTTAGAGTTAGTTGGAGGTGTACCAACATGGGTAACAGCAGGAGCAGGAGATGGTACTTGTACAGCAGTAGATTATACAAATCCTCAAATTAGATATTTAGGGTCACAAAATGGTGGGTTAACAAGAGCAAATAATGGCTTTTTAGGCGATGTTTGGGGAACAAGTTTAACAACACCAACTGCAGGAGCTCCTTTTGTTTGGACGCTAAAAATGCACTCCACAAATTCTTCAATATTATATGGTGGTTTTGCAGATGTTTATAAATCGGCTAATAAAGGAGACACTTGGACTAACTTAAACTCTGGAGCAGGAGCTATAGAGTATATCGAAACTTTTGGAAATAATTTAATTGTTATTGGCGAAACTTCTGCTAGAAAATCTATTAATGATGGAAGTACATGGACGACAATTAATCAACCTGAAGCTAGTGCTAAGATGAATTCTGTTTCATTAAATCAAAACAATACTAATATTTTATATGCAACAGTAAATGGTTATGTAGACGGATCAAAGGTTTTTAAATCTATCGATGGTGGATCAACTTGGACTAATATTTCAGCAGGATTACCAAACATAGTTGCAAAGCAAGTGGTTTTAAAACAAAATCAAGGTCAAGAGATTTTATTTTTAGGAACCGAAATTGGCGTGTATTTTAAAACAGGAACGGAAGATTGGGCTAAGTTAGGCGAAGGGTTGCCAAATGTGGTTATTAATGATTTAGAAATTAACTACACACAAGATAAATTGGTAGTTGGAACATATGGAAGAGGACTTTGGGAAATTAGTATTTTTAATGAAACCTTAGGTGTAGAAGAAGTACAATTATCTAATGAAGCTGCACCTGTAGTGTATCCAAATCCAGTAAATGCAGGACTTTTAAATATTAAATTAAACACTACCAATAGTAATTATGAGTACCAAATGTACAATGTGATTGGAGGTTTAGTCAAAAAAGGAAGCTTAACAACAGGATTAAATACTTTAGATGTTAGCACAATAGCGTCAGGGATTTATGTAGTAAGAATGACCGATGGTACAATAGTATCTTCTCAAAAAGTGATTATAGAATAAATAATAGCTAGTAATCTCTAATTTTTTAGGGAAACTAAAAAGAGCCTCAATTGAGGCTCTTTTTTTATATAAAATAGTCGTTTTTATAAAGGAATATTACCATGTTTTCTATTTGGTAATACTTCTTCTTTATGTTCTAACATTTTAAACGCTTTTATTAATTTACGTCTTGTGTTTTCAGGAAGAATAACTTCATCTATAAAACCACGTTCTGCAGCTTTATAAGGGTTAGCAAACAGTTCAGCATATTCTGCTTCTTTTTCTAAAAGTTTTTCTTCAGGATTGTCTGATTCTTTTATTTCTTTTCTAAAAATAATTTCGCTGGCACCTTTCGCTCCCATAACTGCAATCTCAGCACTAGGCCAAGCGTAATTTAGGTCTGCTCCAATGTGTTTAGAGTTCATGACATCATAAGCACCACCATAAGCTTTTCTTGTAATTACAGTTACTTTAGGCACTGTAGCTTCGCTTAAAGCGTATAATAGTTTTGCACCATGTACTATAATTCCGTTCCATTCTTGATCTGTTCCTGGTAAAAATCCTGGAACATCCACTAAAACTAATAACGGAATATTAAACGCATCACAAAAACGTGTAAAACGTGCTGCTTTACGCGAACTATTTACATCTAAAACACCTGCTAAAAATAATGGTTGGTTGGCAACAATACCAACGCTTTTTCCGCCAATTCTTGCAAAACCAACAATAATATTTTCAGCAAAATCTTTATGGATTTCAAAAAAGCTATCTTCATCAATTATACCTTTTATAACATTATGCATGTCATATGGTTTATTGGCATTAGTAGGAATAATTGTTTTTAGTTCTTCTGTAATTTCCTCACCTAATTCAAACGGTAAATCTTTTGGTTTTTCTAAGTTACTTTGTGGTAAATAACTAAGTAAACGTTTAACATCTTCAAGACATTCGATATCATTTGATGATGTGACGTGGGCTACACCAGATTTAGTTGAGTGCGTACTTGCACCACCAAGTTCCTCACTAGTTACCTCCTCGTTTGTTACTGTTTTAACGACGTTTGGACCAGTTACAAACATGTAACTGGTGTCTTCTACCATCATAGTAAAATCCGTCATTGCAGGACTGTAAACAGCACCTCCAGCACATGGTCCCATAATTGCAGATAGTTGTGGAATGACACCAGATGCTTTTACATTTCTATGAAAAATATCGGCATATCCACCTAAGGATTTTACACCTTCTTGGATACGTGCACCACCAGAATCGTTAAGACCAATAAAAGGCGCACCAACTTTGAGTGCTAAGTCCATTATTTTACAAATTTTTTCGGCATGTGTTTCAGACAAAGCACCTCCAAATACTGTAAAATCTTGTGCAAAAACATACACTAATCTTCCGTTTATTGTTCCGTAACCTGTAATAACACCATCACCATAAAATTTTTGGTTTTGCATTCCAAAATCAACAGTTCTATGGGTTACTAATGCACCAATTTCTTCAAACGAACCTTCGTCCATTAAATAAGTAACGCGTTCTCGGGCTGTTAATTTTTTCTTCTGGTGTTGTTTATCTATTCTTGCTTGACCACCTCCTAATTTGGATAGCTCAATTTTTTCGTTTAGGGTTTTTATTTTAGATTCCATATCTCTATTTTAATCACGTATGGTCGTAAATGCTATACGTTATGTAATTATCTAATTAGTTGGTAGTCTTAATTGCTTTTGATCCTCTAAATACTGTTTTACAGCAAAAAGAGCAGCTAATTTAGCTTCGTGTTCTGCATCTTGTTTTAAAGCTTCTGGAGAATAGTACTTTTTAACAAAATGTGTATCAAAATCACCCGATTTAAAAGCATCGTGATTAAACACAAACGTACCAAATGGCAACGTCGTTTCAATACCTTTAACATCGTAATCCGCTATCGCTTGACGCATTAATTGCATGGCTTCTTCACGTGTTTTACCGTAAGTAATTAACTTGGCTAACATTGGGTCGTAATAGATAGGAATATCCATACCTTGTTCAAAACCATTATCAACTCTAATCCCTTTTCCTTCCGGAAGTTTATACACGTCTAAATGTCCAACGCTAGGTAAAAAATCGTTTAAAGGATCTTCAGCATAAATACGTAATTCTAAAGCGTGACCATTAATTTTTAAATCAGATTGTTGTATGTCTAAAGCTTCGCCACGAGCCACTTTTATTTGTAATTCTACTAAATCAACACCTGCTATAATTTCTGAAACAGGATGTTCTACTTGTAGTCTGGTATTCATTTCAAGGAAATAGAAATTCTTGTTTTCATCTAATAAAAACTCGACCGTTCCAGCACCAACATAATCGCACGCTTTTGCTACTTTTATAGCAGCTTGTCCCATTTCTTCTCTTAATTCTGGAGTTAAAACTACACTTGGTGCTTCTTCAACTACTTTTTGGTGACGACGTTGTATACTACATTCGCGCTCAAAAAGATGAATAACATTACCATGCGTATCTGCCATGACTTGAATTTCGATATGACGAGGAGATCCCACATATTTTTCAATAAAAACAGAACCATCACCAAAAGCATTAACAGCTTCACTGATAGCGCGATTCATTTGAGATTCAAATTCGTCTTCTTTTTCCACAACACGCATTCCTTTTCCACCACCTCCAACTGACGCTTTTATTAGAATAGGAAAACCAATCGTTTTGGCTATTTTTTTAGCTTCAGGAATGTCTGTAATCGCTTGATCCGTTCCAGGCACCATTGGTATATCGTAACCTTTAACAGCGTCTTTAGCTGCAAGTTTACTACCCATGACTCTAATGGCATGCGATTTTGGGCCAATAAAAGTGATATTATTTTTTTCGCAAAGCTCTGCAAAATCTGCGTTTTCACTTAAAAAACCATAACCAGGATGTATACCGTCAACATTTAAGCTTTTGGCCACTTCTATAATTTTATCGCCTAATAAATACGATTGATTAGATGGTGCTTCTCCGATTAAAACAGCCTCGTCAGCAAATTTCACGTGAGGCGCATTACGATCTGCAGTAGAGTAGACTGCTACCGTTTTGATTCCCATTTTCTGGGCTGTACTCATGACTCTTATTGCGATTTCGCCACGATTGGCGACTAGTATTTTTTTCATGTTATTCAAATTCAATTAACAATTCACCTTTGTCTACAGTACTTCCCTTTGTTCCTGTCACAGACTTTATAACACCATCTCTAGGTGATACAATGCTGTTTTCCATTTTCATGGCTTCAAGGATAAGTAATGGTGTATCTACAGTAACTTCGTCTCCTGGTTTAACCATTATATCCAAGATTAATCCTGGCATTGGCGCTTTTATATTATCAATAACTTTGGAAGCACCAACCTCAAATCCCATTGCTTTTATTAAAGCATCCAATTGGTCTTCGATTTGAACGCTATAAAGGTTATTATTAACTTTTACGGAGTACGATTTTTTAAGAAAATCACTATCTGTGATTTCGACTTTAAAAGGTTTGTTATTGTCTAAAAGATGAAATGTATTCTGTTTAACTTCAACAGAATCAATGCTTTTTATAACATCTGAGTCTATTTCAAATTGATTAAGACCATTTGTTTTTACATTAAATTTTTGGCTCATTTTGTCTAAAATTATGAGGCATAAAGATAAGTAACTATAACGTTTTAGTAAAACAGAAATACAATATATTATTCTTTAATAGTTAACAATTACATCCATTAGGTTTATTTTTACGTACTTAAGTTATATACTTCATAGATTATGAAAATAAAATTACTTCTTTTATTATGCTTATTATTTCAGGTTGGTAACGCTCAAGACTTGTCCTTAGGATATAGTGCAAACGACTTAGCACAACATCCAATGCAAGATTTGGCTAAACCAGGTTATTTACAATCTGCAGCAGACCCATCTTTTCCAGCAACCCAAATACGACGTATTACTAATGCAGGAACAGGTAATTCTATTAAGCCTATGTATAGCACAATACAAGCTTGGAATGCAGATGAAAGTTTAATGATAGTTTATGGTGGAGGAAATCACCAATTATTAAATGGTCAAGATTATACCTTTATAAGAAACCTAACAGATGTCAATCCCGATGATATCGAGACTATTTTTTGGTCGTTTTTAAATCCAGATATATTCTTTTATATGGACGATGCTACGGATGATTTGATTAGTTACAATGTGCAAACCCAAGTAAAAACAGTATTGGTTAATATTAGAACAATTAGTAGTTGTGTTTCTAGTGACGGTTTAACAGGAGGTAACGATATCCAAATGATGTCTTGGGATGATGATGTATTTGCTTTTAGATGCGGAAATACTGCTGCATATTATTACAGAATCTCGACAGGAACGCTCACACAATTCAATCTGTCAGACGTTGCTTACACAGCTCCAATGCCTTTCCCTAGTGGTAATTTGTTTTTTCATAGAGGCGATGTTTATGATGCTAATGGTGATTTTGTTAGAAGTTTAAATATTGACGGTGTACAACATTCTTGCTTAGGAAAACTAAGTAATGGAGACGATGCCTATTACAATGTTAATTTTGAAGAAGGTGCAAATGGTGGTTGTCAAGGGACTTTAGTGGCGCACAATGCGACAACAGGAGACTGTTTTGCTGTTACAACTTATAGTGATTATGCATATCCAAAATCAGGAACGCACATATCGTCTTTAGCGCATAAAAATACTGAAGATGGTTGGGTTGCAGTTTCTTGTTTAGGTTTTCAGCGTGATGGCGTACAGATTTTAGATCAAGAATTATTTATCGCGAAGGTTAATGCGTTTGATGCAGATGTTTATAGAGTAGCTCATCACAGAAGTGATCCTGATGAGTTTGGATATTTTGCAGAACCACACGTTACAATTAGCCCAACAGGTACTAGATTATTATTTGGTAGTGATTGGAGTGGTACAGAAGACGGAGACTCTGTAGATAGTTATATAGCCGAATTAAATAGTTATACGCTATCAACTGCAGAGGTTGTAACGACTACTACATCAATCGCTCTATTTCCAAATCCAGTTAATAACACACTACAATTACAGTCTGCTTTAAATAGAACCATACAATTCTCTATTACTGATATTACAGGAAAGCAAGTCCATAATGCTAGCTTTTATAACAATGCAACAATAGATGTTAGCGCCTTAGCTAATGGTTTATATTTTGTAACTTTTAATAATGAAAGTACTTTGGATGCAATAAAATTTGTTAAGAAATAGAATTAAAATCGTCTTTAAAAACGGAACTATTTTGATGGTATCTAATGGCTTTTCTAGATAGGAAGATTCCGATAGCTAGAGATACAAAAGCACCAACCCAAATACCTGGGACAAAGTCTATAAATAAGAAAAAGTCGTAGGCACCATGAAATAAAATAGCAAAAAATAAGCCTAATAAGTTTAAGTATAGTTTGTTAGGTGCAAATTTTGCTTTACCCATAAAATAACCCATTAAAATACCAAAGGTAGCGTGAGCAGGCACTGCAGTAAAAGCTCTGGCAATTGCTGTTGCTGGTCCACTTTGCATGACGTACATGATGTTTTCGGTTGCTGCAAATCCCATGGACACCATCACTGCGTATACAATACCGTCAAAGGGTTCATTAAACTCTTTATGGCGTTGTGCAAAAAGTAAAACGATTAAAAATTTACTTAATTCTTCAGAAAAGCCAACAACAAAAAAGGCTTGTTTAAACTGTTCCCAAACACTTAGTTTATCTTCTAATGGCACAAGTATATTAAAAACAGAATAGAGTAGTGTAGTAATTATGATGCTAACAATAGCACCTAATAAAAACGAAATTATTAATAAGCGTTTAGGTTCTTTCTCGTACTTATCTTTTAGATAAATGTAAAATATAATGATAACAATTGGCGCTAAAGCCATTAATAGTAGTTGCATAGGTCTAAATTATAATATTTTTTCAGAAATTTGGTTTAGCACGTTTACATAATAATCTTTATTGCTTGCAACAAAATGACCATTTTCTTTACTATTCTCTAGAAGCGATTTAAACTGAGAAATAGTGACTAGCTTAAGTGCTTCAACTTCTTCTAACTGCGGTTTTAGTGTAGATATTGGTACTGTTAAAGGGGTAATATATGTATGATGAAACTCGTAATCTTTTATTCCGTTAGGGTAATTTTGAAAGCACTTAAAAACACCAATTTTTTGTAAATCACAAGAGTTTATTTGTAATCCAATTTCTTCCTTAATTTCTCTAATAGCACCAACCTCAATAGATTCTCCTGCATCAATATGTCCAGCAACAGATACATCCCAAAGTAAGGGATAGATTGCTTTTGAAGCAGCACGTTGCGCTAATAGTATTTGACCTTGGTTAGTATAAAACCAAATGTGTGCTGTATTGTGGTAAAGTCCTTTGTTATGAATCTCACTTTTTAAAGCAGATTGACCTGTGGGTTTACCATTTTTGGTGACTATATCTATTAACTCTTCCATAATTTATACGATTAAAAAAGCCTCTTTTAATAAAAGAGGCTTAATTATTAGTTGCTTATTAGCCAAGTTTGACTAAGCTATTATTTAAAATAAGAAAATGTTTCGCCATCTTCAATTTTAAGTAATGTTTCATAAATTAATTTAATTACGTTTTCTACATCATCTTGATGTACCATTTCTACAGTAGTATGCATGTAGCGTAATGGTAACGAGATTAATGCAGACGCAACACCACCATTACTGTATGCAAACGCATCAGTATCAGTTCCAGTAGCTCTGCTTAAAGCAGCACGTTGGAATGGTATTTTATTATCATCTGCAGTGTCTGTAATTAAATCACGTAATTTTTGTTGTACAGCAGGTGCGTAAGCAACAACAGGACCTTTACCAATTTCTACATGACCTTGTACTTTCATGTCAATCATTGGTGTTGTAGTATCATGTGTTACATCTGTTACTATTGCTACGTTAGGCTTGATAGTTTCTGTTATCATTTGTGCACCACGTAAACCAATTTCTTCTTGAACAGAGTTAGTAATGTAAAGTCCAAATGGTAACGTTTTTTTATTTTCTTTAAGTAAACGCGCGACTTCGGCAATCATAAAACCACCCATACGGTTATCTAAAGCACGACAAACAAATTTGTCTCCATTTAAAATATGAAACTCATCTGGATAGGTAATAACACAGCCAACATGCACGCCCATTTTTTCTACCTCCTCTTTATCTTTTGCACCAACGTCTATTGTAATGTTGTTTGGTTTTGGAGCTTCTTCCTTAGCTTTATTACGTGTATGTATTGCAGGCCATCCAAAAACCCCTTTTACAATACCATTTTTAGTATGAATATTAACTATTTTACTAGGTGCAATTTGATGATCACTACCACCATTTCTTACTACATAAATTAATCCATTATCAGAAATATAGTTAACGTACCAAGAGATTTCGTCAGCATGACCTTCAATTACCACTTTAAATTTTGCATCAGGATTTATAACTCCCACAGCAGTTCCGTAGGTGTCTGTAAAAAACGTGTCTACATAAGGTTTTAGGTAATCCATCCATATTTTTTGACCATCCCATTCGTAGCCAGTTGGTGATGCATTGTTTAAATATGTTTCTAAAAAGTCCATAGACTTTTTGTTTAGTATGCTTTTTGTTGCCATTTAATTTAATTTTTGTCTAAAATAACAATATTCACACTTATTTAATAGTTAGCAATACGTTAATTCTTAATTTTACAGTATAAGTTTCCGTTTTGGAATAGTTTTAGTAGTTATTTAATTATGAAATACATCCTTTTTATATTATTATGCATACCTACTCTTCTTGTTGGACAAGAAGTTAATATTATAGAGCAAGACTCAACAGAAGTTGAGTATATTATAATAGAAGGTGATTCAATACCCCAAAAATCTATTTATTTAGACGAAGTAATGATTTTGGATAAGCTTTCATTTAAATCTAAAGAAGACAGAAGACGTTACCTTATTTTAGGTCGCAAAACTTTAAAAGTCTATCCTTATGCTAAGTTAGCAGCAGATAGGTTAAATGCTTTAAATACAAGATTGCAGTCTTTAGATAGAAAACGTGATAAGAAAAAGTATGCCAAAAAAGTTCAAAAATATATTGAAGAAGAGTTTTCTGAAGAGCTTAAAAAGTTAACACGAACAGAAGGTCAAATTTTAGTAAAACTAATACATAGACAAACTGGTAAAACGACTTTTGATTTAATTAAAGAATTACGTAGCGGATGGAGAGCTTTTTGGTTTAATAGTACTGCTTATTTATTTAATATCTCATTAAAGCGCGAGTATGACCCAGAAAATGTAGAAGAGGATTATTTAATTGAAGATATATTAATACGCGCTTGGCAAAACGGTCAATTAAAATTAGTAAAATCACCTTTAGATTTTGAATATTTTAAGTTGAATAATAAATGGTCAAAAACAGAATAAAATTTATAAAATGCGAAAACAAACTCCTTTTGAAGAAAAGCTAAACGCACTGACACATAGTATTGGTGCTGCTTTTGGGATTGTAGCTTTAGTATTATTAATTGTTTTTGAAACCAAGAAAACTGAATTTAGTTTATTTAGTGTCGTGGTTTATGGACTATCCATAATAATCCTATTTACAGCATCAACTTTATATCATATTATTACTGACGAAAAAAAGAAACACTATTTTAGAATTGTTGATCATGTTAGTATTTACTTATTAATAGCAGGAACTTACACACCTGTTTTGCTAATTACTTTAGAGCAAAGTTTAGGTTGGATGCTGTTTTATATTGTTTGGGGAATCGCTGCTTTTGGAGTGGTATTAAAATTGTTTTTTACTGGACGCTTTAACACTTTTTCAACTTTACTGTACTTAGTAATGGGTTGGTTAGTGGTTTTTGATTTTTCAACACTATCTAGTTTAATGGATGCTAATGGTATTGTTTTACTTATGGCTGGAGGATTATCTTATACCGTAGGAATTGTTTTTTATGCTATTGAAAAAATACCTTATAATCATGTAATATGGCATCTATTTGTGTTAGCTGGAGCTATTTGCCACTTTTTTATGGTGTTATTTTACGTCATTTAAACTTGTGATGTTAAAATATGTAACTTAATTTAGTATTGCTTTTTAAAAGCCATAGGTGTTATGCCTGTTTTAGACTTAAAAAATTTAGAAAAATAAGCGTAATCAGAAAATTCTAAAGTATCTGCTATTTCAGCTAAGTTACTTTTAGAGTGTACAATTAGTCGTTTGGCTTCCAATAATAACCTCTCAGAAATTAATTGACTAGTGGTTTTATTTAAGGTTTGCTTGACCACTCGGTTAAGGTGTTTAGTTGTAATGTTTAGTTTATTAGCATAAAAATTAGGCAGTTTTTGCGTGTAAAAATATTGATTAATCAAGATTTCTAGCTGCTCTAAAATTTTAGAATAGCTAGATGTTATTAAGTTTTCAGGTTTTACATTTGCGGTGTATGCTCTAGTCAAATCAATGTAAATACTACTAATTAACGTAATTAGTTTTAATTCTTTTAATAGATTATTACTAGAATACTCATTGTATAATACCTCAAATTTAGTGCTTAAATCTAAAGTTTGCTTTGCGTCTAATTTTAGTGTTGGTGGATTTTGATAGGAGTAATAAAATGGAAAATTTTGCAATGCATGACTTAAAAAATTAAGATCATAAAAATCCTGTGTATGAAAAAAGATATAACCTTCCGGATTAGTGTCAAACTTCCAAGCATGTGTTTGACCTGGTTTTAAAAAAAACACCTTACCAGGTAAAACACTATAACTATTAAAATCAATTTCATGCATTCCTGTTCCTTTAGTAAATAAGACACACAAATAAAAATTATGACTATGTGGTTTTGTTATCAAGTCTTTATTTATCTGTATATGATTTAAAAAATCATTAACATACAGGTCATTAAAGGTTTTAATTTTTTTAAACTGATTTATTTTTAAAACAGGAATTTTCATATAAAATGTCTTAAAAGTACAAAAAATAGCGCTTTTATTATAGGTTTAAATATATAACATATACTTAATTTTGCGCTATAAATATGTAAGTTTTATGAGTACCGTTTTAAATGTAATACAATGTAAATGTCCTAATTGTAAAAAAGGAAAAATGTTTAGCACTCGTGGTAATATATTGTTTTTTAAAATTCCTGAAATGAAAACTAGGTGTGAAGTATGTGATTTTAAATTTGAAAAAGAACCAGGTTTTTTCTTTGGAGCTATGTTTGTTAGTTACGCACTTGCTGTAGGACAAATGATTATAAGTTTAGTTGTATTCTGGCACCTAATAGACTTTTCGCCATTAAAAGTCTTTTTAATAATAGCATTAATCACGTTATTATTAAGCACCTTAAATTATAAAATTTCTAGAGCTATTTGGGTTCATATATTTTATAAAAAACCTATAGAAAGTAAAATTAATAAGGTAGATTAACCTTCAATAACATCCTTATATTCTTCAAAAAAAGCTTCTAGAAGCGACATATGTGTATTAAAAAACACCATAACTTCCTGCCATGTGTTTTTATTATGGATGGATACTTTATGACCTAAAGGCACATAAATACGTGATATTTCTTTACCATTATCTAATAAAAATTCTTCATCATAAATAGCATCAGGTAAGTAATCGTCTATTAAAATAGACTTTAAAGCCATTAGTTTTTCCCAATAATTAATGCGGTTTTCTAAGTCGTCTTCTAAGTCAAGCGCTATCAAGGCTTTTTTATTATCAAAATAAAACTTTAAGCTTAAGCCTTTTAATTTAGTATTATATAAAATCCATTTTCTAGGAAATGACTTCCCAAAACTGGTCCAAAATAGTTCTTTAATTTGTCTGGATTCTTCTTTAGAAAACATAATTTTAATACATTATTGGATGAAATCTTTCTTGATATGATTTCAAATTTATAAAACAGAAAACCTCTATTATTTTAAATTAAATAAGCAATTACAATACCTAAAATAATGGTACTTAGTTTTGCTAAATTAAATTTATGACCTTCGCTACTTTCAAATAAAATGGTAGTACTAATATGTAAAAATATACCAATAACTAAGGCAGAAACTTCGTAATAATAGTTTTCAAAAAACTGAAATTGTGTTGATAAAAACACACCTAAAGGCGTCATTAAGGCAAACAATAATAAAAATAAAATAATTTTATTTCGACTTAAATTAGACGCTAAAAAAAAGGTTGATAATATAATAGCAACAGGCAATTTGTGGATAATAATTCCGTAAATTAAGTGATCATGAGCTTCTATTGGAATGCCTTCTAAAACACTATGGATACTTAAACTAATAAATAATAACCACGGAAACTCTACACTGTTTTTATTAATATGCACATGACCATGCTCTGCACCTTTAGAGAAAAATTCTAAAATTATTTGCAACAAAATACCAATCATAATAAACAACCCAATAGGCTTGCCTTGACTATTATAAACTTCTGGTAAAAAATGAAATACAGTTATAGATAATAAAAAAGAACCACTAAACGCTAGTAGTAATTTAAGATTACGGTTATGTTTTGGTTTAAAAATTAGGACAATTAAAAAGCCTAAAACAACAGCGATAATTGGTAATAAAAAATTTTTCATGTCCTTAATTATTTAAAAATCATGATTAAACGTTCGGACGTTTTTTTATGAAACTTACTAAGCTTATAATCTCCAAAAACATCTAATAAATAAACACCAGCTTGCTCAAATAAAGCTTCAAAATCTACTAGACTAAACGCTTTAACACGTTCTTGAAATTGGTAGTCATCACCTTCAAAACTAAAGCTAATGTCTTTAATTATGTAGCCATTTTCCACACGTCTTTTTTGTAAAAAGTCAATCCCTTCAACCGTTTTAGTATTTTCAGGTACTAAGTTTTCAATAATATATTCGGTATTCATAAAGTCAATAACACCAAAACCAAAATCGTTTAAATTAGCTTTAATCGCTTTTATCGTTGCTAAATTATCAGATTCGTTTTCAAAATATCCAAAACTGGTAAATAAGTTAAACACAGCATCAAAAGTTTCGCCAAAAGGCTGGCACATATTATGTACCTTAAAGTGCAAGCTATCGTTTTCAAATTGTTTTGCATAATTGATACTGTTTTCAGACAAATCTGCACCAACAACATCGTAGCCAATGGAGTTTAAATACACAGCATGACGACCTTTTCCACAAGCCAAATCTAAAATTTTTCCTTGTTCCGGAATATTTAAATAATCCGTTAAATTAGACATAAAAGCCTCAGCTTCAGTATGATCTCTGTCTTTGTAAAGTATGTGGTAAAATGGACTATCAAACCAAGATGCGTACCATTTATTTTCGTTTTTATTCATATATTATTTTTGGGGTTTAAACTTCCGCTTAAGCTCCAGTTTAACAGGCTCTCGCAACTCGCTCTCTGCGAGGAGCTCAAACAAATTGCTCCATCCTTAACCCATTTATTTATAAAGGTTATATTTCCGACAAAAATAGAGTATTTTTGCAAGGTAATAGACGAAAAGAATGGAAGAAAATTTCAATATGGTTGCCAAAACTTTATTTGGCTTTGAAGAGTTACTATCAAAAGAGCTTAGACAACTTGGCGCACAGAACATTAAAATAGGTGTGCGTAATGTTAGTTTTTCTGGTGACAAAGGGTTTATGTATAAAGCAAATTTAGCTTTACGAACAGCCACTAAAATATTAAAACCAATACATAGTTTTAGGATTAAAACTGAGCAAGATTTATACGATCAAGTTTACAAAATGGACTGGACGCCTTATTTAAAGCCTACAGGTACTTTAGCAGTAGATGCAACAATAAACTCGACCGTTTTTACACACTCGTTATATATTGCTCAAAAAACTAAAGATGCTATTGTAGATAGATTTAGAGATGATTCAGGAGAGCGTCCAAGTGTGGATTTAAAATTTCCGGATGTAAAAATTAATGTTCATATAGATAGAGAACAATGTAATATCTCGTTAGATTCTTCTGGAGATTCCCTACACAAACGTGGTTACAAATTAGCAACTAACATTGCACCAATTAACGAAGTTTTAGCAGCAGGAATTATTATGTTGTCAGGTTGGGACGGACAATCAGATTTAATAGATCCTATGTGTGGTAGTGGTACCATTTTAGCTGAAGCAGCAATGATTGCATGTAACATACCACCAAATTTAATGCGAAAAGAATTTGCTTTTGAGCGTTGGAACGATTGGGATGTTGATTTATTTGAAAAAATAGAGGAATCGTTAATTAAAAAAACTAGAGATTTTCATCATAAAATAATTGGTTACGATAAGTCTCCAAGTGCAGTAGCTAAAGCTAAAGAAAACATTGCAAATGCACATTTAGAAGATTTTATAACCATACAACACGAGGACTTTTTTAAGACCCAAAGGGGAGGAGAGGCTAAACTGCATATGGTATTTAATCCGCCTTATGGAGAGCGTTTAGATATAGAAATGGAAAGTTTTTATAAAAACATTGGAGATACTTTAAAACAAAATTATCCTAATACCAATGCTTGGTTTATTACTTCAAATTTAGACGCCTTAAAACATGTTGGATTACGACCGTCTAGAAAAATTCATTTAATGAATGCAATGCTAGACTCGCGTTTAGTTAAATACGAAATTTACGCAGGTAGTAAAAAAGGAAAGTACATGGATAAAGACTAATGGTAAATGCATTAACTAAAAATATCACATCGCTATTTAAGTTAGCAAGTATTATTAGCATCCCTTACTTTGGACTGATTTTATTAGGTTTTTTTGTAATACCAGAAAGTCTTATTTATATAAAAGAAGTTATTGGGTTTGGGTTTTTGACGCTTATTGTTTTTAGTATTACAGTTATATTTAGTAGTAATAAAATGAGACAATTTTTAAGTCTAGTTTTTTTAACGTTACTGTCATTTTTAGTATTTGTAAAGCTTAGTTTTTATCACAATTATGGTGTAAAAATTAGTGCTTCGGCACTTTTTGTAATTTTTGAAACAGACACGACTGAAAGTTCTGATTTTTTATCAAATTACTTTGATGGATTTGTATTTGGTCTAGCCATTCTATTTTTAATAATAGTACCTATATTGGCTAAATTGTTATTAAATAAAACTAATATTTCTGGACGATTTAGATATATAAGTGTTTTAGCTATTAGTACAGTTGTCGCTTCAAGTTATGCTATAAACAAGCGTTTTGATGCTGAAAATATTGTTGTAACCAGTATTACAAGTTATTCTGAGTTTATTAGTTTACGTAAAGATTTAAAAACAGATTTAGCTAAGCCTGTTTCTAACTATGTTAATGTGACTAAAATTGACACAACAGCACAAACACATGTTGTAATTATTGGAGAGGCGACTTCAAATTGGCATATGCAATTGTATGGTTATAACCGACCAACCAACCCTAAATTATCTAAAATTAGAGAACAGCTAATTGTTTTTGATAGTGTTATTTCTCCTCATGTACACACAGTAATGTCTTTGGATAAGATATTGACACTTTCTGATATGCAAGCTCCTAATAAAAAAAATAATACGTCTATTGTGCAATTGGCAAATGCTGCAGGATATGACACCTATTGGATTTCTAATCAAAGACCAGTAGGTTTGCATGAGCGTATCTCGTCAATTATCGCTAATGCAGCCAAGGAAAAATATTTTGTCGCTACGGATAATTCTGATGACATTATTTATGATGAAGCGCTTTTACCAATATTAGATAAAGTATTAAAAAAGCCTAGTAAGCAAAAAATAATATTCCTGCATCTAATTGGTACGCATGGTCGTTATTCTAGTCGTTTTCCTGAATCGTATAATTACTTTAAGGATAATAGTTTAAATTCTAAATTTAAGCATGACAAAGCATTTAAATTAATTAATGAATACGATAATGCGATTAGATATAATGATAATATAGTTAATTCAGTTATTGATAAAGTTAGGCAGCAAAACACAAATAGTTTTGTCCTTTACTTTTCTGATCATGGAGATGAGTTATTTGATACTATAGATTTTATTGGTCATAATGAATATCAAGCGACTAGACCAATGTACGAAGTACCATTTATAGCATGGTTATCTGATGAATATAAATTAGATTTTAATCCAACCAAGCAATATAATAACTTTACAAAGCGTGCTTATAATTTGGAAGATTTTATCTATAGCTTCGCTGATTTGGCTAAAATAAGATTTAATCAAATGGATAGTACTAAAAGTATTTTTAGTGACCGTTTTTTTAGAAAACCGAGATTAATCAGGGATAATGAAGATTATGATTTAAGACTGAAAACACTAGAAAATTAATTATTCTATTTCCTTTTCCTCGTCTTTCTTTTTAACAGCTTTAGATTTATTCTTTTTAAATAAAGGTATTAAATAGGATACACTGTAGCCATATCCAACACCAATACGACCAGAATCAAAAGTTTTATTAAAGCCTGGAACAAATAAATTTTCAAAACCAACAGGTTGATCTTGCGTTATCATACCTTTTAGTTGTGCATTTATTCCAAAATATAAGTTGTTTAAAACTTCGGCTTTAATACCAATAATCAATTCAAACCATATGGCAGACAGTCCACTGTATTCTTCTGTTTCTGTACTAGAAAATTGAGGTTGCCAATATTGATCAGTGTTATATATGGTGTAATTATTTCTGGTTTGACTAAATGTACTTGCACCAAGTCTAAACCCTGTATAAATCATGTTGTCTAAACCATCCCAGTTGTTATGCATATTATAATCAACACCTGCTTTAAAGTAACTACCTTTAGCAGTAACGCTTAAATAATCATTAGATGTGATTTTTTCTTCAGTACCAATTTCTCCAGCTAAAAACCAATCTCTAGTAAGTCTGTAATCCGCGTTTAGTTCAAACCCAGAATAATCATCATCTAAAGCAGTTCTAATTAATTTACTAGCGTCAGTTCCTATTCTTAAACCGTATTTTAACTTGACTGTATCTTTTTTAATAGTAGGATCTTCTTCTTGTGCTTGCAGCGAGAAACATAAGCACAATAAAAGACTAATGGTTAAAGTAATAGTGTGTTGTTGTTTCATCTTCAATTGTTAAATTATCGTTTTCTGGTTGCGCAAGTATTATCCAATTTCCGTCTGTTCCACCATCTATTGTTACGTCAACGTTTTCATAGATAGTTTTGTAACCACAAGCTCTAGAGACATATATATCTTTACGGTCATAAGTTATAGTAACTGTATCTGTGTTACCTGAGGTAATATTACCATCTTCATCTAAAACCGTATTATTTGTTAAAAAAAATGTAGTAGTATCTGTGTCTGTACGTAGCGGTAAAATTAATTCATCTACATCAACAACACTATAACCTGGTAACACATTGTCGTTATCTAAACCAATAACGTATAAATCATTTACAGTTTTTGGGTTTTCTGGTAAAGCATTATTAAAAAAGCCAATAACTAAGCTAGGTGTTGTAGGTGTGGTTTCTGGACACAAATCGTCACGTTCGCAAGTCAATAGACTTATACAACATAATGTAAGTAGTATTAATTTTATTTTTTTCATAAACTTTAAAAGCTATTTCTTTTCTAAAAGTACAATATTTTCAACATGGTGTGTTTGCGGAAACATATCTACTGCTTGAACTTTAGTAATAACATAGTGTTCTTTCATTAAAGCTAAATCTCTTGCTTGTGTTGCACTATTACAACTTACGTATACTACTTTTTGAGGAGCAATATTTAATATTTGTTGTACCACGTCTTTATGCATACCATCTCTTGGAGGATCTGTAATTATAACGTCTGGATGACCATGTGTTTTAATAAATTGTTCATTAAATACATTTTTCATGTCTCCTACAAAAAACTCACAATTTGTAATATTATTGCGTTTAGCATTTTCTTTTGCAGCACTAATAGCATCTGGAACAGCCTCGACACCAACTACTTTTTTAGCTTTTTTAGACACAAATTGTGCAATGGTACCTGTACCTGTATATAAATCGTAAACTAGCTCGTCTCCATTTAAATTGGCAAATTCACGAGTTAATTTATATAATTCAAATGCTTGATTAGAATTAGTTTGGTAAAAAGATTTAGCATTAATTTTAAAAGTTAAACCTTCCATTTCTTCAAAAATATGATCTTCACCTTTATAACAAATCACATCTTGATCGTAAATAGTATCATTAGCTTTTTCGTTAATGATATATTGTAACGAAGTGATTTCTGGAAATGTTTCAGCAACATAATCTAATAATAGTTCACGTTTAGCTTTATCTTCTTTAAAAAACTGAATAACAACCATAATATCCTTAGTTGATGATGTACGAATCATCATGGTACGAAGCAATCCAGTTTGATTTCTAGTATTAAAAAACTCCAGATTATTTTTTATTGCAAAATCTTTAACAGCATTTCTAATCGCATTAGAAGGATCGGCTTGTAAATGACACTTTTTAATGTCCAAAATTTTGTCCCACATTCCTGGAATATGAAAACCTAAGGCATTTCTGTCTCCTAAGTCTTGATCAGATTGGACCTCTTCTAAGGTTAACCATCTAGAATCACTAAAAGAAAATTCCATTTTGTTTCTGTAAAAATATTGTTCTGCAGAACCTAAAATAGGTGTTACTTCAGGTAAATCTAAGTGACCTATCCTTGTTAAGTTATTGGTAACTTCTTTTTGTTTGTAAAACAATTGATGCTCATAACCCATGTCTTGCCACTTACAACCACCACAAACACCAAAATGTTGACACTCTGGAGTAGTACGTTTATCACTAAGTTTATGAAACACGGTAGCTTTACCTTCAAAATAAGCCTTACGTTTTTTAAATGTTTGTACATCGACAATATCTCCTGGTACTGCATTAGGTAAAAATATAACGCGTCCATCAGGTGCTTTTGCTACAGTTTTACCTTTTGCAGCTGCATCAATTACCTCGACATTGGTAAATATTTGTTTTCTTGTATTTTTTCTAGCCATGTGGCAAAAGTACTTTCTTTTTTATTAGTAAAAAACTACACACAATAATTTTAATTAGCAAGTTATATTTATTAATTTGCAACTTCTTAGGGATGATTTCTCTCCCACGCTGAATTTTCGAGCTTTCGAAAGGATAAAGGTACAGAAGGAATGGCTACTTTATAACTTTTTAAATATTAAAAAAAATGGCTGTTTTAAACCAATTAACGTCGCAAGAAGCGATGGACTTAGAAAACAAATACGGAGCACACAATTACCATCCATTACCAGTTGTATTAAGCAAAGGTGAAGGTGTATATGTTTGGGACGTAGAAGGAAAAAAATATTATGATTTTTTATCTGCATACTCTGCAGTTAATCAAGGACATTGTCATCCAAAAATAGTAGGAGCAATGGTTAAACAAGCACAAACATTGACGTTAACATCACGTGCTTTTTATAACGACATGTTAGGTAAATTTGAAAAATTTGCAACCGAAACCTTTAATTACGATAAGTTATTACCAATGAATACAGGTGCCGAAGCAGTTGAGACTGCTTTAAAACTATGTAGAAAATGGGCTTATGAAGTTAAAGGAATTGACGAAAATGAAGCTGAAATTGTTGTTTGCGAAAACAACTTTCATGGTCGTACGACTACAATTATATCATTTTCTAATGATCCTGTAGCACGTAAAAACTTTGGACCTTATACTAATGGATTTATTAAAATTGAATACGATAATCTTCAAGCTTTAGAAGATGTATTAACAAGTAACAAAAATGTTGCAGGTTTCTTGGTTGAGCCAATCCAAGGTGAAGCTGGAGTTTATGTACCAAGTGAAGGGTATTTAGCAAAAGCAAAAGCATTATGTGAAAAACATAACGTTTTATTTATAGCAGATGAAGTGCAAACAGGTATTGCTAGAACAGGACGTTTATTAGCAACTTGTGGTAATTGTACTTGTGCAGACAAACATTGTTCTGGAACACCAGAAGTAAAAGCAGATATTTTAATTTTAGGAAAAGCGTTATCTGGTGGTGCATATCCTGTAAGTGCTGTATTAGCAAATGATAATGTAATGAATGTTATCAAACCTGGTAACCATGGTAGTACATTTGGAGGTAATCCTGTTGCAGCAGCAATTGGTACTGCAGCTTTAGAGGTTATTAAAGACGAAAAACTAGCACAAAACGCTTTTGATTTAGGAGAATTATTTAGAGCTGAATTATCTAAATTTATCGAGACCTCAAATATTGTAAACTCGGTTAGAGGTAAAGGGTTGCTTAATGCTATTTTAATTAACGATACAGAAGATAGTGACACTGCATGGAACATTTGTATTGCTTTACGTGATAATGGTTTATTAGCTAAACCAACACACGGAAACATTATTAGATTTGCTCCACCTTTAGTAATGACTAAAGCGCAATTATTAGATTGTGTTAGTATTATTACAAGTACTTTAAAACAATTTGAAAAGTAATTTTAATACTTTTTGAAATAAAAAAAAGACTGTCATTGACAGTCTTTTTTGTTTAGTATAATATTTTAATCTATTTATTAGAGATGATTACTTTTTTACTAATAGTACTTCCATCTTTAGTTTCTATTTTAGTAACATAAACACCATCACTTAAGTTTTTGGTAGAAAAAGTAACTCTTGTTTTGGTTTCCATATCTGATTTGTCAAAAATCTGCTTTCCAGTAATATCAAAAAGTTTAACCGATTTTAATGCAATAGCATTAGGGTTTTTAATAATTAGTTGGTTTAAATTATTTTCTTGAAGAATTACAAACGAAGCTTCATCAAATGTTTGGTTAGATAATGTTTGTGCTTCTTGAAAAACAATCTCAAAACGTTCATTATAGTTTCCTTGTGGTAAGTTTACTTCAAAGTCTTGCACTTTTAGGTTAACGTAAAGGTTTTGTACTTTATCACGTAAAAAAATAGGTTGTGAACTTTCAAAATTTTGAATATCAAATATTCTAAACCTAATTAATTGTTGATTATCTAGTTTAAGACCTATAGGTATAGTCAATTCAACTTCAAAGTTATCTGCTTTAGTATTGTAAGCCTCTTCATTTTGTATCCAATTAGCATCAGTATTTAACGCAGAAAACACCTTACTTTCCAAACCATAATCAAAATTAGGTGTTGCTGTTTCATGAAAGTTATGTAGTAACTGTCTAGTATAAAGATTGTTAAAATCAATATTTAATCTAAATCTTTTATAATCTGAAGGTAGTATTTGTAATCCATTACTATCGTACTGGATTTCGTATACTTGGTCTTCATTATTTGTTTGATTTTGGACTGAGGTTCTATAAAACTCACTGTTGGTTGCAGATTCTCTGTAAAAAACACGATGACTATCAGAGGTTAAAAGTGAGCCAGTAGCTGCACCTTTTACCATAAAGCCTTGTCCAATTGGTATATAGCGTCTGACTTGTTTTCCTGATGTTGACGAAGTACCTGTAGTATTTAATGTTCCGTCAGAATTGTAAGCGTTAAAGGTTGGAGGTACATAAGATCCAACAGTTCCGGAAGCGGTAATGGTAAATGACCCATATCCACCTCTGTAAGCCTCTAAAATATGAGAGCTTATCGCTTGGTCTTGTTCCCAAAAATAAAGTGTACCAGAGTCTAATAAAGGCGTATTATTAGCGTCATGTATAAAAGCACGAGCATCTAGAGCTGAAGGATAAGGGTTACCTATTAAGGTTTCTTGTCCTAAAACAACAGCTGTATTAATTTCTCCTTCGTTAGGTTTACCTCTAAAATCATATTGCTGACCAGCAGCAGCAGTTGAGCCTATGGTTCCTTTCATGGAAAAACCATATCCAGCATTTACTGTTCCTGATTGACCTACAAAATCCCAATCGCTATAGGCAGCTCCTGGATTATATTTCCAAAGCCAATAACTTTCTATATTTAAAGGACTACTTGTACCATTATAACCAGACGTACTGTAACCTGCTAAATTACTGTTGGTTAAATCTACAATATCAAAAATGTTTTGATTGGGTATAAAAGGAGCGTTTCCAGTGCTATTTGTAGCAACATTTCCGACAGGAGAGGACCAATAATTATAAGCGTAATTATTTACAGTACCTTCTTGATAAACACTAAGTCTACCTAAGCCAGAATTACCAGTATTACCAGCACCTTGTATTATTTGTGCTTCATTACGTAAATATAGGTTGGAGTTTACTTCTTTTAAATTAATATCATCCTCGACGTAAATTACTACGTCATTTCCAAAAATGTACGAATCGTTTCTAACCGTAAGCTGCGCAAAGGATTGTTGGCCGAATAAAGTTAGTATTAATAGGTAGAAAGTAGGTTTCATATTCTATTTTTTGACAAAGCTAAAGATTTAAGTTAAACTATTGTTACAATATAGTTTAATTTAACATTGTTATTTGTTCATTATCAGGTTTTTAAAGGTGTAGTTTTTTTCTGTCTTTTTTAATAAATCAGTTAGTATTTAGACTGTGTTTTTTTATCAAGAAATAAATAAAAGTTTAAATTTGCGACATATAACTTGAATACTAAACTATGTTTAAATCGCCTAAAATATATTACTTTTTAATTGTAATTGGTGCTGTAGTAGCGATATATGCTAATGCCAATGAGGAACAAAATATTCTGATATTAATTATTGGAATTATTGTTTTGATGTTTGGTCTTTTTAAAGTTCAGGCTACCATACCTAGTAAAAGGGAAAAAGAATCGTTTGTTGAAACGGAATCAAGTGACGAAAAATAATGAAATTTAAAATAGGAGATACAGTAGATGTTTTGGATGATGTTTTATCTGGAATTGTAACCTTAATAGAAGGAGATGTTATTACTATTGAAACCAATGAAGGTTTTGATTTGGATTTTAATGCTTCAGAGCTAGTGAAAATTAAATCTTCTACGTTGAGAGATAATATTTTTGACTCGGCTTCCATTAACGAAGTTTTATCTGAAAAAACTGAGAAAAAGCGTCATTCTACCACAAGAGTTAAAGCTAAAGAGCGTTATCAACCTACCATGGAAGTAGATTTGCATTTGCACCATTTAGTGGATAATGAAAGAGGCATGACAAGCTACGACAAACTGTCAATACAGTTAGATACTGCAAGACAACAATTAGAATTTGCGATAAGAAAACGCATCCAAAAAATTGTTTTTATTCATGGCGTTGGAGAAGGTGTCTTAAAAATGGAATTAGAAACCCTATTTAGCAGATACGATAACGTAAAGTACTATGAAGCCGATTATAAAAAGTATGGTTTAGGTGCAACAGAAGTATATATCTTACAAAACCCAAATACAAATTAAATAAATGGTGGTGTTAAGGTTCTAGTAGTTGATAAAAATGAGTCCTCTAAAGTTCCAAAAACAGTTTCTTCATATAATATTGTAGGAAACTCAACACCTTCTAAAAATAAAGTTATAGTAAATGTTTGTGTGATAGTGTGACTTCTAAATGATGTTGGTGCATTATCGTTGGTGTAATCTGGATTTAAATAATCTGCAACTGTGCTACTACCTGAAACATCATTAGTTGGATTATTATCAAAAGAATTAATTTCTTCGTTTCTAGTTGGTACACCATCACCATCATCATCACTATCTAAATAGTTAGGGATATTATCTCCATTAGGTAAATCTAAATCAGTATTTGTAGCACTTAAATTTAATTCGGCTAACGTCATACCTTCAACATAATTAACCCCTTCACTAATTGTCAAGACGTTGTCTCCATCATCGTCTGCATCTAAAAAGTTAGGTAAACCATCTTCATCTGTATCGTCATCATAAAGGTTTCCGTTACCATTTAAATCTTCTAATGCTGCAGGAATACCATCATTATCATCCTCCAATAATTCCATTGTAAAATAGGCACTACCACTACTTGCTGTAAACTCTTCAGTTATTTGTATCCCACTTGGAGGCACGTCGTTACAAAAAAAGTTAGAAGGATTACTGGTATAACTTCTAAATTTAAACAAATTAGCGATACTAAAATCAGTAGTTTGTTCAGCTACTAAACTAAGTAACAAAGCATTGTCTGGATCGGCTTCGGTTTCAATTAAATCCACAATTGTAAAACCAGGTTCTGTAAGTTGTATGGATAAGGTTTCGTTAGGATCCGTTTTTACTTTGTAAAGTACTAAATCACCACAAGTTTGAAAGGTGTCTCCAAATTCTAACTCAGTAGTTATAATATCTCCATCATCACATGATAAAAAGCTTAAAAACAAGGTAAATAAAACAGAAATTTTACGCATTATAATTTAATTTTGAAAGACAAAAATAATAGAATTGTCAAACTTATAACGCTGCTTAAGGCAATTAATTTTATTTAAACTATTTTTGTGCCCATTAATAGCAAAATTCTCAATGAAACCAGTATATTTTGATAGTGCTGCCACAACGCAGTTAAGACCAGAAATAATAGAAAAAATGACGCAAGTCATGCAACAATGTTATGGTAATGCTTCCTCGACACATAGTTTTGGACGTTCTGCCAAAGCAATGATTGAGCAAGCTAGAAAGACGGTTGCTAAATATTTAAATGTGTCTGCATCAGAGATTGTTTTTACATCAGGAGGTACAGAAGCAGATAATTTAGCCTTATTAAGTGCTGTTAGAGATTTAGGTGTTAAAAAAATTGTTACTTCTAGGATTGAGCATCACGCAGTGTTGTATACAGTACAACAATTGGAAAAAGAATATGGTATTAGCGTAGATTATGTAGATTTAGATAATCATGGTCATGTGGATTATAAGCATCTAGAAAGTTTATTACAATCATCCCAAAAGACTTTAGTCAGTCTTATGCACGTCAATAACGAGGTTGGTAATATACTAGATATGGATAAAGTTAGTAAATTATGTAAAGCTAATAATGCCATGTTCCATAGTGACACTGTACAATCTGTTGGTCATTACAAGTTAGATTTACAAGAGTTAGCAATAGATTTTATGGCAGTTAGTGGACATAAGTTTCATGGACCAAAAGGTGTTGGTTTTGCTTTTATAAGAAAAAACTCAGGATTAAAACCTTTAATTTTTGGAGGAGAGCAGGAACGTGGTTATCGTGCAGGCACAGAAGCGGTACACAATATTGTTGGTTTAGAAGAAGCTTTAAAATTGTCCTATGAGAATTTAGAAGTAGAAAGAGCCTATATTACTGACCTAAAAAAATACTTTATTGAAAAGTTAGTTTTAAACTTTTCTGGAGTGTCATTTAACGGAAGCAGTGCAGATTTTGATAAAAGCACTTATACTGTTTTAAACGTTTGTTTACCAATAGCACCAGAAAAAGGACCAATATTATTGTTTCAACTAGATTTAAAAGGTATTGCCTGTTCTAAAGGTAGTGCCTGTCAAAGTGGAAGCGCTAAAGGTAGTCATGTATTATCACAGATTTTATGTGATGAGGACATGCAAAAACCTTCAATAAGATTCTCTTTTAGTAAATACAATACAAAGGAAGAAATAGATTATGTTATTGAGGTGTTAAAAGAATTTATTTAAGAATTTTTATATTGTACTTTTACAATTCAAAAAAATAATTGCTAAACTACTCAACATATTTACATTCTCATTCTAATGAATGGGTCACTTTTGTTCATGGAGCAGGAGGAAGCAGCTCTATATGGTATAAGCAAATACGAGATTTTAAAGCCGAATTTAATGTGCTTATTCTGGATTTACGAGGTCATGGTAATAGTAAACCTAAGTTAAAAGATGCATTTAATACTAAATATACTTTTGATTCTATTACTAATGATATTGTTGAAGTTATAGATTTTTTAAAAATTGAAAGCTCGCATTTTGTTGGAATATCTTTAGGTACAATATTGATTAGAAACATAGCCGAAAAGCATCCTTCTAGAGTTAAAAGTATGATTATGGGTGGTGCCATAATGAAACTTGATTTTAGATCTCAAATACTTATTAAAGTAGGCGTGATATTTAAAAGCGTGGTACCATACATGTATTTATACAGACTGTTTGCTTTTATAATTATGCCAAGAAAAAATCACAAAAAGTCAAGATTACTTTTTGTTAATGAAGCAAAAAAACTATATCAAAAGGAATTTGTCAGGTGGTTTAAATTAACCTCTGAGTTAAATCCATTATTACGTTTTTTTAGAGCAAAGGATATTAAAATACCGACGCTTTATGTTATGGGAGCAGAGGATCATTTGTTTTTACCTTCAATAAAAAATATTGTAAATAAACACTCGACATCTATTTTGTATGTTGTGGAAAAATGTGGTCATGTGGTAAATGTGGAGCAACCTTTACTGTTTAATAAAACAAGTTTAGATTTTATCAAAAATAGGGTAGAAGCTATTTAATTGACATTACCTTTTATTTATTAGTTTAAATTGGATAATACTCCTATTCCTTTTTCTTTTTAGAGCTTATGTTTTTACCCAAATAATAAGCTATGCATATAGCGACCAGGCATAAACGTAAACGTTCCAGCAATAAGTATTGCACCAACATATAGTCCTATCATTTTAAATTTATGACGTTTAACATTTCCTTTTTTAATGGCTATATAAGCTGTTGGGACAGTGTAAATTGTTAAAAAACTAAACAGGTGTATCCATCCAAAATGGTTTAAAAACCTTGAACCAACAAAAGCAGGCATAAACAAAGTTATAATAGCTGTAAATAGCATTAGTAGCATGTAGATTCTGCCTATTATTTTATGAGTGTTAGTTCCTTTTTTAAAAATAAAACTAACTGTTCCTAAAACAAAAGCAGGAAGTATAGTTGCTAGATGAAGGTACATTAAGGTAGTGTAAGACATGGTTTTTGGTTTTGTATATCTCAAATGTACTACCAATACTATTTGTAGAATAATAGTACTTACTCAATTGTAACTTTTTAAGGCTAGACTGTAATTTGTTATTTAAAACTAATACTATCTAATATTAGCAACGCACTATTTAGATATTTTTTAAAGCTTTTATCTAATGCAGAATATTTATATTGATAATAGTGTCCATTATTTTGAAAATACATAACAATGACTTGGTGTGTTTCAGTTTCAAATTCATGGATATATACCGTTCCTAAGTGATTGTTTACTTCTTTTAATGACGCATTATAAATTGATACCACATCTTTATATTGTTTAATTTGATTATCAACAAACGTGTTAAATGGTAAAGCTTTTGTATTTAAGTTATGTTGAAAAACAGACACAATGGTTTTAAAATGATTGTCATTTGGTTGTATTGGTGTATAACCAACATAACCATGATGAAACACCTCGAACCAATCATGAGGTTTAGTAATCGTAAAGTTTTGATTAGCTTTAAACGCTTCAATTTTGGATAGATTAGTAGAGCTTGTTTCTTGATTATTGCTTTGACCAGAAACTTCTTTAGCTATATCATAAACCATATTTGGACTGTATTCACCATAGTTAACTATATATCTACCGTCAGATTTAATGATGACAAAACTACCATAAGGAATTTGGTATTTAAAAAACAGATTTTTAAAAACAGATGCTTCGTCTTTAATCCAATTTATATTTTTTTTATTGCGGTATTTTATGTTTTTATCATCTTTAAAGACCCAAAATTGATTGCAATCGATAATTGTATTAAGTTGTTTTTGATAATCAGGGTTATATATATAAGCTCTACTTTCGCTATTTAAATCTTTATTTGGAGCATCACCAGAGTTGTAATTTATAACAATATAATCTTTAAAGGTATTTTGGGTTTTTGAGATTTTGTTAATATAGTTTTTAACCGAGTCTATTTGGTGTTTTTTTAATACACCATAACGTCTTGCAGGATGTATCATCTTATAAAAAATGCTATCGCTTTCAAAATTCAATTCAAAATTTCTAGTACTATTATTGTTGTAATTTAAAAGGCTGTCAAATTCAGAAGGTTCTATTTTCTGTTTAAAGTCATAAGTGTAATGTTCTACTTTTTTAATGTCTTTTTTTATTTCTTCAGCGATTTCATAAACCATATCTTTATTATGCTCTCCATGTAACGATATAAAAGTTCCATCCGATTTGATAATCACAAAACTTCCGTAGGGAATTTGGTAATAAAAAAACAAGTTTTTAATAACACCTAAATCATCTTTTATCCAGAGTTTTTTATCCTCAAAATATTTAATATCTTTTTTTTCTTTATAAATAGAAAACTGATTACAATTTAAAAGTTTATTAATTTTTTTGACATAACCTTTATCGACAACATAACTTTTAGTGTCAGAATTAAACGCTTCATAAGGTTCGTTTCCAGAAAAGTAGTTAATAACAATATAATCTTTAAAGACGTTTTTTTTATTAGTTAGATAGTTTAAATACCCTTTTAAGGAATCTAAAACTATGGGATCTAATACATCAAATTGTTTTCTTGGATGAAACATTTTAATAATAGTACTATCATTTTTTCTTATTTCAACAACATTCTGATATGTGTCATAGTTAGAATATATTTTTTCAAATTCGTCTTTAGTTATTTCTTTTTTTAAATTAAATGTATAGTAATGTGTGTTTTTATCCTGAGCTAAACTGTAACTAGAGACTAGTATTGATAAAAGTAGTAGTACGGTTTTCATGGTATCTATTTTTAATTTCTTTTTAAAACGGTTTCACTCTGTTCTTTTAAAACAAAAGTATCACCATTAAATTTAAATAGGCATTTACATTCTTTTTCTAAGTTAAGATTCTCATCCAAAACTTCAATGTTTTCCTCTTTATTTTGTTCGCAAAAACAATCAGGACCACTTAAATCATCCGTTTGATAATTTACTGTTATGGTTTGATTGTTATTGTTATAATCTAGTATAGTATCGTACGATCTAGAATCTGTTGTGTATTCAAAATCTACTGTAAATACATCGTTTTCAAGATGCAAAAGTGTTATGTAATTATAAAAACACATACCACATGTTTTGACACTTCCTTGTAACAAATATTTTACCTTAGTGTTGGTGGTTAGTGTCTGTATGTTATCATAGCCATCAGGTTTAAATAGAGTACTATCACCTTCATCTGTATAAGTATCGTAAACTTTTTGGTATTCGGTGTTTTGTTTATAATAAATAACAGATATTCTGGATTGATAAGAGCCTCCAGATTTGGCATATAATACTAAATTATGCAGCTTATTATCGTCACTATTTATATAACTAATCTCATTGTACAATTTGTTTGTTAAATCAAAATCTTCAGTAGATTTCAAAATAAAAATAACATTAATTAAGGTTAATATTTTATGCTGAATGGTTTCAATAGCAGCATAAGCTTGCAAGGAATCGTTTATAACATCATCTGTATTTTCAAATGACTTAATATCAGTTTTGGATAGTCTTAAATCTTTAAATGAATACAAATCTCCATGAGGCGAAAGGGTTTCATAAATTTTTAATTGTTCGTTTAATTGGTCAATTGTTTGTTGTGCTAATTTGTTTTGAGAAATACAAAAGGAGCTACAAAGCAAAATGATTAAAACGAAGCAACTTTTCATTTTAAAAACGCATCGTGGTTCTTACATTAAAAACACGTGGTGTTAAATAGTTTGGTATAGCGTATTGACGTTTGCTATACACATCTCTTACCCAAGTATTAGTGATGGAATTTTGAACATTAAAGACATTAAAAATTTCAAATCCAAATGACAAATCTTTAAATGGTTTTTTCCAACCACTATCAAATTGCTTGTCTTTATCTACTAACACAAACTGAAAACCGATATCTGCACGTTTGTAGTCTGGTAATCTATTTTGAAACACATAAGGATCTGCATAACTTGGCGATCCACCTGGTAATCCTGTATTATAAACTAAGTTTAAATACATTTTCATGCTTGGTATATTAGGTACATAATCCTGAAACAATGCAGCAAATTTAAGACGCTGATCTGTTGGTCTAGCAATATAACCTCTGTCGTTAATATTCTCTTCTGTTTTTAGATACCCAAAACTAAACCAACTTTCGGTACCAGGAACAAACTCGCCATTTAATCTTAAATCTAATCCATAAGCATAGGCTTCAGCATTATTTGTAGCACGATATCTAATACGCACGTTTTCTAACGTATATGGATTAACGTCTGTAAGTTTTTTATAATACGCCTCACTAGTTAATTTAAAGGGTCTGTCCCACATTTTAAAGCTGTAATCGTTACCTAATACTAAATGTACAGATTTTTGAGCTTTAACGTTAGATTGTACAACTCCGTTTTGATCGCGTAACTCTCTGTAAAAAGGAGGCTGATAATATAAACCACCACTTAGTCTAAATAACATGTCTTTGTCCCAGTTTGGTTTTATTGCAAATTGCGCACGAGGACTAAAAACAGATTGTGATACGTCTTGATTGGTCCCTTGGTCGTTGACAGTCCAACTATGACTTCTAACACCAGCGTTGTACCAAACATCATGCTCTCCAATGGTGGATCTTTTACTCCATTGCACATAAGCTTGTAATCTACTTATGGTTGTATTGTTTCTGGCTTTAACATTTTGGTAAGCTTCTAATGGACCTTCATATGGCGTGTAGGGTTGGTCATTAAAAGCGTCCGAACTTGGTGGATTTATAGAAAATCCTGCCGAATCGATAACTTCCCATTCTACTAACCGATCTCTAATATCTTCATTAGTATACTTGACAGAAAATTTAAACTCGTTTTCATTTTTAGTATAAGTACCTTTAGCTTCTACATTAGTAATTAATGCATCTAAATCGTTACGACCATGATTTAATTGGCTACCAATACCTTCTGCAAATTCTACTTCACCTAAATTTTCGTCACCAATATTACTATTAACTTCTCCTAAAGCATATTGCGCTAAAATGTCAAAATATTCTTCTTCAGTAGTATGATAAGTAGAGGTTACTAAGGCTACAGATAAATCGTCATTTACATCGTAATTAGCACTTAAAGCACCAAAAAGCGTTTGGTATCTATCCTTTTCTTGACCTTGATATTGCACAATTAAGGCTTGAGGATTATCTAAGGTCCCAAAGTTAGTTTGTCTAGTTAATGGAATATAATTGTATTTATTAAGTGATGCATTACCTAAAAAGCTAACTTCTAACTTGTCTGTAAATTGGTAAGTTAAATAACTTTGCACGTCTGCAAAGGTTGGATTAAAATTAGTTTCGGTTTCTTTAGCATTTACCAATAAGCTATTATCTCTGTAACGTAATCCAACGATACTTGTAAATTTTGAATCTTTGCTAACGTTTTCTAAAGCGACACTTGCACCTAATAAACTGGCGTCAATTGCTACTGTGTTGTCTGTTGGTTTACGATATGTAATATCTAGTACAGACGATAATTTGTCTCCATATTTAGCTTGGAATCCACCTGCTGAAAAATCTACATTTTGTACTAAATCCGAGTTAACAAAACTTAAGCCTTCTTGTTGTCCAGATCTTATTAAAAAAGGTCTATACACTTCAATTCCGTTTACATAAATTAAGTTTTCGTCATAATTCCCACCTCTAACCGAGTATTGTGTGCTTAGCTCATTATTACTACTAACACCTGGTAATGTTTTAAGTAAATTTTCTACACCTGCTTGAGCACCAGGTATTTTTTTTAAGGTGGCTGGATCAATATTTACAATACCTTCCACATCCTTTCGTCTTTTTCCACTAATAACGACCGTTTCTATTTGCTCTACATTTTCTTTTAAAACGGGATTAAACTCTAATGTTTCTCCATTTTTTAAATTGAAGGTGGCAATGATATTTTTATGCGAAACATGAGAAAATATAATTTTTACATTTTTATTTGCAGGAATTTTAATTTCGAAAAACCCGTTGTCGTTGGTTTGCACTCCATTGTCATCACTTTTAATATTAACAGCATCAATGGGCTGATTAAATTCGTTTAAAATGACGCCTTTTATAGTTCCTGTTTGCGCTAAACAAAATAAAGGGAATAAAAAAGCTAGTAATCTAATGGTATAGTTAGGTTTGTCCAAGGGTAGGTGTGTTATTTTCTAAAAAAGCTTGCTTCAAATGTACTGCTATTTCCTACATTATCTGTTACAATAATTTTTAAATTGTTCTTAGTGTCTGTAACGACTTTATCATTAAAATCGTATGTTAAGGTTTTCTTTTTGTAATCATATTCCATTAAAATCCACTGACCATTTAAGGTTGCTCTATAGTTGGATATACCTGTATGTTTGTCGTCAATTTTAACTTTTAAAAAACGGTATTTACTTAACCACTGACCATCTTTAAAACTAATAGGTGTTATTGTTGGATTAACAGTATCTCTAGCTAAACAGTAAGTTCCTAAATTTTTAGTTCTAGTAAAAAGGATATTATCTTTTCTTTGGGTAGAGGAGTAGCTTAAAAAATTATTCCATCCAACTAATCTGGCAATATAAACTTGTTTTAAATCTTCCGGATTGTAATTACTTACATCGTAGCTTATGGTAAAATATTTTTTAGACGCTAGGTTGTTTTCGTGTAACTTTAAAGTATCACCATTAACTCTAAAGTCTATAAAAAAATCGTCATAAAAGGTCTCTCTAGGAAAGTCTACTTTTATATTTTGGTTTTCTAAAACGTTTGCTTCACCTGATTTGATGTAATAAGGAGATGTAAAGTTTTTAGAAACATCATTTGGTTGTTTATCTTCACCTTTAATGTTTATATCAATATTAGTTTCATTACCTTCAAAATCTGAGATTTTAACTTTATAAACGTTAGAAACAGTATCGTAAATAACTAAATACCCATCGTCAATCTTGTCTTTGTATAAGCTTAACGGGTTATTGGTGTCTAAAAATAATTTTTGAAGACGCTCTTTTTCATCTTTATAATGTGTGTAATCTATTAATCTATTTAGATGTTTAGTTTCGTCAAAAGAAAATTTTCTAAAATCAATTGTAAAATTTTGTGCTCCATTATAAAAGGTTTCAATTTTGTAAACACCATTTTTATTAGCAGCCAAATCTTGTTGATCTATAGTGTTAACAGCAAAGCCTATTTTTCCGTAAGCAGTTAAATCTTCTACTTTATAATCTCCATTTTTTTGAGGAATTACGCGCAGTTTTTGTTTTAAATTACTACCATTAACATGTGATAAATCATTTATCGGATAAGCATACATGCTTTTTACAATTGGCTTTTTACTGTCTTTAACTTTTAATCCAAATAGTAATGGATTAATAGGTCGTTCTTGATTATCTCTAATTTCAAAATGAAGATGTGGTCCACCAGAACCACCTGTATTTCCGGAATAAGCAAAGACCTCGCCTTTAGTAACTATTAAATCGTTGATGTCCGGAAATAATTCTATTTCAAAACTTTCCTTTTCATATTGATGCTTTTTTACATAGGCTTCAACCTTGTCAGAAAAACGTTGTAAATGTCCATGGACAGTAACATAACCATTAGGATGTGTAATATAAATAGCTTTACCATAACCGTAATGCGAAATTTTAATTCTGCTTATATAACCACTAGCAGCAGCATAGACACTTAAGCCTTCTCGTTGTTTAGTTTTAATATCTAATCCAGAATGAAAATGATTGCTTCTAAGCTCAGCAAATGTCCCTGATAAGACCAACTCTATATCCAAAGGAGACCTAAAGTAATCCTGTGGATAAATGTTTTGCGCAATAGACGATGTTGTTAAAAAAACGAGTAATAAAAGTATGTGTCGCATAAATAATTGGTTACTGCTAAAATATAAATTAGGTTTTAATTACCAAAGTAAAATCAAAGACTAAGCCATTTAATTGATAATGAGTTAAATTTAAGATATAATAAAAATTTATGAAAAATTAATTGCAAAGTGTTAAGGTTTGATTAACTTTGTAAGATAAGTATAGTATTAGTTAATGAGTAAGATTGAAACCATTGTTGATGCGCTAGAAAATAAAATTAGAAAGGTCTTATCAAGGCAACAAGTTTTAAAACTAGAAAACGCAAAGCTTAAAGAAGCTTTAGAACAATCACAATCTAAGATAGTTGCTAAGGATTTAGAATTAAAGAGTTGGCAAGAAAAGTATGACACTTTAAAAATGGCTAATACCATACTAGGCAGTGACAACGATAAACGAGAAACAAAGCTCAAAATAAACACATTAATTAGAGAGATTGACCATTGTATAAGCCAACTTTCTAGTTAATATTATATAGTTTTTATGGCAGACACGCTTAAAATAAAGTTATCTATTGCAAATAGAGTCTACCCATTAACTATTGTACCTAGTCAAGAAGAAGGACTGCGTTTAGCAGCAAAGAAGATAGAGGCTATGATTACCAAATTTGAGCAAAGCTATTCTGTGCGAGATAAGCAAGATGTTTTAGCCATGTGCGCTTTACAATTTGCTAGTCAAGTAGAACAGAAAGCCTTAGATAAAAACCATGTGGAGGAGCATGTTCAGGATAAGTTAGAAGCTTTAAATGACATGTTGCAATCGCATCTTAGTTTATAATACGTTCTTATAACATAACAATATTAGGTTACTGCCTACATTAATTATTTTTTTGATAAACTCAACGTTAATTCTTTAAAAAGGGTGAGTTTTAAGTTGTAAAAGCATGCTGCTAATAGTGATTTATCACTGTTTGGGCAGATCCTTGATCAGCTTGTTAGCCCTAAACTTGTTTTTAAGGAGTTTATACAAAACTAAATTAGTGTAGGCTTTTTTTATATACATAAACAATCAAAAATGGATAATACAATTTTAATTATAGCAGGTCTTGCTATTGGAGCCATAGTAGGTTTTATAATTGCTAAAGTGCTTGAAAAAAACAACGCTTCTAAACTTATTAAAGGCGCTAAAAAATCGGCAGCTAGCATTTTAAAAGAAGCAAATGTTGAAGGAGAAGGCATCAAAAAAGACAAAATACTTCAAGCAAAAGAAAAATTTTTAGAATTAAAAGCAGAACACGAAAAGGTAATCTTGTCGCGTGATAAAAAAATGGCTGATACAGAAAAACGTATCAGAGATAAAGAGTCTCAAGTATCTAGTGAGTTATCAAAAAACAAAAAACTAAATACAGACATAGAAGAAAAAGTAAAAGATTATAACCATAGACTTGATGTTTTAGAAAAAAAACAAGAAGAGTTAGATAGGCTACATAAAAGTCAAGTAGAGCAATTAGAAGTTATCTCTAGTTTATCTGCAGAAGAAGCTAAATCACAATTAGTAGAGTCTTTAAAAGGTGAAGCTAAAAGTGAAGCTATGTCTTACGTACAAGACAAGATGGAAGAGGCTAAATTGACTGCTCAACAAGACGCTAAAAAAATTATTATTAATACCATTCAACGTATAGGTACAGAAGAAGCTGTAGACAATTGCGTATCTGTATTTAACATTGAAAGCGACGATGTAAAAGGACGTATTATTGGTCGTGAAGGTCGTAATATTCGTGCAATTGAAGCTGCAACAGGAGTAGAGATTATTGTAGATGATACACCAGAAGCAATTATTTTATCATGTTTTGATTCGGTTAGAAGAGAAGTAGCCCGTTTATCATTACATAAATTAGTTACAGATGGTCGTATACATCCAGCACGTATTGAAGAAGTTGTTCAAAAAACAACTAAGCAAATAGAACAAGAAATTATTGAAGTAGGTAAGCGTACAGTTATCGATTTAGGTATTCACGGATTGCATCCAGAATTAATTAAAATGGTAGGTCGTATGAAATACCGTTCTTCATACGGACAAAATTTACTACAACACTCGCGTGAAGTAGCTAAACTATGTGGTGTTATGGCAGCAGAATTAGGTTTAAATCCTAAATTAGCTAAACGTGCAGGTTTATTACATGATATTGGTAAAGTACCAGATGCAGAAGCAGATATGGAAACACCACACGCTATTTTAGGTATGCAATGGGCAGAAAAATATGGCGAAAAAGAAGAGGTTTGTAATGCTATTGGAGCCCATCACGATGAAATAGAGATGAAATCTTTATTATCTCCTATAATCCAAGTTTGTGATGCTATATCAGGAGCAAGACCAGGGGCAAGACGTCAAGTTTTAGATAGTTATATCCAACGTTTAAAAGATTTAGAAGAAATAGCATTTGGATTTAATGGTGTTAAAAAAGCATACGCTATACAAGCTGGTAGAGAATTACGTGTAATTGTTGAAAGCGAAAAAGTAAGTGACCAAAATGCTGCAGACTTATCCTTTAGTATTTCTCAAAAAATACAAACTGATATGACTTATCCAGGACAAGTAAAAGTTACAGTAATCAGAGAAACTAGAGCAGTTAATATTGCTAAGTAGTTTTAATGTAGTTTAAATAAAAAATCCAGCTTATAGCTGGATTTTTTTTTGCTTTGGTATAATAATATTAAATGTAGATCCTACATCTTTAGTACTGTTTATGGTTATTGTACCTCCAAAAGCTTCTAATTGGCTTTTAATTAAATATAAGCCAACACCTTCTGCATCTTTGTTTTTATGAAACGTTTTATATAATCCAAAAACCTCGTTACCATATCTATCTAAATCTAATCCTAAACCATTATCAGTAATAGTTAACTCCAAATTGTCTTTTGTGCAATTAGATGATATTGTTATTTCCGGTTTACGATCAGGATGTTTATACTTAATAGCATTAGTAATTAAGTTGTGCATAATACTTTGGAAGTAGGATGAACTAAAACAAATGTTGCAATCATGCTCGACATTATTGTACAGTATAGTACTACTTTCGGCTATAAGATATGATAAATCGTTTACTGCTAAATTTACCTCACGACCAACAGACATTACATTACCCTTTATGTGCTTTTTAGATTGTACGCTTACATAATGACGTAGGTTAAGTAATGTTTTAGATAACGCCTTAGACACTGTTCTTAGGTGTCTAAACATCTCTTGTTTTTCCGCTTCTGAGTCTGCTTCATCATGAAATGTGATAATGCTTTCAAAATTGCTAGCGTATTCTTTTAAATTATGAGAGACGATATGTGCAAAACTTTGCAGTCTATTGTTTTGTACTGTTATTAAATCTATAGACTTTTTTAAGGAGCGTTCCGTTTCTTTTTGTTTGGTAATATCAGTGTGTGTCCCAATTATTCTGACCGGTTTACCATTATCATCATACTCAATAATTTTACCTTGGTCCAAAATCCATCTATAGGTATTGTCTTTATGCAGTATTCTGTGGATGTTTTTATATTCTGGATTGTCTCCATTAATATGATTATTGAAGTCTTCATAGTAATCATCAATATCATCTCTATGCACACGCTTATCCCATTCTGAAGCTTCAGAGCTTATTTCGTCTTCATTAAAACCTATAATTTGTTTGGATTCTTTTGAGTAAAAAACTTTACTTGTTTTAGAATTCCAATCCCAAAGTCCTATACCTGAATTTTGTAAGGCAAATTTCCATTTCAACTCCTCAAAAGTTGAATCTTCATTTTTAGCATTTTCATTGATCTTCATTTTAAACAGTATTTGGCGTGCAAACAAATATCTAAAATTATGATTGGTTATAAGTTACTTAGTTGAAATAAATAATTATATCGATAAAATGCATTTTTTTTAGATTAAACACTAATATCATCGATTAAATGTGATTTTATTTTTTGTTTATGAAGATTATTCTTGTTAATTAGGTAGCGTTATAGTAAACGTGGTTCCTAAATTTACAGTACTTTCTACAGTGATTGTTCCACCAAAAGCTTCAATTTGATTTTTTACTAAATATAATCCCACACCTTCAGAGTCATGGTTTTTATGAAACGTCTTATATAATCCAAAGATATCCTTACCAAACTTTTTTAAATCTATACCACAGCCATTATCTGTAATTTGTATTTCAATAGACTGTTCCGTACATGTGCTACTAATATGTATTTCTGGATGACGTTGTGGATGCTTGTACTTTATAGCATTTAATACTAAGTTTTGTATAATACTGTGAAAATAAGAGGTGTTAAAATTTAAAAAACAGTCTGGAGTTGTATTATTATGTATCAGTGCGTGGTTTTCTGATATATGATAATTTAAGTCCGTTAAAACGGTATTAATTTCAGTATTAATACATAGCTTTTCAGTATCTGTTTTTTGCTTGGATTGTACAGTAACTATTTCGTTTAAATTACTTATAGTTTTAGATAAAGATTTAGATAATGTAATTAAATACTCCATCATTTGGTCTTTTTCAGACACAGTTTGCGCTTCTTTATAAAAATCTAAAAGGCTTTCAAAATTTCCTGCATGTTGTTTTAGATTATGAGTCACAATGTGTGCAAAGTTTTGCAGTTTACTGTTTTGCTTAACTACTAAGTCCAAAGTTTCTTGTACTTTTAATTCATTTAAAGCATATTTTGTAATATCTACATGTGTTCCAATAAATCTAGAGGCTTCTCCTTGCTTATTTTTTTCGATAACTTTACCACGATCTAAAACCCATCTATAAGATCCATCTTTATGTTTTACCCTATGTTTGTTTTCGTAATAGGGTTTTATTCCATTAATGTGCTCTTGAAAATCCTTATGGTATTGTTCTTTATCTTCAGGATGTACACGATCATTCCAATCGTTTATATTTTGCCCAAATGTGTCGTCGTTTTCAAAGCCTATAATGGCTTTAGATGGTTTAGAAAAAAAAATGGATTGACTGGACGCGCAAAAATCCCAGATGCCTACCTTAGATATTTCTAATGTAGATTCCCAGTTCTCATTTCTAATTTGAAAAGAATTTTGATTGTTTAGAATACCCTTAATTAACTCTGACATAAAGTAGTGTTTATTAAATAGTTAGTTACAAAGGGATTCAGTCAATTTGCTTTAATCAACAGCACAAATATATGTTAAAATACTGATTTTTAACAACATATTTAAAAGTTTTTTTTATTTTCTTGGGTGAAAATTATTTATCACAGCTGTTAAATGCGATCGGTCTAAATGTGTGTAAATCTCTGTGGTGGTAATGCTTTCATGACCAAGCATTAATTGTATAGCTCTTAAATCTGCACCATTTTCTAGTAAATGTGTTGCAAATGAATGTCTAAATGTATGCGGAGAAATAGTTTTATCCAACTTAATCTTTTTTGCTAAATCTTTTATTATCGTAAAAATCATAGCCCTAGTTAATTGTTTACCTCTTCTATTTAAAAACAAAATATCTTGATGGTCAGGATTTATGGTTAAATGATTTCTAATTTGGTTTTTATAAATCAAAATATATTTTTGAGTGTCCTCCAATATTGGCACAAAACGTTGCTTGTCACCCTTACCAGTAATTTTTAAAAACCCTTCATCAAAAAATAAATCTGATAGTTTTAAATTAGTAAGTTCACTAACACGTAAACCACAACTATATAATACTTCCAATATGGCCTTATTGCGTTGACCTTGTGGATGTGTTAAGTCAATTGCGCTAATTAAATTATTAATATCATTCTCGCTTAACGTATCAGGCAATTTACGTCCAATTCTGGGTGAGTCTATGGTATCTAACGGATTATCTTTTCTGTAATCTTCAAAAATTAAATAATTAAAAAAACCTTTTAAACCAGATATTAATCTAGACTGTGACCTTGGATTTAAATTTTTGGCAGCATCATAAATAAAGTCTTTTATTATAGTTTTATCTATGGTAATAGGTGAGTGGCTAATTGTGTTAGCTTCTAAATATTTAATAAGTTTTTTTACGTCTAATAAATAACTATTAACAGAATTAACAGAAAGTCCTCTTTCTATTTTTAAATACATGGAATAATCCTCTAATGCTTGGTGCCATTTCATAGGGTTTAAAGGTATTAATTTATAATCATGTTAAATTAAAAACACCTCTATTTTTGTAAGTGATTGAATATTAATAATTAAAACTTTAAACCTTGCTTTAAGTGTTAATAGTGTGTTAAAGCTATTTTTTGTTTTGTTAAAGAATTGCTAAATTGCTAGGGTATTAATCAAAAACAAATTTTTAATTATGAAAAAATTATTTACAATCGCAGCTGTAGCTGTATTAGGAATGACAAGTGTGAATGCACAAGATTTTAATTTAGGGATTAATGGAGGTATGCCATTAGGTGATGCAGGTGATATATCATCTTTTAGCGCTGTTTTAGATTTAAATTACCTTTGGGAAGTTTCAGATGAATTTGAAGCAGGTTTAACCGCAGGTTTTTCTCATTCATTTGGAAAAGAAGATGAGTATTCTTTTGGAGGTACTACAATTACTGTTGAGGCTGAGGATATTAGTTTTGTGCCTGTAGGAGCTGCTGCAAGATTTAATGTTTCAGATAGTTTTACCATAGGAGCTGATTTAGGTTATGCTATTGGAATCAATGACGGAAACGATGGAGGATTTTATTATGCTCCAAAATTACAGTACGGGATTTCAGAAAGCCTAGATTTAGTTGCTGCATACAGAGGTGTAAGTGCCGATGGAGGATCATTTGACATAGCTACATTAGGTGTTGAATTTAAATTATAATTGAATTTAAATATATCTTAGTAAACCGAAGCTTTATAGCTTCGGTTTTTTTTTGTTACATATTTAATATCTTAATTAATTATAAATTTTGGCTTTTATAAATGAATTTAAATCTTGTATTATGTATGTGATTTTTATGCTTTTTTAATGATTGTAATATATCTAATTAATTACCAATAATATTGTTTATAAAATTGTTAATAAAGTGATTTTAATGCTGAATTAAGGCGTATTTATTTAACAATAACTAGTGTTTGGTTTTTATGTAATCTTTCTGATAGTAAGGCTTAACATAAATTTTATCAAAATAAAACGTTAAATTTTATTTTTAATGTTTTGATTTATAAATACTTGTTAATAACCGTGTTTCTTTTGTGTTATTTTTCTTGTTTAAACTCTTAATTGCTCCTAATTTTGTCGGCTCAAATAATTTAAAATTTAAATTTAATTATGAAAAAATTATTATTTACAGCTGCAATCGCAGTATTAGGATTTACAAGTGTTAATGCACAAGATGATGCTACTGTTGGTGGTTTCGAAAAAGGAGATGTTTTTATTTCTGGTTCTGTTGGTTTTGGTACTGAAACTACTGGAGATTTAGATTCAAACGTGTTTAACATTGCTCCAAAAGTAGGATACTTCGTATCTGAGAACATTGCAGCAGGTTTGAAAGTTGGTTATACTTCTTTATCTTCTGATAATGATGGTACTGATTTAGTAGACGCAAATGAATTTGCAGTTGGTGTATTTGGAAGATATTACTTCGCTCCAGCTAGCCAATTTTCTTTATTTACTGAGTTAGGTGTTGATTATACTTCAGGAGAAGATAAATTAGCAGATGCTAAGTATGATGGATTTGACATTGCTTTTGCTCCTGGTATTAGCTATTTCGTATCTAAAAACTTCGCTATCGAAGCTTCTGTAGGTGTTTTAGGATACTCTACAACTGAGCCTGATTTTGATGGAGCTGAGTCTACTGATACTTTTAACGTAGGATTAAACTTAAGCGATATTAACTTTGGAGTTGTTTACAAATTCTAAGTTTTTAAAACTTTATTATAAAAAGACCGAAGCTTAATCGCTTCGGTTTTTTTATGCCATAACTTTTGTATTTTTACTTTATGAAAAAACTAATTATAATAAATGGACCTAATCTTAATCTATTAGGTAAACGAGAACCAAACATATATGGTAGCCTATCTTTTACCGAATTTTTGGATCAAATTCAATCTAAATATCCATCTGCAACCATACAGCATTTTCAATCTAATATTGAAGGCGAATTAATTGATAAATTGCAAGAGGTTGGTTTTAGTTATGATGGTATAATTTTAAATGCAGCAGCTTACACACATACCTCTATTGGTATTGGTGATGCTGTAAAAGCTATTGAGACTCCTGTAGTCGAAGTACACATTTCTAACACCTTTGGTAGGGAAGAGTTTAGACACCAATCCTACGTGTCTCCAAATGCAAAAGGGATTATTCTTGGTTTTGGATTGCAAAGCTATGAATTAGCCATTCAAAGTTTTTTGTAATATAAAGCGCATTAATAATTTAGGCTTTACTTAACTTTTAAAAGCATAACTCTTAAAATAAATTTAATTTTTTAGTATAAAATAAGGTTTCTATTAAATACTGTTAAATACAGCCATATTGCTGTTAAACGTTGTTAACAGAACATCTGTACTTAGATGCAGTTCGTAATTTTGATGTATTAACCTTAAAAAATATACAATGAAAAAATTAATTTTAAGTACAGCACTATTTGTTTCTGGATTAGCATTGGTAAATGCACAATCGGATTCAAGAGAAGTCCAATTAGGTATAAAAGGTGGATTAAACTCATCAACAATTAGTGGAGATGATTTAGGTGATTTAGATTCTAGAACTAGCTTTAATGCTGGTTTAGTTGCAGAAATCCCATTAACTGAAAGATTATCATTCCAGCCAGAGGTATTGTATTCTGGTCAAGGATTTGATGTTAGAGAGATTGACCAAGATAATATAGTGGATACTGACGAAAATATCGAATATCAATTAGATTACATTCAAGTACCATTATTATTAAAAGCATATATTGTTAAAGGACTTAGTGTAGAGGCTGGACCACAATTTGGATTTAAAATCCACGAAGAGTTTGATTACCAACCAAACAGCGATGGTGGAGATATCGAAATTGATTCTGATGACTCATACGTAAAAGACTTTGATACAAGTATCGCCTTAGGTGCAGCTTATAAGTTTGATAATGGCTTTTTCTTAAGTGGACGTTATAACTTAGGTGTGACAGATATTTTTGAAGATGGTACACCATTTGAAGGTGTCGATGCTAAAAATAACGTGTGGCAATTTGGTATTGGATTTATGTTTTAATCCTATACAACCTATATAAATAAAAAAAGTTCCAGATAATTCTGGAACTTTTTTTATGCTTTAAAGTGTTTAAAATAAATTTTAAAACTTTTATAAATGTATTACTTCGTCATAAGCATCTGCAACAGCTTCCATAACCGCTTCACTCATAGTTGGGTGTGGATGTACTGCTTTTAATACTTCGTGTCCTGTAGTTTCTAATTTACGTCCTAAAACAGCTTCTGCAATCATATCAGTAACTCCTGCACCAATCATATGGCAACCTAACCACTCACCATACTTAGCATCAAAAATCACTTTTACAAAACCATCTTTAGCTCCAGAAGCACTAGCTTTACCTGATGCCGAGAAAGGGAATTTTCCAACTTTAATATCGTATCCTTGATCCTTAGCTTGCTTTTCGGTTAAACCAACACTTGCAATTTCTGGACTTGCATAAGTACAACCAGGTATATTACCATAGTCTAAAGCTTCAACATGCATACCAGCAATTTTTTCGACACATAAAATTCCTTCAGCAGAAGCAACGTGTGCTAAAGCTTGACCAGGAGTTACATCTCCAATTGCATAATATCCAGGAATATTAGTTTGGTAGTAATCGTTAACTAATATTTTGTCTCTATCAACCGCAATACCTACATCTTCTAATCCAATGTTTTCGATATTAGTTTTAATACCAACAGCACTTAAAATAATGTCAGCTTCTAAAACTTGTTCACCTTTAGCAGTTTTAACCGTTGCTTTAACACCTTCTCCAGACGTATCAACTTTAGTAACTTCTGCAGATGTCATTACGTTTATACCACTCTTTTTAAATGACTTTTCTAATTGCTTAGACACGTCAATATCTTCAACAGGTACAATGTTTGGTAAGTATTCTACAACAGTAACTTCAGTTCCCATAGAGTTGTAGAAGTATGCAAACTCAACACCAATTGCACCAGATCCAACAACAATCATCTTTTTAGGTTGTGTTGGTAATGTCATTGCTTCTCTATAACCAATCACTTTTTTACCATCTTGTGGTAAACTTGGTAACTCTCTAGAGCGTGCTCCAGTAGCAATTACAATATGATCAGCACTATAAACGGTTCCGTCTACTTCAACTTTTTTTCCTGGTTTTAATGTACCAAAACCATTGATTACCTCAATTTTGTTTTTTTTCATTAAAAACTGAACACCTTTACTCATGCCTTCAGCAACACCACGACTACGTTTAACAACAGCATTAAAATCTTTATCATAATCTGTTACGGATAAACCATAATCACTTGCGTGCTTTAAGTATTCAAAAACCTGAGCAGATTTTAGTAACGCTTTAGTTGGAATACAACCCCAATTTAAACATACACCACCAAGACTTTCTTTTTCAATTATAGCGGTTTTAAGGCCTAATTGTGAAGCGCGAATTGCGGTTACATAACCTCCAGGTCCACTTCCAAGAACAATTACATCGTATTTACTCATTCTATTATTTTTTGTAGTTTTAAGAAGTTACGAAGTTACAAAACCAAATTTGAATAAAGAATTTAGATTCTTAAAAAATTATAACTTTATATTACCTTTGTCATGCAAGTTTTTTTATATGAATATACCTAAATCTAGTTTTCCTCGAATTATAATAATTGGTGGTGGTTTTGCTGGCATTGCGTTAGCTAAAAAATTATCTAAACAAGAAGTACAAGTTGTTCTTTTAGATAAGCACAATTATCATACATTTCAACCATTGCTATATCAAGTTTCAACTGGAGGATTAGAGCCAGACTCCATTGCGTATCCTATTAGAAAGGTTTTAGGAGATTTTCCTAACTTTTTCTTTAGGTTAGCAGATGTTTCTGAAATTAATACAGAAAAAAATAAAGTTATTTCTAATATTGGAGAACTTAAATATGACTATTTAGTAGTAGCATCAGGCTCTAAAACCAATTATTTTGGTAATACATCTATCGAAGCCAATAGTATGGAAATGAAAACCGTACCACAATCTTTAAATCTTAGAAGTCTAATTCTTGAAAATTTTGAAGACGCACTTTTAACTTCGGATTTAAATGAAAGAATAGCTTTAATGAATTTTGTTATTGTTGGTGCAGGTCCAACAGGAGTAGAGTTAGCAGGTGCTTTAGCCGAAATTAAAAAAGGTATTTTACCCAAGGATTATCCAGATTTGGACACACGATTGGCACAGATTAATTTAGTGCAATCTGGTGATAAGATTTTAAAAGAAATGAGCCCTCAGGCGTCTCAAAAAGCAGAAGATTTTTTAGAAAAGTTAGGCGTTCATGTTTGGAAAAATGTAAGAGTAACTGGTTTTGATGGTAAAACCGTTACTACAAATAGTGATTTAACCTTTGATGCTGCAACAGTTGTTTGGGCAGCAGGAGTTAAAGGAGCAGCTATAAAAGGGTTGGACTCAGACCAGTTTGTGTCTAGAGGTAATAGGATTATGGTTAATGAGTTTAACCAAGTTAAAGGTTTAAATAATGTTTTTGCGGTTGGAGATGTAGCACAAATGGAAACAGAAAATACGCCTCATGGTCATCCTATGATGGCACAACCAGCAATACAACAAGGTAGGTTATTAGGTGATAATTTACTTAAAATGTTAGAAAATAAACCAATGAAACCTTTTACTTACAAAGATAAAGGCTCTATGGCTACAGTAGGACGTAATAAGGCTGTAGTAGATTTGCCAAACTTTAAATTTCAGGGTGTTTTTGCTTGGTTTGTTTGGATGTTTGTTCACCTATTTTTTTTAATAGGTTTTAGAAACCGAATGATTGTTTTTATTAATTGGGTGTATAATTACATTAGGTTTGATCGTGAAGCACGTTTAATTATTAGGCCTTTTAAAAAAGAGATAAAGTCTAATTCTTAGTCTTATTAAATTTAGAGTCATTAAATGCTTTAGAAGTCCCTTTTGGTATGGATAAAGATTGCCAATCTTCATTTTTAATTATAATGCCAATATAGGCTATTTGACCAATATGGTATGAATAGTGTCCTAATTGCCTAAAAATAGCGTCAGAGACTGTTTGGCTTTCGTTTCTTATATAAACAATACGCTCTAAATCGTTATTTTTTAATGGTGTAATAGCATCGTAAAGACATTGCCAACCTTTTTCCCAATCAGCAATTAATTCAGCTTTATTTGTATAAGTGGCTTCAAATTCTTGTTCGCGTTGTCGCCATTGTTTTTCGCCATCTTCAGTTAAAAAATTGGTCCATCTGCTTAGCATATTTCCAACCATATGTTTTACAATTATGGATACGCTATTGGAGTTGTCGTGAGATTGCCAATTCATTTCATTAAATGATAACTGCTGAAGGGCTTTGTCTCCAGCAGTTTTATAATAATCAAATTGTTTGATTAGGCTTGTAATGTAATTATTCATTTTTAAAATCTACACTTGCCGAGTTGATACAAAATCGTGTTCCAGTTTCAGTTGGACCATCATTAAATACATGACCTAAATGACCACCACAATTAGAGCAAACTACTTCTGTTCTAATCATCCCATGAGACTTGTCTAGTATATTGGTAACGCTACCTGGAATAGCTTCGTCAAAACTAGGCCAACCGCAATTAGACTCAAACTTACTGTTACTTTCAAAAAGTTGTTGGTTACAGCCAGCACATGCATAGGCTCCATTTTCAAAATGAAGGTTATATTTTCCAGTATGGGGCATTTCTGTACCTTTTTTGCGTAAAATACGGTACTGTTCTTCCGTTAACTCATTACGCCATTCTTGTTCTGATTTTGTGACTTTATAATTACTCATTATCTGGCTTAAAATTTAATGCAACTCCGTTAATACAATGTCTTTCTCCTGTTGTTTCCTTAGGACCATCATTAAAAACGTGACCTAAATGTCCACCACAAGTTGCGCAATGTTCTTCATCTCTAGTATAACCAATTTTGGTATCTGTACCAAATGCTACATTTCCTTTAATTTCTTGATCAAAACTCGGCCATCCTGTTCCGGAATCAAATTTGTTTTCACTTTTAAATAAAGGTGTATCACATGCAGCGCAATGGTAAGTTCCTGATCTATGCTCTTTATTTAAAGCACTAGAAAAGGGACGTTCTGTTCCTGCTTGTCGTAAAACATAATACTCAGCATCAGATAATTCTGCTTTCCACTCGGAATCTGTTTTAGTGATTTCAAAATTTTCTTTTTCTTTTTCTTTTGTGTCTTGCGCGTTGCCTTTACAATTAAATAAGGCACATGCAAATACTAATAATGCAATTTTTTTCATATTTTCTTCTTTTTTTTAAAGATATCCTAAAATCTTAAAATAGAATTAATACAGTCGTAATTTTAATTTAAAAATAACATTTTACTGTTTGTGATTTTAAGTGTAACTTTTCAACGTCTAATAAAAATGTAATACATGAAAATATTTCATATAAGCGCAGAATGTTATCCTATAGCTAAAGTTGGAGGTTTGGCAGATGTTGTTGGAGCGTTACCAAAATATCAAAACAACCTAGGAGCAACATCTAGTGTTATTATGCCTTATTATGATAATGCTTTCACCCAAAAAAATAATTTTAAGTCAATTTATGAAAGTAAATTAGACTTTAATGGTCATAAAATAGGTTACAATATTTTAAAAACTAAAGCTGCAGTTTTAGATTTTGAGGTTTATTTTGTGGATATCCCAAACCTTTTGCACAAAAATTATGTGTATTCTGCAGATGATACAGATCGCTTTTTAGCCTTTCAGATTGCGACATTAGATTGGATATTATCATTTAAAGATTTACCAGATATTATTCATTGTCATGATCACCACACTGGATTAATACCCTTTATGTGTCAAGAGAGTTTTAAATATAAAAGCTTAAATACAATTCCGGTAATTACTACCATCCACAATGCACAATACCAAGGTTGGTTTGGCTATGATAAATTACATTTAATACCAGAATTTGAGTCTACAAAAACAGGATTGTTAGATTGGGACAATTGTATAAATCCTTTGGCAGCAGCAATAAAATGTGCTTGGCGTGTAACCACTGTATCGCCTAGTTATATGGACGAGTTAAAACTAGAGGCCAATGGACTACAAGATTTATTACAACATGAAAGTAATAAATGTATAGGTATATTAAACGGAATAGATACAGTTGTTTGGAATCCCGAAACAGACCATTATATAGATCATAATTATAATATAAAAACATTAGAAGCTGGTAAATTAGCCAATAAATTAGCGTTGTGTAAAACCTTTAATTTAGATGAAAGCAAACCGTTAATTACATTTATTGGACGATTGGTGCATGAAAAAGGTGCAGACGTTTTTCCTTTGGCAATAAAAAAAGCATTGGAAGACGAAAATTGTAGTGTTTTGGTTTTAGGCTCTGGACATGACGAAGCTGAACAGGCTTTGCTTCAGTTAAAAGAAAATAATACAGGTCTTTACAATGTATTTATTGGCTATGACGAAAAACTGTCGCATAATATTTATGCAGGAGCAGACTTTTTACTAATGCCATCAAGGGTTGAACCTTGCGGATTAAACCAATTATATGCTTTGCGTTACGGAACAATTCCTGTAGTGAGAAGTATTGGAGGTTTAAAAGATACCATTGTAGATATTGACAAAAATGAGGGTTTTGGAATTAGTCATGAAGAAGTCTCAGTAGCGCAAATTTACAAAGCCATTACCCGAAGTGTTGATTTATATAATAAAACAACTATCTTTAAATCAATAAGAAAGCATATTATGACCATTGATCATTCATGGGACGTTTCTGCAAAAGCATATATTAATTTATACCAATCTTTAAAAAAATAACTATGATTAATAATAAAGTGTTATCTATAATTTTAGGAGGAGGACAAGGATCCAGATTATATCCATTAACTGCAACTAGATCTAAACCTGCAGTGCCTATTGCTGGAAAGTATAGATTGGTAGATATTCCTATTTCTAATTGTATTAACTCAGATATCAAACGCATGTTTGTATTAACACAGTTTAACTCGGCATCCTTAAATCGTCATATTAAAAACACCTATCATTTTAGTTTTTTTAGTTCGGCTTTTGTAGATGTTTTAGCTGCTGAGCAAACACCAGGTAACGAAGGTTGGTTTCAGGGTACAGCAGATGCGGTTAGACAAAGCATGCATCATTTTTTAAGTCATGATTTTGAGTATGCCTTAATCTTGTCTGGAGACCAATTGTATCAAATGGATTTTAACGAGATGATTGATGCACATATTAAAGCTAAAGCAAAAATATCTATAGCAACTATTCCTGTAAATGCTAAGGATGCAACGTCATTTGGGATTTTAAAAACAGATGATAAAAATGTAATTACTTCTTTTATAGAAAAGCCTGATGCATCATTGCTACCAGAATGGACATCAACCGTTAGTCCAGAAATGGAAAGTCAAGGTAAAAACCACCTAGCATCAATGGGAATCTATATTTTTAATAGAGATTTATTGGTAGAGCTAATGAGTAATCCAGATACAAATGACTTTGGAAAGGAAATCATTCCGCAATCCATTGCAAAGCATAAAACACTTAGTTATCAATTTGAAGGATATTGGACAGATATAGGAAACATAGATTCTTTTTTTGAAGCTAACTTAGGCTTGACGGATGATATACCTAAATTTAATTTATACGATAAAGATCAAAGCGTCTATACACGTGCTAGGATATTACCAACATCTAAAATATCCGGAACCGCTTTAGATAGAACAGTTATTGCAGAAGGTTGTATTGTGCATGCTGCTAAAATTGAAAAATCAGTCATTGGTATTAGATCAAGAATAGGTAAAGAAACCACCATTATTAACACCTACATGATGGGTTGTGATTCCTATGAATCTTTAGAAGAAATAGAGTCTAATAAGATTAATATTTTAATGGGAATAGGAGAGCGTTGTTTTATAAAAAACACCATTATTGATAAAAATATAAGAATAGGAGATGATGTTAGAATTAATGGTGGAAAGCATTTAGAAAATAAAGAAACGGATACCTATGTTATTAAAGATGGTATTGTTGTTATTAAAAAAGGAGCTGTAATACCTAATGGATTTGTAATATAGCTTATGGCAGAAGTCACTGTGTTTAGTCTTTTTACGGACTTTGATATTAATCTTTTTAAAGCTGGAAAACATTATCGATTATACGAGAAATTTGGATCTCATATAACTACGGTTAATAATGTTGAAGGCACCTATTTTGCTGTTTGGGCACCAAGCGCGACACAAGTGTCTGTAGTAGGTAACTTTAATGCATGGACAGAAGGTGACCATCTTTTAAATGTACGATGGGATAAAAGCGGAATCTGGGAAGGGTTTATACCAAACATTGGTAAAGGCAGTTTGTACAAGTATAAAATACAAAATAGCACTAATGGTAGCGTGACAGAAAAAGCAGATCCTTATGCTAGACGTTGCGAACATAATCCAAGTACAGCCTCTATAGTTTGGGAAGATAATTATACATGGAAAGATAAAAAATGGATGGCCTCCAGAAAGCAAAAAAATGCTTTAGATGCGCCTTATTCTGTTTACGAAGTACATTTAGGATCTTGGAAAAAGCAGGTTGAAGACAATCGTTTTTTATCTTATGTAGAGTTGGCAGACGACTTAGTAAATTACGTCAAGGAAATGAATTTTACGCACGTCGAGCTGATGCCAATAATGGAATTTCCGTACGATCCAAGTTGGGGTTATCAAATCACAGGATATTTTGCACCAACATCACGATTTGGTTATCCAGAAGAGTTTAAACTTTTGGTAGATACATTACACCAAAATGATATCGGAATTATACTGGATTGGGTACCTTCTCATTTTCCAGAAGATGCCCATGGATTAGGACTATTTGATGGTTCATGTTTGTATGAGCATCCTGATAAGCGTAAAGGGTATCATCAGGATTGGAAAAGCTTAATATTTAATTATGGTCGAAACGAGGTTAAATCATTTTTAATAAGCAATGCTTTATTTTGGTTAGATCAATACCATGCAGATGGTTTACGTGTGGATGCTGTAGCGTCTATGCTGTTTTTGGATTATAGTAGAGAAGATGGTGAGTGGGAATCTAATATACATGGAGGTAGAGAAAACTTAGAAGCCATAGCTTTTATACAAGATTTAAATAAAGCAATTTACGGAAACTATCCAGATGTACAGTCTATTGCAGAGGAGTCTACTGCGTTTCCAGGTGTCTCAAAACCTGTGTTTTTAGATGGTTTAGGATTTGGAATGAAATGGATGATGGGTTGGATGCATGATACGTTACAATATTTTTCAAAAGAACCAATTTATAGAAAACACCATCAAAATGATATTACCTTTTCATTAACCTACGCATTTACAGAAAACTTTATGCTGCCTTTAAGTCATGATGAAGTGGTGTATGGTAAAAAATCTATTTTGGGAAGGATGCCAGGAGATGAGTGGCAACGTTTTGCTAATGTTAGATTGTTATACAGTTATATGTTTGCTCATCCAGGTACAAAATTATTGTTTCAAGGTGCTGAAATTGGTCAAAGTGAAGAATGGAATTTTGAAACTAGTCTTGATTGGCATTTATTGGATTATCCATCGCATAAAGGGTTAAATAGATTTATAAAAGATATTAATACGTTTTATAAAACAGAACCAGCACTTTATCAAAAACAATTTTCAAGTGATGGTTTTGAGTGGATTGATTATGGAGATTCAGAACATTCTGTAATAGTGTTTATGCGTAAAGGAAATAAGCCTAAAGACAACATTATTGTAGCTTGTAATATGACACCAGTACCTCTAAATAATTACAGAATTGGACTACCTAAAAAAGGACAATTAATAGAAGTATTTAATAGCGATAATAAGCAATACTTTGGAACAGGAGATTTTCAAAATAAGTCAATAGTTAGCCAATCAAAACTATGGCATTCTAGAAAAAATTCAGTTGAAATTACAATACCACCTTTAGGTATGATAGCCTTAAAATATCAACCTTAAAAAAAAGAATATTACGATTATATAATATATGTAATTCTCATTTTTACTGTTTGATAATTAAGGTTTTAATAAATTTAATTATCGAAAACGTTATAGTTAATAATTTGTAACAATATCTAATAGCAAAGCTTTTGTAACAGGTTTATTTTGCGTTTTTTTACTATAAATAATTAGGACATTCAATTATGATTGTAAATACAGAATTAGAACAAAAAGGAAACTTATTTCCTTCACAAATAATAAAATTTAAAAAAGATGTAGACACATTATATTTCTATACAGAAAATAACGTAGTGCTTCAATTAACAGTCTTAAGGGATAGTGTCCTAAGATTTAGATACACAACAACAGGAACGTTTGATAACGATTTTTCTTATGCTATAACCAAATACGCAAGTACAGGTTATAATAAGTTAGAAATTGTAGAAAATGATGAGTTTTACATTATAATCACTTCTAAATTGAGATGTGAAGTCTCTAAAAAAGATGCCAGAGTCTCTATATATGATGCTATAACAGACGAGCTTATTAACCAAGATGAAATAGGTTTTCATTGGGAAGAAAGCTATGAGTTTGGTGGTAACATCGTTAAAATGAGTAAAACAGTTAATGAACGTGAGAGTTACTTTGGTTTAGGTGATAAGCCTGACCATTTAAATTTAAAAGGAAAACGATTTCAAAACTGGGTAACCGACTCATATGCTTTTGGTAAAGAAACAGATCCTATTTATAAAGCAATTCCATTTTTTACAGGTTTACACCATGGTAAGGCTTACGGAATCTTTTTTGATAATACCTTTAGATCGTATTTTGATTTTGGTCAAGAACGACGTAACGTAACCAGTTTTTGGGCTCAAGGAGGTGAGATGAATTACTATTTTATTTATGGTCCAAAAATGCAGGATGTTGTTGAGAATTACACAGACTTGACAGGAAAACCACATCAATTACCACCATTATGGGCTTTAGGGTTTCATCAATGTAAATGGAGTTATTATCCCGAAGCAGAGGTTAAAGCGGTAACCTCAAAATTTAGAGAGCTTCAAATACCATGTGATGCCATTTATTTAGATATAGATTATATGGATGGTTTTAGATGTTTTACTTGGAATAAAGACCACTTTCCAGACCCAAAACGCATGGTTAAAGAGTTGTTAGAGGATGGCTTTAAAACCGTAGCTATTATTGATCCAGGAATTAAAATAGACAACGAATATTCAGTTTTTAAAGAAGCTTTAGACAAGGATTATTTTTGTAAACGTGCTGATGGTCCATACATGAAAGGTAAAGTGTGGCCTGGAGAATGTTATTTTCCAGATTTTACAAAACCAGAAGTTAGAGATTGGTGGTCAGGATTATTTAAAGAATTAGTTGAAGACATAGGTATACAAGGCGTTTGGAATGATATGAATGAGCCTGCTGTAATGGAAGTGCCAAATAAAACATTTCCGGATGATGTGCGTCATGATTATGATGGTAATCCGTGTAGTCACAGAAAAGCACACAATGTTTATGGTATGCAAATGGCTAGAGCTACTTATCATGGAATGAAAAAGTTTAACTATCCTAAACGTCCGTTTGTAATAACTAGAGCAGCTTATTCTGGTACCCAACGATACACGTCTACTTGGACAGGAGATAATGTGGCTACTTGGGAGCATCTTTGGATAGCAAATGTACAAGCACAACGTATGGCAATGTCAGGATTTAGTTTTGCAGGAAGTGATATCGGAGGTTTTGCCGAACAGCCTCAAGGCGAATTGTTTACACGTTGGATTCAATTAGGAATTTTTCATCCATTTTGTCGTGTGCATTCTTCTGGAGATCATGGAGATCAAGAACCTTGGGCTTTTGATGAAGACGTGACAGATGTTGTTAGAAAATTTATTGAAATTAGATATCAACTTTTACCTTATTTATATACCGCTTTTTGGAACTTGGTAGAGCATGGTACACCTATATTAAAGTCTCTAGTCATGTACGATCAAGAGGATAATCAAACACACTATAGAACAGATGAGTTTGTTTATGGAGATCAAATTTTAGTTTGCCCAATACAAGAACCTAATGCTAAAGGTCGCAGAATGTACATACCTAGAGGTAGCTGGTATAACTTTTGGACCGATGAGTTAGTAGAAGGAGGAAAAGAAAAATGGGTTGATGCAGAAATAGATAGTATGCCTATTTTTATAAAAGAAGGTGCAATCGTACCTAAATTTCCAGTTCAGCAATATGTAGACCAAACAATAATTGAAGAGTTATCATTAGACGTGTACTTTAAGTTAGGTAAAGAGTCGTCACAGTTATTTGATGATGCTCATGATGGTTATGATTATACTAAGGGACGTTATAGTTTCAGGACATTTAAATTAACAGGTAAGTCTCAGGAATTAATTATTCAACAGCATAAAGAAGGTAAGTATGAAGCTACCTATAAGACTTTCAAATTAAATATTCACGCATTACCATTTGAAATTAATGAGATTCAAATAGATAATGAAACTGTAGCTATTGATCAAATTAAAGACAGCGGAATAGTGTCTATGGTTATTGATAAAAACTTTTCTGAAATTCATTTAATAGGAAAATAAATACAAGTAATATACTGTTTAAAGACTATATGTGACTTTAATCGATGTTTTGTTAGCAAATAAAAATACCGTTTGTTAAAATATGGCTAAGTTTTTGTAGATTTATAAAAAGAATAAATTATAATCAATATGAAATTAAAAAATAGTTTAGCGCTTGCCTTAACATTAGTAATGTTTTTGTCATGTTCTACTAATCCATTTACAGGAAAAAAAACATTAGCTTTTGTGTCTAATGCAGAATTGTTTCCAACAGCTTTCGCGCAATATAACCAAGTGTTAACAGAAAGTAAAGTAGAAACAGGAACAACAAGAGCAGAGATGATTAAGCGTGTTGGTCAACGTATATCTGTCGCAGCAGAACGTTGGTTAAATGCTAATGGACAACAAGGTTATTTAAATGATTATAAGTGGGAATACAATTTAATTGAAGAAGATGTTGTAAATGCTTGGTGTATGCCAGGAGGAAAAATTGTGTTTTATACCGGAATTTTACCAGTAGCAGAAAACGAATCTGCAATTGCTGCAATTATGGGTCATGAAGTAGCGCATGCTTTAGCAAATCACGGACAACAACGTATGAGTGCTGGAATGATACAACAAGGCTTAGGAGTTGTTGGTAATGTAGCTTTGGCAAATGATGAAAAAACTTTAGGAATCTTTAATCAATCTTATGGTATTGTTTCTAACGTAGGAGGTATGTTACCTTTTAGTAGAAGTCACGAAACTGAAGCGGATAGAATTGGTTTATACCTTACAGCTATTGCTGGTTACAATCCAGATGAAGCAGCTAATTTATGGAGACGTATGGCACAAGCAAGTGGAGGAGAAGCACCACCAGAATTTTTAAGTACGCATCCAGCAAATCAAACACGTATTGATAATTTAACAGCTTTATCTCCTTCAGCTAAAGCAGAAGCACAAAAATTTGGTGTAACTAGTTTTAGACCTTTAGGTAAATACTAGTTTTTTAAAAATATTTAATTACTTTCGAAGCTGCTCTTTATAAGAGCAGCTTTTGTATTTTTAAGCACTAACTAATTACTATTTAATGGCACATCTTAAAAAAGGAAGTAAAAAACTGCTTAATGCTTGGGCATTTTATGATTGGGCAAATTCAGTTTATACCTTAACTATAGCATCGTCAATATTTCCAATATTTTACTCAGCGCTTTTTGTCTCTCAAGTAGAAAAAACGGTTCCTGCTTTTGGAATGGTTTTTAAAAGCACAGCATTAATAACATATGTAACAGCTTTTACATTTTTAGTAGTAGCTTTTACATCTCCTATATTATCTGGTATTGCAGACTACGTAGGTAACAAGAAAAATTTCATGAAGTTTTTTTGTTATTTAGGAGGTTTAGGTTGTATTGGTTTATACTGGTTTAGTATAGAGTCCATTCATATTAGTTTGTTGTTTTATTTTATGGGTTTAATTGGTTATTGGGGAAGTTTGGTGTTTTACAATTCTTACTTACCAGATATTGCATTTCCTGAACAACAAGACAGTATAAGTGCTAAAGGTTTTAGCTTAGGTTACGTTGGAAGCGTTTTGTTATTACTAGTAAATCTAGCTATGGTAATGACACAAGAGACAGGTGAGGCTAAATTGCAAATGATGCGCTATTCTTTTGTTATGGTTGGTGTATGGTGGATTGGGTTTAGCCAATATTCATTTTATATATTACCAAAAGGAGTTAAAACAGGTGAAAAGGTAACAAGAGCGATAGTACTTAATGGTTTAAAAGAATTAAAATTAGTATGGATTCAACTAAAACAAAACTTAAGATTAAAACGCTACTTAGCAGCCTTTTTTGTGTTTAGTATGGCAGTACAAACCATTATGTTAGTCGCTGTGTATTTTGGAGAAGAAGAAATTGCTTGGGGAAACTCTGATGCTAAAACACAAGGATTAATAGTTAGTATTTTAGTAATACAATTGGTAGCTATATTAGGTGCTTTTTTAACGTCAAAAGCATCCGAAAAATTCGGTAATATTAAAACGCTTATAATCGTTAATTTTATATGGATGGCGTTATGTTTTTACGCTTATTTTATGGTTACACCTTTTCAATTTTACATAGCAGCTGGTTGTGTAGGATTGGTAATGGGAGGCGTACAAAGTTTAGCACGATCTACATACTCTAAATTTTTACCAGAAACAGAGGATACTACATCGTATTTTAGTTTTTTTGATGTTGCAGAAAAAATTGGTATTGTTATAGGAATGGTAATTTTTGCAACTATAGATCAATTAACAGGTAGTATGCGAAATGCTATATTGTTTTTGTTTGTATTCTTTTTAGTAGGTATCTTTTTGCTGTTTAGAGTGCCAAAACAAGGTGAGTTAAATTAATTTTATTATGTTTATAATCTAAAATATTAAAAATGAAAAAAATATTACTACCATTATTATCTTTAGCTTTTGTCTTTTTAAGTTGTGAAAACGAACCATTAGAGGGTTTTGAATTAGATGCTGCAGGTGGTAGCACAGGAGGCGGAAGTGTTGGAGGAGGTGAAGTTATTATAGGAGAACCTGGAGGAGAGACTACAGGCGACTATTGGCCTATGGCAGAAGGTAACAAATGGACTTACGACTACAGTGTGGATGGTGTTGCTGAAGAAGATTCTGTAATGGAAATTTCTAATCAAGAGGACTATTTAGGTTTTCCTTCATATTTATATAGCTCATTTTTTCAAAATTCTACAAGTACAGATGGATCAACAACTGGAGATGTAGAGTTAAACTCATATTCTAGTAAAAATGGTGGAGATTATCACTTTAGTGTAGCAAGTACTAATATTAATGTTGGTGGTTTTATTGAGATTTCTCAGTCAGCTTATGGATTTATAATGTTAAAAGACTATTTAAATGTAGGCGAAAGTTGGACTAATACATATACAATTACAACATCTACTGAAGTTTTGATTGAAGATTTACCTGAAGTGCCTACTACTAATTTAAACGTAATTTATACTAGCCAAATCATGGAAAAAGATAGTACTGTTGAGGTTAATGGTACAAGTTATAGTCCAGTAATTAAAGTTAAAGCGACAACTACCTACCAATTAGCAGGAACTCCTGATAGCTCTGCTGAGTATTTTTACTACTTTGCTAAAGATGTTGGGTTAATCAAATATGAAGGAAGTGTTTATGATGCAGACGATAATATTACCTCAAATGTTTTAGGAGAATTAAACGATGTTATTTTAAACTAAGATTTTTATTTAAATAAAAAAAGCCACAATTCTAAAACTAGAATTGTGGCTTTTTTAATAGCTAAGTTTTGTATTAATTACTAATATCTCCAGATCCAGTAACTTTTTTGTCTACTTTACTTGGACTACCTTTATATTCAATATCTCCAGAGCCTGTTACTCTTGCTTTGATAGCTTCTTTAGCATAAACAACAACATCACCAGATCCAGTTACTTTAGCTTCTGTAAAGTCAGCCATTAAGCGTCCACCATGAAAATCTCCAGAGCCTGTCACACTTGCATTTAAATTAGTTGTTTGACCAGTTAATGTCAAATCTCCAGAACCTGTTACATTTGCATCAACGTTAGTTGATTGTATATCTAAAGTAATATCTCCAGAACCTGATACTTTAGCTTCAAAATTTTTAGAAACTATGGTTGCATTAGACGTAACATCACCTGAGCCTGAAAGTGATACTTTGTCAATATCTTTAAACGGAATGGTGATCTTGATAGTTTTATTTCCGCTAGGTTTTAAATTAATATTATTTTCTGTTTTAACTATTAACCCGTTGCCTTCAACTTCGGTTAAAATATAATCTAAAAGGTTTTCTTCACCTTCAATAGTAATTGTACCTTCTTCACCTTCAACTAATTCAAATTCCATCCAACCTGCAAGTCTAATTGCATCATAATCTGATGTAGTTCTAGTTATTGTAGTAAGGTTTCCGTTTCCTTTAATTGTTTTTCCTTTTCCCCATTGCGCATTACAAGATGTAAATACTAAAAGTGTTAAGGTTAATGCTAATGTTTGTTTAAATGTTTTCATGATGATTGATTTTGTTAAATTATTATTTTTTATCAAAGGTTACGCTTCCGTACTCTGAGTTTATTTTTATTAGGTTCCCTGAATTACTCTTATTGTGATATCCAGAATAGTATTTATCAGAATGCTTGATACTTTTGGTGTTAATCTCAAAGTCATCTTCGCCAGTCAAACTTCCGTATTCTAATTTTATATCAAAATCAAAAGCGTATTCTGGATCAATACCTATTTTTATACCAACATAATCAGATTCAATATTTATATCTCCAGCATTTTTTGTCATTTTTCCAATTTTAATAGAACCGTAATCTGCATTTAAAGTCACGTTTTTATACACGTCACCTAATACTACTGTAAGGTAGTCTCCATTACCAGAAATGCTATTTAGTTTATTAACACGTAAGCTTCCGTAATCACAGTTATAATTTACGTTTTCGGCTATTTCTATTAACGACTTTGTATAGTCCGCAACAATGGTTAAGTCTTTAGTTTTTGCAACTGTAAATCCACTATAGTCAGCATTAATTTTTCCACTTTTGATATATTCAAAGTAACTATTGTTGGTGTAATCAAAATTGATAACATTATTATCTGCTAACAACTCTTTGGTTGTAATTTTACCATAATCACAACTTATTTCTGCACGACCTTCAAGTGTTCCTAAAGTTATATTACCATAATCGTTACTTAAGTCTACATGGTTTGTAATGGGCATTTTAACAACGTAATTTATTTTCATATTAACATCGTTGTTATTAGACCAATTCCACCAAGAGCTTTTCTTCTTTTTGCCAATTAAAGTCTCAGCAGAAACGTAATTGGATGTACCAGAAAATTCGACATCAATTTCATCTAATCTAGATTGTACTTCATCCAAGTCATTACCGTTGGTAGTTATTTTGACTTCTATAGCAATAGTATTACCTGTCCAAGTTACAATATCCAAGTTACCATATTTATTATCTATTTTCAAGGTTGCGTTTTTGGTAACAGTATATTCTTTTTTCAGAGTTTTTTGCTTAGTATGCTTACCATCTAAATCACCATTATTAGATAGGGAAACTATAGGTATTAAAAGGCAAAGGGATAATTTATATAGTAGTTTCATAATTGTTTTGTTTTAATGTTTTAAGCGCTTCAATTTGTAAAAGTGTGCTTTGTAACACGTCTATTCTGTTTTGAAAGTTGGTAATCATCGCATAAATGACACGTTGGTCCTCGCCACTTTCTGTTAGGTTTAATTTTAAGTTTTTGTATTCTAATTCAAGCCTATCTAACCTTAATAAAGCATCATTTACTAGTTTTTGTGTCTCAGGGCTTTTTTCTATTTTAAGTTTGTTTAACTCAAAAGCAATAGTATTAGAAAAAAAGTTTTGCGTTTCTGCTAATTCTGGAGAGATACTGGCTAAATCCTTTTGGGTAGTATCTGGTTTAATATTAAGTACAATACTTAAAATTAACACAACAGATGCTGCTACTGCCAATAAAGGCTTCCAATAATTAGTTTTATGACTAGCTACTTTAGTTTCTGTTTTATTTAGTTTGACAATAAAACGCTGTTGATGTCCTAAATTAGGGACTTCAATATCAAATTGACTATCTAAATTTTCAAATAATTGTTCTATATTATCTTTCATCACAATTAATTTAATTGTTCTAATTTTTTTCTTAAACTCTCTTTTGCTCTAGAGACTGTTGTTCTGCAATTAGCATAACTAATTTGCATGACTTCACTAATTTCTTCGTAATCATAACCCTCAATAAGATTTAAGGTTAATGCAATTCTGTAATTAGATTTTAGAGTATTTAAAGTGTCTAAAATTTGTTTTGCTTTAACAGAAGTAAACTCGATTGTTGTATCAACGCCTTGATGGTCTTCAATTTTATATAATACATCGTCCAGAGCTACGTCTTCATTTTTTTTATTTTTATTAAAAGCATGTATGCTATTATTAACAACAATACGTTTTAACCAAGCACTAAATGTGCTTATTTCTTTAAGTGTATTCAGCTTAGTAAATGCAGTCAAAAATGATTCTTGCATAATGTCTTCAGCTTCAAAACTATTATTCACAATTCTAAATGACGTATTATACATTGCCTTGTAATACCTGTTGTAAATCTCCAATTGTGCTAATTGGTTACCAGATAGGCAAAGCATTATAAGCGCTTCAATATTGTGTTTGGTTAGTGTCAAAAAATGGTTTGTTTTATATAAAGAGGAAAGTTAAAACACTTTGTTACAATTTTTTAAAAAAAAATATTTTTATTTTTTATTATTGATTATAACAAGATAGTATTAAACTTTTTGCGATTTAGAGTAGCATCTTAAAGTATGGCACATTAATTGAAATTTTATAATTGAAAATATGCTGTTACTTATTGTTAACTATAAGTTTATCAGTGTAATAGTAAAAATTTAATTTGTAATTTTAAAACACAATAGCTTAAATGAAACGATTACAGTGACATTTTGGCTTACATATATCTATGAAAAAATCTAACTTTATATCGCTTGACAGTTTGTCATTACAAGATTTTGATGAAAATTCAGAATTAATCCCTTTAATGACGCCAGAAGATGAAGAAAAAATAGCAAAAGAGGAATTGCCAGAAACACTTCCAATTTTGTCATTACGTAACACAGTATTGTTTCCAGGTGTTGTAATACCTATTACTGCAGGACGCGATAAATCTATTAAATTAATTAACGACGCTAATAAAGGCGGTAAGGTCATTGGTGTTGTTTCTCAAATAGATGAAGATGTAGAAGACCCTAAGGCAGAGGATTTACATCAAATTGGTACTGTAGCTAGAATTTTAAAAGTTTTAAAAATGCCTGATGGTAACACAACAGTTATTATACAAGGTAAAAAACGATTTGAGATTGATACTGTTATAACAGAAGAGCCTTACATTAAAGCAACTGTTAAGGAGGTACCACAAGCAAAACCTGCAGCAAAAAACAAAGAGTTTGCAGCAATAATTGAATCTATTAAAGAGTTAGCTGTACAAATCATCAAGGATAGTCCAAATATACCAACAGAGGCGACGTTTGCTATTAAAAATATAGAAAGTGATTCGTTTTTAATCAATTTTGTATCGTCTAACATGAATTTGGATGTAGATGAAAAACAGGCGCTTCTAGAAATGAATCACCTGAAGGATCGTGCTCTAGAAACATTACGTTATATGAACGTCGAGTTTCAAAAGCTAGAACTTAAAAATGACATCCAATCTAAAGTACAAAGTGATTTAAATCAACAACAACGTGAATACTTTTTAAATCAGCAACTAAAAACGATTCAAGAAGAGCTTGGTGGTGGTAATGCTGAGGAGATTGAAGACATGAAAAAGCGTGCTAAATCTAAAAAATGGGATGAAAAAGTCGGAAAACATTTTGATAAAGAGTTAGCAAAAATGCAACGTATGAATCCTCAGGTTGCAGAGTATTCTATACAACGCAATTATTTGGACCTATTTTTAGATTTACCATGGAGTAAGTTTAGTAAAGATAAATTTGATTTAAAGCGTGCCGAAAAAATATTAAATCGTGATCATTATGGTTTAGATGATGTCAAACAACGTATCATCGAGCACTTAGCAGTGTTAAAATTACGTAATGACATGAAGTCGCCAATCTTATGTTTATATGGACCTCCAGGAGTTGGTAAAACATCATTGGGTAAATCTGTAGCAGAAGCACTCGGTCGCGAATATGTGCGTATGAGTTTAGGTGGTTTGCGTGACGAAGCAGAAATACGTGGACATCGTAAGACTTATATTGGAGCTATGCCAGGACGAATTTTGCAAAGTCTTAAAAAAGCAGGTACCTCTAATCCAGTTTTTGTACTAGACGAAATTGATAAATTATCCAACTCTCATCAAGGAGATCCGTCTTCTGCATTATTAGAAGTTTTAGATCCAGAACAAAATGCCGAGTTCCATGATAACTTCTTAGAGATGGGTTACGACTTATCTAAAGTTATGTTTATAGCAACTACTAATAGTTTAAATACTATTCAGCCTGCTTTAAGAGACCGTATGGAAATTATCAATGTTACAGGTTATACAATTGAGGAAAAGGTAGAAATTGCTAAAAGACACCTATTACCAAAACAATTAAAGGAACACGGTTTAGAAGATAATCACATTAAAATAGGTAAACCGCAACTAGAAAAAATAGTAGAAGGTTATACTAGAGAATCTGGTGTACGTGGTTTAGAAAAGCAAATTGCAAAAATGGTGCGTTATGCAGCTAAAAATATTGCAATGGAAGAAGAATATAATATCAAGATTTCTAACGATGATATAGTAGAAATATTAGGTGGTCCAAAATTAGAACGTGATAAATACGAAAACAATAATGTTGCTGGTGTTGTCACAGGTTTAGCTTGGACAAGAGTAGGTGGAGATATTTTATTTATTGAATCTATTTTATCTAAAGGAAAAGGTGCATTAAATATTACCGGAAACTTAGGTAAGGTAATGAAGGAATCGTCTACCATTGCTATGGAGTTTATCAAGGCTCACGCTGAAGAGTTAAATATTAACCCTGAGGTATTTGAAAAATATAATGTGCACATTCACGTACCAGAAGGAGCAACACCTAAAGATGGACCAAGCGCAGGAGTTACCATGCTAACGTCATTAGTCTCTTTATTTACACAACGTAAAGTAAAGAAAAGCTTAGCAATGACAGGTGAGATTACATTGCGTGGTAAAGTATTACCAGTTGGAGGTATTAAAGAAAAAATACTAGCTGCTAAGCGTGCAAGAATAAAAGAGATTTTATTATGTGAAGACAATAGAAGAGATATAGAAGAAATTAAACCAGAATATTTAAAAGGTCTAACGTTTCACTATGTGTCAGATATGTTGGATGTTATTAAAATTGCAGTGACAAATCAAAAGGTAAGTAATGCTAAAAAATTATAAGACATCAAGTCTTTTTAAAAGGTTGTTCTTTATTGTAGTTATACTAAATTCAGCAATAGCTTCAGCTCAAGATCAAAACTTGGTTAATGTTATACTGGATGGTAAACCTGCAGTTTTAAACACCAAAACGGGAATTACCCAATTTGTTGATGATAATTCAGACAATAATCAAGAGGTAGTAAATGGTGATACGGATTTAGTAACAACCCATATTGTAGAACAAGGAGATACACTATACGCCATATCTAATAAATATGGCGTAAGTATTTCACATATTAAAGCAATTAATAACTTAAGTGCTAACCTGATATCAATAAATCAAAGGTTAAAAATAGGTTATGCTAATTCAGCTAAAGTAAAAGTTAGTAATGTGTGGATTGTAAAAAAAGGCGATACATTGTATAGTATTTCTAAAAAAACAGGAGTGCCAATTTCAAAAATTCAAAGCCTTAATAATATAAAGGATAATATAATAATTGTAGGAAAAACACTATTTTTAAGATAGTTTGAATCAATAGTTTATATTTGTTAAAATTAATTTAATTTATAATGAAAAAATTACTATTTATTCTAACCTTATTAACTGTTACTATTGGTTTTTCTCAAGACATTGAAGAAGAGTTTTTACCTATAGAAGTAGAAGGTAAGGAAGCCTTTATGTCTACTAAGACAGGTGAGTATGTGTTTAGATCACATGCAGACACAAATCCTGAAGAATTGACAACGACTTCAAGTGGTGTTGTTTATAACGATATATCCTATCATACAGTTGTAAAAGGAGAGACATTATCTGCAATTTCTAAAAAGCACAATTTAAGTGTAGATCAAATTGTAAATGATAATAAGTTAGCAAATAATGCATTAAGCTTAGGACAAAAGGTTAAAATTGTAAAACGTATTTTAGTACCATCCAGTAGTCCTGTAATAAGTTATGTAGGCGAAGAGCGAATAATAGCTAGATTGCCAGTAGGAGAATCTCCTGCAACATTACCACCACCTCCAGTACCAACACAAACCAATAAAGTAGCAATGCCTGCTCCAAAAAACACCAGCTATTCTAAGCCTAACATAGTGCCTTTAGTTGTGGAAGAAGATGAGATAATACAAGAAGAAGATTCTGCAGAAGTAATTGCAGCAAAAAAACAATTAGAAGAAGCTAAAAAACAATTAGAGTTAGCTAGACAAAAAGCTATTTTAAAAGAAGAAGCTAACGTTAAATTAGAAGAAACTAAATCGGTTTTTAAAGATGAAGAGCTCGTTACTGAAAATGAAAACACTAAACTTGAAACAGAGGAAGTTGTTTTGGAAGATAAAGTAGAGGCAACCATTGATACCGAAGTGTTAGATAATAATACTTTAAATACTACTGAAGAAGCTGATAAAAGACCTGAATATCATGTTGTTGTAAAAGGAGATAACTTGTATAATTTATCTAAAAGGTATAATACAACGGTTGAAAACTTAAGTAAGTTAAACGATATTCAATTCAACAATTTAAAGATTGGACAAAGGTTAAAATTGAAGTAAAAAAATAAATCTACAATAACTACGTTTTAATGTAGATTTATTTACTTTGCAAACTATGTTTAAGAAAAAGATTGTCCCACTTTTAATTTTATTTTCTAGTACTATTTGCTTTGCGCAATTAGGTGGACAATCAACATATCAATTTTTAAATTTAGTCTCATCACCACGTCAAGCAGCATTAGGAGGAAAGGTCTTAACTAATATAGATTACGACGTCACTCAAGGTTTGTACAATCCAAGTGCAATAAATCCAGAAATGGATAATCAATTTTCTTTAAATTTTAGTAACTATTTGGGTGGTATTACTTATGGTACTGCTGCTTATGCTTACACTTGGGACAGACGAACACAAACATTACATGCTGGAATGACCTATATTAATTATGGTGATTTTGATGGTTATGATGAAAATGGAGTTGCAACAGGTACATTTACTGGTACAGAAGCAGCTTTGTCGTTAGGATACGCTTTACAAATAGGGTATTCAGATTTTTATTTTGGCGGAAATATAAAATTTATCACATCAAGTTTAGAACAATACAGCTCTTTTGGTATAGCTACAGATTTAGGTTTAATGTATGTTGACGAAAAATTAGAGTTTCAAGCAGCATTAGTAGTCAGAAACTTAGGTACACAAATCACAACTTACGCAGGACAACGCGAAAGTTTGCCATTAGATATTACATTAGGATTGTCTCAGACGTTAGAAAATGTCCCATTGCGTTGGCACTTAACTTTTGAAAACTTACAACAGTGGCCAATTGGAGAAGCTAATCCTGCTAGAGTTACTACAGATTTAGAAGGTAATCAAACACAAGAAAAAGTAGGGTTTATTAATAATGTCATGCGTCACACTATTATAGGAGCCGAGTTATTTCCTGATAAAGGCTTTAATATAAGATTAGGTTATAATTTTAGACGTGCAGAAGAACTTAGAATTGTAGACCAACGTAATTTTTCTGGATTGTCTGCAGGTTTTGGTCTTAAAATTAATAAGTTACGTTTTAGTTATACACATGCTAAATATACAGCAGCAAGTAACGCAAATTTCTTTGGGTTAAATATAGATTTACAGTAAGTCTAAATAATAAGTTTTTCTAGGCTGTAACTATAAATCATTACTTTAATCATCTTTAAATGTTCAAAAATTAATGTTTATTTTTGAATTCTAAAAATAAAAATAAGTGCAAAAAATCACCATAGCAATAGACGGTTTTTCATCAACTGGTAAAAGTACAGTAGCTAAGCAATTGGCCAAACATTTAGGATATGTGTATGTAGATACAGGAGCTATGTATAGAGCAGTAACTTTATTTACCATGCAAAATGGATGGATTGATAAAAATCATTTTGACGTCTTAAGTCTAGTTTCTAATTTGGATAAAGTAACTATAAGTTTTAAGTTTAATTCAGAATTAGGTTTTGCAGAGGTGTATTTAAATGGTGTAAATATTGAGCGCGAAATTAGAACATTAGAAGTTTCCAGTTTTGTTAGTCAAGTATCTACTATTCCAGAAGTAAGATATCAGTTAGTGAAGCAGCAACAAAAAATGGGTAAGGATAAAGGTGTTGTTATGGATGGTCGCGATATTGGTACAGTTGTGTTTCCGTATGCAGAGTTAAAATTATTTATGACAGCATCTGCGGACAAACGTGCAACAAGACGTTATAACGAGTTAATTAATAGAGGAGACGATGTACAATATAACGACGTGTTACGTAATGTGCAAGAGCGTGATTATATAGACTCTAATAGAGAGGATTCACCTTTAGTTAAAGCAGATGATGCTATAGAAATTGACAACTCTGATCTATCGTTAACAGAGCAATTTGACACGATATTAAATTTAGTTACGCAAACACTAGATAAGCTAAAATAGAATCTTAAATTTTAATCATAAAAAAAGCGAATTGTTAGCTTTCGCTGAAACAATTCGCTTACATAGTTTGCTATTAAACTCCTACAAATTTGGAATTTTTAACTCTTGATCTGGGTGGATTACATCAGGATTATTTAATATATCCTTGTTAGCTTCAAAAATAGCAGTATACTTTCCTGCATTACCATAATAATGTTTAGCAATTTTTCCTAAAGTATCACCACCTTTTACAGTGTGTCTTGCGTAAACAGACTCGTCAGCAACTTCGATATTTGCTAAAATGTCAGTAGGACTATCTCCACCAGCAGCTTTAATAGCGTCCCACATTAGATTTTTTTCATATTGTGTAGCAGCAGTTCCTTTAACTTTTAATACACCATTCTCCTCAGTAACGTTTCCGTTAGCGATGTTTAATTTTTCTCCTAAATCAAGTACACTTTGATATTTTGCTTTTACAGCCATAATTAATTTGTTTTTAAATGTTATTCTTTCTTAAAGATAGTAATTATATTAAGACATTTCTTAAGGAAAATAGTATTTCAAATATTCTTAGTTAAAGTGTATTAAATATCCGATAAAGTGAAATTTTTGATAAAAAATTATAATTTATAGAGTACTGATAGTCAGCTAATTATTATTTTTATAATAGTATTTGGCAATATTGTCAAAAAGTAGTATTTTTGCACACCTTTTTAGCGCACTCAAGAAAGATGAAAAGGAATCAAACAATTTTATTTATAACACTTCTGTGTGTTAGCGCCTAAATCTTCTAAACATAACAGAATACAAAACATAGTGTATTTATATTTCAGCGAAAGCGAAACGTACACTATTAAAATTTTTTAAATGGCTGAAAAAGCAAAACAAGCGGAAGTAGAAGCTCAAGTAGCAGACACAAAAAATGCTCCAGTAGTATCTGAAGCACAAGCAAACCCTGAAAAATTCTTAGCAGAATTTAACTGGCACAACTACCAAGAAGGTATTGATGAGGTTGAAGATTCTCAATTAAAAGAATTTGAAAAATTAGTATCAGAAAATTTCGTAGATACTTTAGATGATGAGGTTGTTGAAGGAACAGTAGTACACATGACAGATCGTGATGCTATTATTGACATCAACGCTAAGTCTGAAGGAGTTATTTCTTTAAACGAATTTAGATACAATCCAGACTTAAAAGTAGGAGACAAAGTAGAAGTATTAATTGATGTACGTGAAGACGCAACAGGACAATTAGTATTATCTCACAGAAAAGCTCGTGTAATTAAGGCTTGGGACAGAGTAATCAAAGCTAACGAAACTGGAGAAATCGTTAACGGTTTTGTTAAATGTCGTACTAAAGGTGGTATGATTGTAGATGTTTTTGGTATCGAAGCATTCTTACCAGGATCTCAAATTGACGTTAAGCCAATTAGAGATTACGATCAGTACGTAAACAAAACTATGGAATTTAAAGTTGTTAAAATCAACCACGAATTTAAAAACGTAGTAGTGTCTCATAAAGCTTTAATTGAAGCTGATATTGAAGAGCAGAAGAAAGAAATCATTGGTCAACTAGAAAAAGGACAAGTATTAGAAGGTGTTGTTAAAAACATTACTTCTTATGGTGTGTTTATTGATCTTGGTGGTGTTGATGGTTTAGTTCACATTACAGATTTATCTTGGTCTCGTATCAACCATCCAAATGAGATTGTTGAGTTAGATCAAAAATTAAATGTTGTAATCTTAGACTTTGATGAAGATAAGTCTAGAATCCAATTAGGTCTTAAGCAATTATCTAAACACCCATGGGATGCTTTAGGAGAAAATGTTGCTGTAGGTGATAAAGTTAAAGGTAAAGTTGTTGTAATCGCTGATTATGGTGCATTTATCGAAGTTGCAGAAGGTGTTGAAGGTTTAGTACACGTGTCAGAAATGTCATGGTCTACTCACTTGCGTTCTGCTAACGACTTTGTAAAAGTTGGAGACGAAATTGATGCGGTTATCTTAACTTTAGATAGAGAAGATCGTAAAATGTCATTAGGTATCAAGCAATTATCTGCAGATCCTTGGACTGACATTACAACTAAATACCCAGTAGGTTCTAAGCACACAGGTATTGTACGTAACTTTACTAACTTTGGAGTTTTTGTTGAATTAGAAGAAGGTATTGATGGATTAATTTACATCTCTGACTTATCTTGGACTAAGAAAATCAAACACCCATCTGAGTTCTGTAACGTAGGAGACAAATTAGATGTAGTAGTATTAGAGTTAGATGTTGAAGGACGTAAATTATCTTTAGGTCATAAACAAACAACTGAGAATCCTTGGGATAAATATGAAACTGAATTTGCTTTAGATACAACTCATACTGCAGAAATTGCTGATGTTGTAGATAAAGGAGCTACAATTGAATTTAACGAAGATATAGTTGCTTTTGTACCATCTCGTCACCTTGAAAAAGAAGACGGTAAGATGTTGAAAAAAGGTGATACTGCTGAATTTAAAATCATTGAATTTAATAAAGAATTCAAACGTGTTGTAGCATCTCATACTGCTATCTTTAAAGCTGAAGAAATGGCTAACGTAAAAGCTGCTGTTAAGAAAGCTGCTGATCAAGCTGCCGAGTCTAAACCAACTTTAGGTGATGCAAACGAAGCTTTACAAGCATTAAAAGATAAAATGGACGGGAAAAAATAATTTCCTCTTTTTATTATAAATTTAAAAGCCTCTCAGAAATGAGAGGCTTTTTTTATTGTATCAATCCCTAGCAATTTATACTGCTAATTACGAGGTTTTAATTAGTTATAGCCTTATTAACTAGTTGCATCTATTATATATAAGTTGAGTAATATAATTTCCTTTTTCATTTAAAATCAGCAATTTATACTGTAAGAATATTATGTCAGAAATTATCATATTATGGCTATAGTTGTTAAAATTACGGTCATTTCATCGATAACATTTTGATAAACAGCATAATATATTTAATTTAATGTTGAATCAAATTTTTCGTATTGCAATACATTGATTTATTTTTTAAGTGTTTTTAGTTTCCCTAAACTGATTGTTAGCTTAATATTAATTTAAATCTTTTTATTATGAAAAAATTATTACTATTAGTGTTAGTAGTAGGATTTATTACTGCACATGCGCAAACAGGAAATACTGTGGCTGAAGCCATTCCTGTGAACGGTTCAAATCTAAGTGTTAATCTTATTAACTTTACTTCAGCAACAGCATCATCAGTACCTTATAGTTGTTCTGGACCTTTTAATGAGGACGTTTTTTATAAGCATCCCATTAATTCAGGTGCTAATAAGTTAACAATAGGTATGTTTAGTTTGGGGTTAAGTGTTTTATCTCAATTTGATTACCAAATACTATTAGCTCCAGGAGGAGATACGTCTAATTTACAAGAAGTAGTTTGTAGCAATTACAATGTTTTAATACTTGCTAACGGAAGTTTTACTTTTGTAATTGATAATTTTGATCCAAACGATGTGTATTACCTAAGGGTCAACACACCTCAAGGTCTTTTAGCACCTTTATTATCAAGTTTATTATCTACAACCACAGTAACGATGTATAGCGAATATGATGCTACTTTAAGTATAGCTACAGAAGAGGTTAAAGAGTATAAAATTATTAATAAACCAAACCATTTACAGATAGTAACAGATAAACATTTTGAATCTTATCAAATATACAGTTTAGATGGTAAGCAGGTAAAAACAGTTAATAGTCTAGATCAACTAGATACAATAGATATTTCTAAATTAAATACAGGAGTATATGTTTTACTGTTGGAGGATAATACTTTAAAATATCACCACAAATTTATAAAAAGTTAGAGGCTATATATTTTAAATTTATAAAAGGAGTTTTAGAAATAAGACTCCTTTTTTATGCTAAAACAAAAAACAACTTTCTTGTTATCATAATTTACTTTACATTTGTTTACCAAACCCGTTTGGAACACTATGAGTCAAAAAGTGCTACTTAATGCAACAGAAGTCAACATCATCTTACATAGATTGGCTTGCCAACTCATTGAAAAACATAACGATTTTTCTAATACTGTATTAATAGGTATTCAGCCTAGAGGTAAATATCTTGCAAATAGGATAGCTTCTTTATTAAAAGAAGAATATAAAATCAATAATCTGCAATTAGGTCATTTGGATATTACATTTTATAGAGATGATTTTAGAAGAAGTGATAAACCTTTGGAAGCAAGTACCACAGAAATTAATGTACAAGTAGAAGATAAAAAAATTGTGTTTATTGATGATGTATTATACACAGGTCGTAGTATTAGATCAGCTTTAACAGCAATACAATCGTTTGGTAGACCTAAAGAGATTGAATTGCTAACACTTATTGATAGACGTTTTAGCAGACACTTACCAATACAACCAGATTACAGAGGTAGACAGGTAGATGCCATTAATAATGAAAAAGTCAAAGTTAATTGGGTTGAAAATGAAGGAGAAG